>NZ_CP034328.1:2821822-3163644 GCF_003940805.1 Tabrizicola piscis
TCCCCATAGGCGCTGTCTGGAAGGCGGGGGTGTCGGGGACTTTTGCCAGAAGGTCGGACAGACCAAAGGCCAGTTGCCCATTCGCCAGACCCACCAGCCGCTCACGCCAGCCATCTTCGCCGCGCTGGAACTGGCGGATTGGCAGGGCGTCGAGGAATTCATTGGCCAGCAGGAACAGGGGGGCATCCGGCAGATCGTCGACCGTGTCGGCCCATTGGACATCGGCACTAAAGGCGGCCAGCGCCTGCCCTTGCACCGCGCGCAACCGGGGCGAGGCTTCGACCAGCACCACACGGGCAGCAGCGTGAAAGCCCGGAACGGCCCGGGTGGCGCGCAGCACATCGGCCATCAGCGTGCCGCGCCCGGGGCCGAGTTCGGCCAGCGTAAAGGGCGCGGGGGCCCCCTGATCCACCCAGGCCTGCGCCAGGGCCAGACCGAAGAGTTCGCCGAACATCTGACTGATCTCGGGTGCGGTGGTGAAGTCACCGGCAGTGCCGAAGGGTTCGCGCGTGGTGTAATAGCCGTGGACGGGATGCAGCAGGCAATCCGTCATGTAGTCGGCCACCGAGATCGGCCCGCCTTCGCGGATACGCTCGATCAGAAGATGGCCAAGTGGGGTCATCGGCGCCTCGGTCAGCGCGCCCTGGCGCGCATGGCAAACCACAGGCCCGCCGCGATCATCGGCAGGGAAAGGACCTGGCCCATGGTCAGCCCATAGCCGCCGATGTGCAGCGCAAGGCCGATAGGGTTGCCTTCGCTGACGAATTGCGCGTCGGGCTGGCGGACGAATTCGACGGCGAAGCGCGCCAGACCGTAGCCCAGCAGGAACACCCCCATGATCGCGCCCGGCCGCTTCAGCCACCCGCGCCGGAAGGCCAGCCAGATCAGGACAATGGCCAGCAAGAGCCCCTCAAGTGCCGCTTGGTACAACTGGCTGGGGTGGCGCGCGCAAAGGCCCACGACGCCCTGGCAGGTTTGTGCGGCCTCGCCCGGGAAGATCACGCCCCAGGGCAGGGTGGTTGGTCGGCCCCAAAGCTCGGCGTTGATGAAATTGGCCAGCCGGCCCAGCATCAGCCCGACCGGCACCGCCAACGCCAGAAGGTCGCCCATGGACAGCATGGGGATCTTTTCACGACGGCAGAACCACAGACCGGCAACGGCCACACCGGCAAAGCCGCCGTGAAACGCCATGCCACCTTCCCAGACGAAGGGGATCTTCCACGGTTCGGCAAGGTAGGTGGCTGGGTCATAGAACAGGACATAGCCAAGCCGCCCGCCAAGGATGATGCCAACCACCGCCCAGGTGGAAAACCGCTCCACCTGCTCGGCCGTCAGGGGCGGGGTGCCCTGCCACAGGTGCGGCGTGCGGATGGCGCGCAGGATGATCCACCAGCCAAAGACGATCCCGGCGATATAGGCCAGCGCATACCAGCGCAGGGCAAGTGTCAGGCCGAAGATCTCGACCTCGAACAGGGTGGGCGACAGGTCGGGGAAGGGGATCATTGCGCACTTTCCGTGAAGCTGGCTGCTTGTCGCGGGGGGGGCGTGCGATGTCAACCGGCGGCGATCGGTCGCCCTTTGACAAGCTTGTGTCTGGGCCTGCGCGGCCCATATAAAGGGCAGACCCGCGAAGGAGAGGCCCATGCAGACCCGCAACAAGTTTCTGGACGACATGAGCCAGCTGATGACCAATGCGATGGGCGTGGCCCAAGGCGCCAAGACCGAGGCCGAGACCGCCTTCAAAAGCATGGTCGACCGCTGGATGGCCGACCGGGATTTCGTGACGCGCGAAGAATTCGATGCCGCCCGCGCCATGGCCCAGAAAGCCCGCGAAGAGAACGCGGCGCTGGAGGCGCGGATCGTGGCGCTGGAAGCGGCGCTGGTGAAGAAGAAGGGTTAAGGGGGCGTCCTGGCCCGCCGCTCGTCGATGACTTCGTCACTCCTCGCTGGGGTGCGTGCTTGCCGACGAGAAGACGAAGTCGCGCGAGGAGGGGTCGTCAGGCCCTGACCAGCCGGAAGGCCGCCGAAGCCCCCCACCCGGCGACCGCAGCCAGCACCAGCGAGATCAGCCCGTAGATCAGCGGCTGTTCCTGCGCGAGGTTGAAGATGAACCGCTCCAACCCCTCTTTCCGGACGCCGATCAGCCGCTGCTGCTGCGCCACCACCCGCTTGTCACGCAGGAGAAACAGCCTGACCTTGTATTCGCCCTCGGTCAGGTTTGCGGGCAGGACCACATCGGCCCGGAACAGGGTTTCCTCGGTCAGTTCCACCTTGCCTTCCAGCATGCGGTAGCGGTCTTCATCGGTCCGCACACGTAGCAATGCCAGAAGGAATTCGCCTGACTGCTCTGCCTCGGCCGTGATGCCGACAGCGCGGATCACCCGTTCAATCGTGATGCCATGCCGCAGGTTTTCGATGTCCGACAGGATATGGTTCAAGGGGCCGGTTGTCGCCACGGCGTAGAAGCTGGGCGCGCTGTCCACCACCACCTCGGCGTTGTTCACCCAGATGCCTGCCACCCGATCTTTCCGGCGCACCGTGACCGGGGTTGACGGCCCTTCCACCGTCACGATCACCTCCAACGGGCCACCCTCGGGGGCCGGGGTGTCACGCTTGACCGCGCCATAGATCAGGATTTCCGATCCGTCAAAATCGGCGGTGATCGACACCCGGCTCTGGCTGAGGCCCGAGACGATGGTCTCTTGCGCCAGCGCGGGCGGGGCGAGGACCAGCACCAGCAGCAGAGCCCTGACAAGGCGATGCGCGCGGATCATGGCAACACCCCGGGTGCGACCGAGTAAAGCTCGCCCGGTTTGACCAGAAGGTCCACGGCGATCCGCACGGAGACTGCCAGCACCAGAAGCGACAGCAGGATGCGCAGCTGTTCCGCCTTGAGCCGTACGCCCACCCGCGTGCCGATCTGCGCGCCGACCACCCCGCCAAGGATCAGGATCAGCGCCAGCATCATGTCGACCGTCTGGCTGGTGACGGCGTGCATGACCGTGGTGAAAGCCGTGACGAAGATGATCTGGAACAGCGAAGTGCCGATCACGACCTTGGTGGGCATCCCCAAGAGGTAGATCATCGCGGGCACCATGATGAACCCGCCGCCGACCCCCATGATCGCCGCCAGAAACCCGACCAGCGCCCCCACGATCAGGGGCGGGATGACGCTGATGTAAAGCCCGCTTGCGCGGAATTTCATCTTGAGCGGCAGGCCATGCACCCAGGAGTGCACATGGCTTCGCCGGATCGGCGCGCCGGGTTTGCGGGTCCGGAGCAGGCTGCGCAGGCTTTCCTGCAGCATCATCGCGCCGATGAGGCCAAGGAAAAGGACGTAGGACAGCTGGACAAACAGGTCGATCTGGCCGGCTTCGGTCATCAGGCGGAACACCCAGACCCCGATGGCTGACCCGGCAATGCCCCCCGCCAGAAGGACACCCCCCATGTGGAAGTCCACGCCCTTGCGCCTGAGTTGGGCCAATACGCCGGAAATCGACGAGGCGACCACCTGATTAGCCCCGGTGGCCACAGCCACGGCAGGGGGAACGCCGATGAAAAACAGAAGGGGTGTGATCAGAAAGCCGCCGCCCACGCCGAACATGCCGGACAGGAACCCCACGACCCCACCCAGCCCCAGAATGAGGAAGGCATTGACCGATATTTCGGCGATGGGGAGGTAAAGCTGCATCTAAGCGGCCCAATCGGCGGCGAAAGCGGTGGGATGATCAAAGGGTTGCGCGCCTTTGACGGTGAAGTCAAACGCCTATGCGCCTTGTCGGAGGGTCCGCAGGAAATCCCTCAGGATGCGTTCCAGTTTTGCCGCACCCAAGGGGGCCATGGCCTTGGTGTGTTCGTGGCTGATCTTTTCGTCGCTCATCCCGGCGGCCATGTTGGTGATGGTCGAGATGGCAGCGACCCGCAGGCCAAGGAAGCGGGCAAGGATCACCTCGGGCACGGTGGACATGCCGACGGCATCCCCGCCGAGGGTCTTGAGCATGCGGATTTCGGCAGGGGTTTCAAAGGACGGGCCGGAGTACCAGCAGTAAACGCCTTCAGGCAGGGCCAGCCCTTCGCGCGCGGCGGCGGCCTTCAGCGCGGACCTGAGCCCGGGGTCATGCGCGTCGGTCATCGGCACGAAGCGGGCGTCGGTCTTTTCGCCGATCAGCGGGTTGAGGCCGCTGTAGTTGATATGGTCTGACAGCAGCATCAGATCCCCCGGCGCAATGTCGGGGCGCAGGGACCCGGCGGCATTGGTCAGGATCAGTTCACTTGCCCCCAAGGCCTTCAGCACCTGCAGTGGCAACAGCATCGCCCTGGGGTTGCCGTTTTCATAGTAATGTTCCCGTGCGCCGAATACGGCGACCCGGACGCCTTCCAGCGTGCCGATATGAAGGTTCGGGTTGTGACCGGAAACGCCCACATGCGGGAAGCCGGGAAGGTCATCGTAAGGGATCGCCACGCCTTCAACCTGATGCGCGATATGGCCAAGGCCCGAGCCGAGGATCAGGCCAAGTCTGACGGGCGCATCCCCGGCGCGGGCGCGGATCGCTTGGGCAAGGCTGGCAGCATCGGTCATCGGGATCGCCTTTGGCTGGTCGAGGAGCGGGGGTTTCACACCCCCGCACCCCCGTGGGATATTTGGGCAAATGTGAAAGGGCTTAGCGTTCCTTCACATAAGGCTCACCGCCGGCGCGGGGCGGGATTGCCTTGCCGATGAAGCCTGCAAGCACGACGACGGTCAGGATATAGGGCAGGGCGTCAAGGAACGGGACCGGCACCTTCATCTGAACAACGGCCTCTACCACATCGGGTCGCAGGGCAAGCGCCTGGAAGAACCCGAACAGGAGGCAAGCCCACAGCGCCGCGACCGGCCGCCATTTGGCGAAGATGAGGGCGGCAAGGGCGATATAGCCGCGCCCCGCCGTCATGTCCTTGCCAAAGCCTGCCTGCAGGGCTGTTGCCATGTAAGCCCCGGCCAACCCGCACAGGACGCCGGTGATTGCCACTGCCGCAAAGCGCAGCCCCACGACCGACACCCCCGCCGTATCCACCGCCGCGGGGTTTTCGCCGACGGCCCGCAGACGCAGACCGAACCGCGTGCGGTTCAGGACCCACCAGGACAGTGGCACCAGCCCCAGTGCCGCATAGACCAGCAGCGAGTGGCCGGAGATCACCTCATAGTACAGCGGGCCAAGAACCGGCACCTCGCGCAGGCTTTCCGCGAAGGGCAGGGTGACCGGGTTGAACCGCGCCTCGCCACTGAGCGGTGGGGTCCTGCCGCCCTGACCGAACAGGCGCTGCGCCACAAGGACGGTCATCCCGGCGGCCAGAAAGTTAAGCGCCACGCCGGAAATCAACTGGTTGCCGCGGAAGGTGATCGACGCAAGACCGTGGATCAGCGCGAAGACGAGCGAGGCACCAATGCCCGCAAGCAGCCCGAGCCAGACGGACCCGGTCAGGAAGGCCACGGCCCCCGAGGCCATGGCGGCAGCCAGCATCTTGCCCTCAAGCCCGATGTCGAAGATGCCGGAGCGTTCGGAGAACAACCCGGCGAGGCAGGCAAGCAGCAAGGGCGTAGCCAGACGCAGGGTCGAGTCGAGGAGTTGCAGCAGCGTTGCATAGTCCATCATGCGGCTCCCAGCTTCTGGCTGCGGAACAGGCCGAAGATGCGGGTCAGCAGCATCCGCACCATCACGTCGAGCGCCCCGGTGAACAGGATCACAAGGCCCTGCACCACGATCCGCATCTCGATCGGGATCGAGGTCCACAGCCCCAGCTCGGCCCCGCCCTGGTAGAGGAAGCCGAACAGCAGCGCCGCCAGAACCACGCCAATCGGATGGTTTCGTCCCATCAGCGCAACCGCGATGCCGATGAAGCCTGCGCCTTCGGAGGAGTTCTGCAGCAACCGTTCGGCTTCGCCCATCACGTTGTTGATGCTCATCATTCCGGCAAGGCCGCCCGACAGCAGCATGGCGACCATGATGATGTAGACCGGGTTGATCCCGGCATAGCGCGCAGCCGGTTCAGACTTGCCGAAAGCGCGGATCTGATAGCCAAGCCTTGTGCGCCACAGGATCGCCCAGACGACAACCGCCATGGCCAGTGCGATGAATAGCGTGACGTTGGCAGGCACCGCCTTCTGGAACACCAGGTTGAAGCCGGGGATGGTGTCCAGCGTCGGCAGCTTGGCGCCTTCGGGGAACCGGGCCGAGGCCGGGTCCATCTGCCCCGCCGGGCGCAGGACGTCGACAAGGAGGTAGACCAGCACAGCAGCGGCGATGTAGTTGAACATGATCGTGGTGATGACGATATGGCTGCCGCGCTTGGCCTGCAGATAGGCCGGGATCGCCGCCCATGCCGCCCCGAAGACCGCAGCACCCAGCGTCGCAGCCGCCAGCGCGAGGGTCCAGTGTGGCCAGGGAAGCGACAGGCAGACCAGCGCCACGCCAAGGCCACCCAACTGCGCTTGCCCCTCGCCGCCGATGTTGAAGAGGCCCGCATGGAAGGCCATGGTCACTGCAAGGCCGGTGAAGATGAAGCTGGTGGTGTAGTACAGCGTGTACCCCCAGCCATAGGCTGACCCAAGCGCGCCATCGACCATGACGTTGAACGCCTCGACCGGGCTTTGTCCGATGGACAGAAGCACGAGGGCCGAGATGATCGCGGCGAGGAGGAGCGAGACAAGCGGAACGAGGGCGACATCCGCCCAACGCGGCAAGCGGTCCATCACGCGGCCTCCCCTTTGCCGGGACTTTGGCCCGTCATCCCGGCCATCATCATCCCCAACTCGCGTTCGTCGGTTTTTTCGGGGTCGCGGAAGCCCATCAACTGGCCGTCGAACATCACGGCGATGCGGTCAGACAGGCTCATGATCTCATCCAGTTCCACGGACACTAGCAGGATCGCCTTGCCTTGGTCGCGCAGGGCGACGATCTGCTTGTGGATGAACTCGATCGCGCCGATGTCCACGCCGCGCGTGGGCTGGCCGATCAGGAGAAGCTCGGGGTTCTGCTCGATCTCGCGGGCGACGACGATCTTCTGCTGGTTGCCGCCGGAAAAGCTTTTGGCGGGAAGCCACGGGTTTGGCGGGCGCACATCGAACTTTTCCATCTTGCGGCGGGTGTCTTCGCGCAGCGCTTCGTTATTCATGAACAACGCGTTCGTCTGGTATTCCGGTTCGTTGAAATAGCCGAAGGCCACGTTTTCCCAGGCCGTGAAATCAAGGATCAGGCCATAGTGATGCCGGTCCTCCGGCACATGGGCGATGCCTGCGTTGCGGCGGCTTTGGCCGTCGGACCCCTTGCCCGACAGCGGCAGGTCCGCATTGTTCAGCGTGATCCGGCCCGTGGCGCGCATCATGCCGCCCAAGGCCGCAAGCAGTTCCGACTGCCCGTTCCCCGCCACCCCGGCAATCCCGAGGATTTCGCCCGCGCGGATGTCGAAGCTGACACCTTTCAGCCGTTCGACCTTGTGTTCATCCCGCACCCGCAAGTCTTCAACCTTCAGGACCACAGCCCCGGGGGTGGCAGGCTTCTTTTCCACCTCCAGCAGGACCTTGCGGCCCACCATCAGCTCGGCCAGCTGTTCGGGCGAGGTTTCCGCCGTCTTGACCGTGGCGACCATCGTGCCGCGCCGCATGACGGACACGTTATCCGTCGCCTCCATGATCTCGCGCAGTTTGTGGGTGATCAGGATGATGGTTTTCCCCTGATCTTTCAAACCTTTGAGGATGCGGAACAGGTGGTCCGCCTCGGCCGGGGTCAAGACACCCGTGGGTTCGTCGAGAATAAGGATATCGGCCTGCCGGTACAGCGCCTTGAGGATTTCGACCCGCTGCTGGTGGCCGACCGACAGGTCCTCGATCAGCGCGTCGGGTTCGACGTCAAGTTCATAGTCGCGCGACAGATCCGCAAGCACCTGACGCGCCTTGGCGAGGCTGGTGTTCAGAAGGGCGCCCTCTTCGGCGCCAAGGATGATGTTTTCCAGCACGGTGAAATTCTGCACCAGCTTGAAATGCTGGAACACCATGCCGATCCCGGCGCGGATCGCGCTTTGGCTGTCGGGGATGGCGGTCAACTGGCCGCCGACAAAAATCTCGCCGGCGTCGGCCTTGTAGAACCCATACAGGATCGACATCAGCGTCGATTTTCCCGCACCGTTTTCGCCGATGATCCCGTGGATCGTGCCGCGCGGCACGGCGATGTTGATGTCCTTGTTCGCCTGTACCGGACCGAAGGCCTTGGAAATGCCCTTCAGTTCAATGGCGAGTGCGCTGTCCGCCATGCAACCCCCCCCTGACACCCCGTTTCGCCGAGGTGACCGCCGCACATGCCCGCGGCCTTTGGTCATTTTGAAAAAGTGCCGCGCCATGGGCTGGCGCGGCACCCGACTTTTCTGGACGAAAGCTTAGAACGTCGCTGCCGGGCAGGTGTTGTCCGACATGTAGTCGTGCACGACCAGCTCACCCGCCTTGATCTTCTCGGCGGCTGCGTCGACGGCGGCCTGCATTTCCGGGGTCACCAGCGAGGCATTGTTTTCATCCATCGCGTATCCGACGCCTTCCGCCTTGAGGTCCAGCACGTTGATGCCGGGGGCAAGATCGGTGCCTTCCATGAAGGCGTTGTAGACGGCCACGTCCACCCGCTTCAGCATCGATGTCAGAACCATGCCCGGGTGCATCCCGTTCTGGTTGCTGTCCACGCCGATCGACAGGATGCCTTCATCGGCCGCCGCCTGCAGGACGCCCACGCCCGTGCCGCCGGCCGCCGCATAGATCACGTCCGCGCCTTGCGCCTTCTGGCCTTTGGCCAGTTCCGCGCCCTTGACCGGGTCGTTCCACGCCGCCGGGGTGGTGCCGGTCATGTTGAGGACGACCTTGGCATCCGGGTTCGCGGCGACAACGCCTTGCGCATAGCCGCAGCCAAAGCGGCGGATCAGCGGGATGTCCATGCCGCCGATGAAGCCGACAGTGCCGGTTTTCGAGGCAAGGCCGGCCATCATGCCGACAAGGTAGCTGCCTTCATGTTCGGTGAAGACCACCGATTTCACGTTTGGCTGTTCCACCACCATGTCGATGATTGCAAACTTGGTATCCGGGAAGTCGGGGGCCACGGTGTTCAGCACGTCGCCGAAGGCAAAGCCGGTCATCACGACTGGGTTGGCACCGGATTCGGCCAGACGCCGCAGGGCCTGCTCACGCTGGGCCTCGGACTGCATCTCCAGTTCCTTGTAGGTGCCGCCGGTTTCCTTGGCCCATTTCTCGGCGCCGTTGAAGGCGGCCTCGTTGAACGACTTGTCGAACTTGCCACCCAGATCGAAGATGATCGCAGGTTCCGCCAGCGCTGCGCCAGCAGTGAGGGCCATGGCAGTGGCGCCCATCAGGGATTTCATGAAGGTCATCGGATGCTCCCGGTCGGTTGTTGTTTTGCTTCATGCCAGCTTGCGCAGACAGAGGCCCCGGAAGGGGCCAGAGTCGGCACTGGCACTCGCTTAGAAGTTGGGCGTAGTCGCTTGGGGTGGTCAAGGGATATTCGCGGGGCAGGTGCCGGAATTTTGACCGTCCGGTCAGGTTGAGCCTGTGCCTGCCCCATCCGTCAGCACCCGCCGCAGGACCAGTGCATCGACCGCCTGCCCCTGTGGCGTGCGGTAATAGCCGCGCCGCCGCCCGGATTCCGCGAAACCGGCGCGGGAATAAACCGCTCTTGCCGGTCCGTTATCCTCGGCCACTTCCAGAAAGGCCACCTCGGCCCCCCTCAGCCGCGCCTGATAAAGAAAGCGTGAGACAAGGCGTTGCCCAAGCCCCCGGCCCCGCGCCTCGGGGGCGACGGCCACGGTCAAAAGCTCCGCCTCGCCCGCGACGGCCCGGCCAAGCAGGAACCCGGCATCCCCTTCGACCAGCAGGAAGGTCAAAGGATCGGCAAGCCAGCCGGCGAATTCTTCCGCACTCCACGGTCGGGGCGTCGTGAAGGCGCGGGCGTGCAAGGTTGAGAGGGCGTCAGGCGTCACAGCCAACTCCCGCTTTCTCTTCCACAAATATCCCGGGGGAGGCGCCCGGAACGGGCGACGGGGGCAGCGCCCCCACTTGCGCATCAGGCATCCAGGATCACCGGTGGCGGATCGGACGGGGGGGCTGCATCCGCCCCGCGCAAATAGAACGGCGCCGGGCGCGGCTGCGGGGTCAGGGCCCGCTCGGCGCCGATTCGGGCAATCGCTTCGGCCAATGGCTGCGCGGGGCCAAGGGCTTGCGGGCCTGCCGCCGATCCGGTCGCCGGGCCTGTCAGCGCCAGAGTTTCCAACGCGACCAGCCCGGCCGGACCTGCGCCATCGGCATTGAACGCCTGCACATAGACCTCACCGCGCCGGGCGTCTTCGACGACTGTCAGGGGGCGCGGCAGGCCATGTGCCAACGCCTCCAGCCGGGTGACCCCGATCGCCGGGATGCCCAGTCCCAAGGCCAGACCCCGGGCGGCGGCAACCGCGATCCGAACGCCGGTAAAGTTGCCCGGCCCGGTGCCCACCGCCAGCGCTTTCAGGTCCGGCCAGCCAATGCCACCTTCCGCAAGCAGTTCCTCCAGAAGTGGCACAAGACGTTCGGCTTGGCCCTTCTCCATCGGTTCATGCCGCAGGATCACCCGGTCTGCGAACAGCAAAGCGGCCGCGAAATGCGCGGCCGAAGTGTCAAAGGCCAGAAGGGGAAGCTTTTCGTGCGATGTCATCTTCTCGTCGTCTGCCGCCGCGCGAAGAGCGACCCGAAGGGAGCGATGAGCCGCCACGAAAGGTCAGGCCGCGACCGGGCGCACTTCCAGCACTTCGGGGATGTAGTGCCGCAGCAGGTTCTCGATCCCCATCTTCAACGTCAGGGTGCTGGACGGGCAGCCCGCGCAGGCGCCCTGCATGTGCAGATAGACCACGCCGCGGTCAAAGCCGTGAAAGGTGATGTCGCCACCATCCTGCGCAACGGCGGGGCGGACGCGGGTGTCCAGCAATTCCTTGATCTGGCGCACGATGTCGCCATCTTCGCCAGTATGTTCGGCGTGGCCGCCACCTGTGGCACCCTCACCTTCCATCACGGCGGCGCCGGACTGGTAATGCTCCATGATCGCGCCAAGGATCGCGGGCTTGATGTGCTGCCAGTCCGTGGCTTCCGCCTTGGTCACGGTCACGAAATCCGTGCCAAAGAACACGCCGGTCACCCCACCAACCGCAAAGATGCGCCGGGCCAGTGGCGATTTCTCTGCCGCATCGGCGCTGGGGAAATCGGCTGTGCCAAGTTCCAGCACTGTCTGGCCGGGCAGGAATTTGAGCGTTGCGGGGTTCGGCGTGGATTCGGTCTGGATGAACATCTTTTGGTCTCCGACAGTTCTACTCGGATATGCGCCTTGCATACCCGCCTGTCAAGTTTGGAACCGTTCTAAATCTTCGCAGGCCTGTCCGGGGCGTGCACTGCAGCCCCCTAAAGGACCACCACCCAGAGCGCATAAAGCCCGGTTGCGACCAGCGCGCACATCACCGCGAAAGACCCCAGGTCCTTTGTGTTCTTCGCAAACTCCGACCAGCCGGGCGAGGCGTTGTCGACCAGTTCCTCGATGGCCGTGTTCAGGGCTTCGACGGCCAGAACGATCAGCGACAGGATCAGCAGGCCCAGAAACTCCGCCATGGTCGCGCCGGTGACGGCGAAGATCACGACCAGAGCGCCAAGGGCCAGCACCTCTTGCCGAAAGGCGGATTCGCGCCACAGCCGCCGCGCGCCGCCGATGGAATAACCCGCTGCGGCCACGAAATGCGCCAGACCGGTCTTGCGCGGCGGCCTTGTCCCCGACATCGCTCAGGTTGCCTTTGCCCGACAGGTGGCCGCAATGTCCAGTTCCGCGTCCTTGGCCGTAGTCACGACGTCCAAAAGCCCAAGGACGGTCGAGAACATGTGGTCGTGCGATACCGGCTTGGTCACCTGCGTCTCCATGCAGTCAATGTCATGGCCCATGCTGTCACGGAACCGCTGCGACATCCAGATCACCATCGGCACATGCGTCTGCGTGTCCGGTGCCATGAAATACGGCGTGCCATGCAGGTAGATGCCGCTTTCACCAAGGCTTTCGCCATGGTCAGAGACATAATACATGGCGGGATAGACCCGATCTTCCGCCTCCAGCAGATCAATGACCTGAGCAAGGAAATGGTCGGTGTAGGCAATCGTGTTGTCATAGGCATTCACGATCTCTTCGGTCGAACACAGCGACAGTTCCGGCGTCTGGCAGGCAGGGGCAAAGCGTTCCTGGTCCGCCGGATAGCGCAGCCAGTAGCTGGGCCCATGGCTGCCGATCTGATGGAGGACGATCACAGTGTTCTTGGTGATCGTGGCAGCCTTCTCTTCCAGGTGTTTCAGGAACACGCCGTCAATGCATTCCGGCTGGCAGAATTCGGCCCCGTCCTTTTCGGTCATCATCCGTGATGGCACCCGGGCGGCGACGGCCTTGTCACCGGTGTTGTTGTCCCACCACTCCACGTCGAACCCGGCGCGGACCAGCACATCCAGCACGTTCTCGGTCCCAAGGCCCCCCTCGTAGGAATAGTCACTGCGGGTCAGGGGGGAAAACATGCAGGGCAATGACGTCGCCGTGGCCGTGCCGCAGCTGCTGACGTCGGTGAAGTAAAGGATGTCGCGTTTGGCCAGTTCGGGGTTCGTCTCGCGTTCGTAACCACCCAGCGACCAGTTGGCCGCCCGCCCGGTTTCCCCGGCCACGATGACCATCAGCACCGGCTTGTCCGCCGCTGCCAGATAATCGCCCGGCCGCGCGTCGGTCCCGGTTGCCTGCAAGGTGATGTTGGTCGACTTCAGCATCATCTTGGCATAGCGCAGCGCCCCGCTGATCGGCGCCAGCGGCTGAACCGACCCCATCAGTTCCTTGTCGGCGCGCAGCACCGTCGAATAGGTCTTGAGGTTGGTGAACAACAGCCCCACGACCAGCACTGCCGATCCTGCGGTGACCAGGGCCCAGACCCCCAGTGCAGGCCACACCGTCCGCCTGCGGACCCGCACCAAAAGCACCAGCGCCGCGGGGATGACCCCGTAAAGCCCGACATGGATCAGGAATTGCGGCGTGATCAGATGCTTGGATTCGGCCACCGTCGTCGTCACGGCGTTCTGGATCATCTCGCGGTCGATCACCACGCCAAGCCGGTCCATGTAGAACGAGGTCACGGCCGAAATCAGGATCAGCGCCACCAGCACCGGCTTTTGCGCCCGCCTGACCGCCAGAAGCGAGATGACCAGCAACATCAGCGCCGTGACTGCCCCGGCAAAGATCAAGGCGGCGACGGGCTGATCCTGAAAGATGCGGAACAGATGGCCCCAGAACGTGGCATTGCACAGCGCCATCAGATAGGCGGCGACCGCGACGTTCAGCGCAAAAGGGGAAAAGACCGGGCGATTGCCCGAGACGGAAGATGGTGTGGATGACATGGGGGGTTCCTTGGGATTGGACCCGACCTAGTCCCCACCCTATACTATCGCAATATTCAGGCGCTTACCTGCGTAAGCCTGCGCTTACGGGGCGGCATTTTCTGCACCATACCGTCCCTTTGCGCTACCAATGCTGCCCTTGGGCAGCAGCTTTCAGCTCAAGTGATCGCTTCCAGCCGTTCCTTGGACATGTCGCCCGGCACGATGGTGATCGGGATCGGCAAGTTGCCCGAGGCGCGGCTCATCGCGGTTACCAGCGGGCCGGGGCCGGACTTGTCGGTCCCGGCACCAAGCACAAGGATGCCGATCGACGGGTCATCGTTCACCTGAGCCAGAATCTCGACGACCGGGTCGCCCTCGCGGATGACGAGTTCCGGGTTGACGCCCTGCTTGTCGCGCATCCACTTGGCGAAAACCTCGAAATGCGCCTCGATCCGTTCCCGCGCCTCGGCGCGCATCAGGTCGGCGACGCCCATCCAGGTCTGAAACTCTTCCGGCGGGACGATCGACAGGATCGTGACCCCACCCCCGGTGTGCGCAGCCCTGAGCGCGGCAAAGCGCATCGCGTTCAGGCATTCGCGGCTGTCGTCCAGCACGACCAGAAACTTCCGCATGGTATCCCCCGATTTGGCGCGGCGATCATGGCCCCGGGCATGGGCGGAAGGCAAGCCTTACCCGCGCTCCGCCAGCGCCAGAACCTTGGGATAGCGCCGCCAGAGGGTGAAGGTCCGCGTCGCATTCAGGATCATCAATGCGGCCCAGAGGCCGTGGTTGGCCAGCGTCGGCACCAAAACCAGCAGCGCCAGAACATAGACGACAACCGAAATCAGCATGGCGCGCACCATCTGTCCGGTCAGAAGCGCGCCGATGAAGATGCCGTCATAGATCCAGGCCGCCGCGCCGATCAGGGGCGCTGCCACCAGCCAAGGCAGATAGCGCCGCGCTTCCTCGCGCACCTCGGGCGATGTGGTCATCACGTCGATCAGCGCCGGGCCGGTCAGCAGGATGACCAGCGACATCAGGGCGGCCCCGCCCAAGCCCCAGATCATGCAGATGCGTGCCGCTTGCCGCGTTTCGGCCACGGCTCGTGCCCCGATGGCTTGGCCGACCAGCGCCTCGGCGGCGAAGGCGAAACCGTCAAGGGCGTAGGCGGTGATCTCAAGGAACTGCATCACGACCTGGTTGGCGGCCAGGGTCACGTCGCCAAAACGCGCTCCCAGAAAGACAAAGCTGGTGAAGGACAATTGCAGGATTATCGTGCGCAGCATGATGTCGCGGCTGGCGGTGAACAGCCGGCCCAGCGCCACCCGGTCGCGCACCCGCGCAAGTCCAGCGCGGAAGCCCGTGCCAAAGGCATCGCGTGCCAGCCACAGGGCAAGCAGCAGGCCCGACCATTCGGCGATCAGCGTGGCCACGGCCACCCCCGGCACGCCCCAGCCAAGGCCGATGACGAACCACAGGTCCAGCCCGATGTTCGCCCCGTTCTGCCACAGTTGCAGAACCAGCACCCCCCGCGTCCGCCCCAGCCCGATCAGCCAACCGGTCAATGCGTAAAGCCCGATGGTGGCGGGCGCGCCCCAGATGCGGATCGTCAGGTACTCTGCGGCCAGCCCCTCTACCTGCGGGCTGGCCGGGGCCAGCCGGAACGCCCCCGCGATCAGGACTGTCTGCGCGGCGACCAGCAGCAACCCTGCGGCAAGGCCGACCATCAGCGCACGGATCAGGACGGCTGAGCGTTCGGCCTTGTCCCCCGCCCCTTCGGCCTGCGCGGCAAGGCCCGAGGTGGACATGCGCAGGAAACCAAAGGCCCAGTAAAGCGTGGCCAGGATCACCGCGCCGATCCCCACAGCCCCCAGCGCCGCCGGGTCGCCCAATTGCCCGATGACGGCCGTATCGACCGCGCCCAGCAAGGGCACGGTGGCATTGGCCAGCACGATGGGTCCCGCGATCCTGAAGACGCGGCCGTGGGTGATCTCTGTCATCCGGGGGTGCCGTTGGTCGGCATCAGGAAATGCCCGGTCGCCTGTGCAAACAGCCGGCTGCGGTTATCCTGCCACGCCTCGACATGGACAGAGGCATAGCGCCGCCCGGACCGGTTCACCCGGGCGCGGGCATAGGCGTCGCGGGGAAGGCCGGCACGCAGATAGTCCACGGTAAAGTCGATCGTCTTCGGCAGGCGCAGCGGGCCGGATGGCAAAGCGCCTTCGGTCTCGACCCCTTCCCAAAGCGACGACCATGCCAGCTCGATGATCGCGGCCACCTCAAGGAACGCCGCTGTCGCCCCGCCGTGCAGGGCTGGCAGCATCGGGTTTCCGATCAGCTGGTCGTGATAGGGCAGGATGGCCGTAAGCTCATCGCCCCTGCGGTCAAACTGGATGCCAAGAAACCCGATATAGGGCACCCCATCCACCAGCGACCGCAACAGCCCCTCACGCCGCTGCTTTATGATGTGAACGGGTTCGGGCCGCTTCATTTCGCGCGTCCTTCGACCGTGAAGGCCCCCGTTGCCGTGGCCACCGGGCGGGCTTCGTCGTCGTCCGTCGCCACGGCGCGGATGAAGGCCACACTGCGGGTGACGTGGTGACACTCGGCCCGCGCGCGGATCGTCTGGCCGGGGGTTGCCGGGCGCATGTAGTCGATCCGCAGGTCCAGCGTTGCCGTGGAAACGCCCGCCTCCGGGTGGCTCATCACCGCGGCCCCTGCGGCCGTATCCATCAGGGCGCTGACCGCGCCGCCATGAATCACGCCGGTCGTCGGATCGCCGATGAACCGGGTGTCATAGGGCATCGAGATCACGGCGACGCCTTCGCTGATGTCTTCCAGATGCATCCCCAGCGCCTGACTGTGTGGCAGGGCGGCAATGAACTGACGGGCGATTTTCAGGGTGTCGGGCATCTTGTCTCCTGGATTGGCGGCATCAAACCGCCGGACTGCAGGAAGCACAAGTCCCCGCACCGTTGCGTGACCCCGGCCGCAGAGGCTAGGCTTGCGGTGGGAGGACTGCGCATGACCGACACCCGCCTTACCTTCAAGGAGATGTGCGCGAGGTTCGACGTGACCCCGCGGACGCTGCGCTATTACGAATACATCGAGCTTCTGGCCCCCGAAAAGGAAGGCCGTGCCCGGTTCTACGGGCCGCGTGAACAGGCGCGGATGAAGCTGATCCTGCGCGGGCGGCGGTTCGGGTTCAGCCTTGAGGAAATCCGCCAGTGGCTGCTGATCTACGGCAAAAAGGGCGAACGCCCGCAGCTTGAGGCCTGGCTTCGGCTGGCGGACCGGCAGTTGGTGGAGCTTGACCGGCAGCGGGGAGAGCTGGAGGCGACGCTGGCCGACCTGAGGGTGCTAAGGGAAACGGCGGTCGAGGAGTTGGGGAAGCTGCCGGAAAGCTGAGCCGGCAGCTGTCCCGGGCAGGGACAGGGTCCCCGTCCATGAGAAATCAATCGCTTGGTCTTGCCTCTTTAGGACCTGTTAACTGTTTTGGGCTGCGCCCGGGGCTGGCGGCCGGGGGGTTTCACACCCCCCGGACCCCCGTGGGATATTTTTTCCAGAATGAAAGATGCAGAAGGCGGGTAGGGTTGGTCCCGGTGCGCGGGCTTCCTGGCAGGCTTAAGCCGTGACTTCTGGGTGCCACCACTTCGGACGGCTGGCCTTGTAGGAGTGGCTTTGCGGCTTCAGCGGCAGGAGGTGGGGTTTGTCGAAGGCTCCGGTCAAAAGGGCGACCACGGGCGCATCATCGATTGCGCCGAGAGAGCTGCCGCAGACCGGGCAGAAGGCACGCGAGGAGCGTTCGGAGGAGCGCCAGGTGGCGGGGGCGCCGCCGGGGCCGGTCCAGGTGACGGCCTCGCGCGGATATTCGACCCAGGCGGCGGTCAGCGCGCCGGTGTGGCGCTGGCACATCCGGCAGGAGCAAGTGTGCGGAAAACCCGGGACGCCTTCGGCCCGAAACCGGATGTTGCCGCACAGACAGCCGCCTTCCAGCGCTTTCATTCTTCCCCTCCCTCTGCCTGCGGGAAATCTATTCTGCGCAAACGAAACTGCAACCGGAACGTGCGTTCGCGCAGGCTGCGGAATGACTTCACGTCAGGCGATTTCATGACGTGACGTTACGCTGACGTTAACGTCAACCTGTCTGGTAATGTGTCGTCACAGTGCGCATCTGCCCTCGCAGACATTCTTGACGCACGAGTTCAACATGACCACGACCCGCAGACCCGATCCGGAATCCGACCTGATGACAATCAACAAGATGTGCTCGGCCTATGATGTGACCCCGCGCACGCTGCGATTTTATGAGGCGAAGGAACTGCTTGCCCCGATCCGGCAGGGCACCAAACGGCTGTTCACCCGGCGTGACCGGGCGCGGCTGACGCTTATCCTGCGCGGCAAGCGCTTTGGCTTCAGCCTTGAGGATATCCGCCAGACGCTGGACCTTTACGACCGTGACGGGTCTGACGCGGCGCAGCGCCAGCGGGCCTGCGAAATTGCCCGCGAACGCCTGGTCGTGATGGAGGCGCAGCGGGCCGAGTTGGACGTGGCGATCCGCGAATTGAAGGCCGAACTGGCCAATGCCGATGCCAAGGGCCATGCGCCCCGGCAAGCGGCCGAGTAAGACAGGGAAGGAAGACAGACGATGCCCAGCTACACCGCCCCCGTGAAGGACATGCAATTTCTTCTGCATGAGGTGCTGAAAATCAGCGAAGCCGATATCCCCGGCTATTCCGACATGGATGAGGGGTTTACCGGGGCCGTGCTGGACGAAGCTGGCAAGGTTGCCACCGATGTGCTGGCGCCCTTGAATGCTGTCGGCGACCGCGAAGGCTGCGTGCTGGAAAACGGCGTTGTCCGCACCCCCGACGGATTCAAGGCGGCGTTCGACACCCTGCGTGCCGGCGGCTGGATGGCCCTTGATGCGCCGGAGGAATTCGGCGGACAGGGCCTGCCCTACCTGATGCACACGGCAGTGAACGAGACCTTCGTTTCGGCCAACATGGCGTTCAACATGTATCAGGGCCTGACGCATGGCGCGGTCAGCGCGATCCTTGCGCATGGCACGGATGACCAGAAGGCCCGCTGGTTGCCAAAGATGGTGTCCTGCGAATGGACCGGCACGATGAACCTGACCGAACCGCATTGCGGCACCGATCTGGGGATGATGCGGACCAAGGCCGAACCGCAGGCCGATGGCAGCTACCAGATCACCGGGCAGAAGATCTTCATCTCGGCCGGGGATCACGACTTGGCGGAAAACATCGTCCATCTGGTGCTGGCCAAGGCCCCCGGCGGGGGTGAGGGGACCAAGGGGATCAGCCTGTTCATTGTGCCGAAGGTTCTGGTGAACGAAGACGGCAGCCTTGGGGCGCGCAACGCGGTTTCGGTTGGCAAGGTCGAAGAAAAGATGGGGATTCACGGCAATTCGACCTGCGTGATGAACTATGACGGGGCGACCGGCTGGCTTTTGGGCGATCTGCACAAGGGCATGCGGGCGATGTTCACCATGATGAACGAGGCCCGGCTGGGCGTGGGTCTGCAGGGCTATGCGCAGGCGGAAGCCGCGTATCAGAACGCGCTTGCCTATGCCAAGGACCGGCTGCAGGGCCGGGCGGTGACCGGGGCGGAAAACCCGGGTGGTCCGGCGGACCCGTTGATCGTCCACCCCGACATCCGCCGCAACCTGATGGAGCAGAAAAGCTTTGTCGAAGGCGCGCGGGCCTTCACCTTCTGGGGGGCCACGCTGATTGACCGCCATGTGCGGATGCATGACGCGGCGGCGGATGGGCTTATCGGGCTGTTGACCCCAGTCATCAAGGGGTTCCAGACCGACAAGGGTTTCGACATGGCGGTGCAGGCCCAGCAGGTGTTCGGCGGGCACGGCTATATCGAGGAATGGGGCATGTCCCAATTCGCCCGCGATGCCCGGATTGCGATGATCTATGAAGGTGCCAACGGCGTGCAGGCGCTCGACCTTGTGGGCCGCAAGCTGGCCTCGGATGGTGGCAAGCATGTCATGGCGTTCTTTGACCTCGTGAAGGCCGAGATCAAGGCGCATGAGGGCGATGCGCGGATGAAGGGCCTGGTGGAACCCCTGAAGGTTGCGTCGAAGCAGCTGCAGGCGGCGGGGATGTATTTCATGGGTCAGATGAAGACCCCGAATGCGGCTCTGGCGGGGTCCAACGATTTCATGCACATGATGGGGCATGTCTGCCTTGGCCTGATGTGGGTGCGGATGGCGGCGGCGGCCTATGCGGCCTTGGACGCAGGGGCTGGCGACCGGGCGTTCTATGAAGCCAAGATCGCGACGGGACGGTTCTACATGGCGCGGCAGTTGCCGGCCTGCGGGATGCATCTGGCGCGGATCGAATCCGGGGCAGAGACGGTAATGGCGCTGGCGGCCGAGGCGTTCTGACGCCTTGCAGGGGGGATGATGCCACGAAAGTTTCGCCTGACCCGCCGGTTCGCGGCCGCGATGACCGAAGACGGCTATCGCGCGCTGCGGCGGTTTTCAGCCGACACCGGGCTGGAGGAGGGCGAGGCCCTGTCCTTCCTGTTCGAGAACCTGACTGCTGTGGTGGACGCAGAGGAACTTGCCGCGCGCCTGCGGCAGTTTCGCACCGATCTTGAGGCGCGCAAGGCGTAAAGCCGTCCGGCCCGGGGAGGGGCCCAGCCAGTGAACCAACCGATGAAACTGTACTGCTTCGGCGAAAGCGGCAACGCCTACAAATGCGCCCTTGCGCTGGAAATGGCCGACCTGGAATGGGAGCCGATCCATGTCGACTTCTTCAAGGGCGAGGCGCGCAGTCCCGAGTATCGCGCGATCAACGAAATGGGCGAAGTGCCGGTTCTGATCGATGGTGACACGACGCTGACGCAGTCTGGGGTGATCCTGGACTACATCAGCTCAAAGACCGGCAAACTAGGCGGGCGGTCCGCAGCCGAAAGGCGTGAAGTTCTGCGCTGGCTGTTCTGGGACAATCACAAGCTTTCGACCCAGATCGGGACGACCCGGTTTCTGATGAACTTTCTTGCGGCGGATAAGCGCCCCGAGGGTGTGATCCCTTTCCTGCAGGGCCGCCTGAAGGCGGCCTACACCGTGTTGAACGACCATCTGGCCAACCGCAACTGGGTGGCGGGTGAGGCGGTGACCATCGCCGACCTGTCGTGCTGCGGCTACCTTTACTACCCCGAACCCTACGGCTTTGACCGCGCCGACTGGCCCAATATCGACCACTGGCTGGACCGGATCGCGGCCCTGCCGGGCTGGAAACACCCCTATGACCTGATGCAGCGGGCCTTGCCTGCCGCGACCGCCTGAGGAGACCGATGATGTCCGATGCCTATATCTACGATGCCGTTCGCAGCCCCCGTGGCAAGGGGCGGGCCGATGGGTCGCTGCACGAGCTGACCTCGGTCGCGCTGTCAGCCAAGGTGCTGAATGCGGTGAAGGAGCGGAACGGGCTGGAAGGGCATGTCATCGAAGACGTGATCTGGGGCAATGTCACGCAAGTGGGCGAACAGGGTGGCTGTCTGGCGCGGTCTGCGGTGCTGGCATCGGACCTTGACGAGCGCATCCCCGGCCTTGCGATCAATCGCTTTTGCGCCAGCGGGATGGAGGCGGTGAACCTTGCCGCCAATCAGGTGAAGGCGGGCGCGGGCCATGCCTACATCGCCGGCGGGGTCGAGATGATGGGCCGCGTCGCCATGGGCAGCGACGGGGCGGCGATTGCGGTCGATCCGGGGCTGGCGATGAAGACCTACTTCGTGCCGCAGGGGATTTCTGCCGACATCATCGCCACCGAATACGGCTTTACCCGCGACGACGCCGACGCGCTGGCGGTGGAATCGCAACGCCGGGCGGTCAAGGCGTGGGAGGAGGGGCGGTTCGCCAAATCCGTCCTGACGATCCGCGACCAGAACGGGCTGACCATTCTGGACCGCGACGAATACATCCGCCCCGGCACTGACATGCAGACGCTGGGTGCCTTGAAACCGGCCTTCAAGGACATGGGCGAAGTCATGCCGGGCTTCGACAAGGTGGCGATGCTGAAGTATCCGCATCTGGAACGGATCCACCATATCCACCACGCCGGAAACTCCAGCGGGATCGTCGATGGGGCCGCTGCGCTGCTGATCGGCGATGCCGAATTCGGCCGGGCGCATGGCCTGACCCCGCGCGCCCGCATCCGCGCGACGGCAAAGATCGGGACCGACCCGACGATCATGCTGACGGGCCCGGTGCCCGCCACGGAAAAGATCCTGCGCGACAGCGGGATGTCCATCGCGGACATTGATCTGTTCGAGGTGAACGAAGCCTTTGCATCCGTCGTGCTGCGGTTCCAGCAGGCGTTCGACGTGGACCCGGGCATCGTGAATGTGAACGGCGGATCCATCGCCATGGGCCATCCGCTGGGGGCCACCGGGGCGATCATCATCGGCACGCTGCTGGACGAACTGGAGCGGACCGGCACCTCGGTTGGTCTTGCCACGCTGTGCATTGCCAGTGGCATGGGGGCCGCGACCATCATCGAAAGGGTCTGATCCGATGCAGCCACCGGTCCTTGCAAAGCCAGAGTGGACACAATACTGCCTTCATCTTGCCATTTCGGCACCTGACAGTGTCAAGATAAAGTTTAAATACGGCGAATCGTCTGCGCCGAAGTCAGACATCAACCACGATTACGGGCATCGCCGTGCAGTATTCGGAAGTCATCGCGCAGATGAAACGCAGGGCAGATTGCCTTCTGCGCGGCGATCTGGACAATCTGGTGAAGGAGTATGTCTTTCCCTTTCCGGTGGATCTTCTGTCGACGCGCTTGGTTGTCTGCAACCCGGAAGACGGGCGTGCGATGCTGGATCTGCAGCGCAAGTCCCTCATCGAACGCGGCGTGACGACATTGCACCCCGAGGTTACGGCGATCGATCTGCCGCGCACCGGTCGGCTGCGGATCTGGGTGGACTGGCACGAAATGGCACCAACGCAGGACGCGGTGCGGGTTTCGTCGGCGGTCTACTACTGCTCGGTCCACGGGGGCCAGCTGAAGTTCGAGATGATCAACTACGTCCGGCTGTCGATGCCGGAGATGCAGCCGCAATTCGCGGCGCTTGCCCTGTCGGCCTAAAGGCAGACCAGCCGCGTTTCGGCGTGGATGCGGGGAAAGGGGGCAGCGATGCCCGTCATTGATCCCAAAACCGTTCCGGTCAAGACCGGGTCAATCTATCCGGAGCCCTATGCGTCGATGATGGCGGGGCGATCGTCGCTTCGGCTTGGGGACGCGGGCGGATTGACCCAGTTCGGCGTCAATCTGGTGACGTTGGAGCCGGGGGCGCTGTCGTCGCTGCGCCATTGGCACCTGCATGAAGACGAGTTCGTGATGGTGACCGAAGGCGCCTGCACCCTGGTATTGGATGCCGGGGAAACGGTGATGCACCCGGGCGATTGCGCCGCGTTTCCGGCGGGAAACCCGGATGGCCACCACTTCATCAACCACACCGATCAGGTGGCGCGGTTTCTGGTCGTGGGCACCAAGGCCCCGCGTGAGGTAGCCACCTATTCCGACGTTGATCTGCGGGTGGAGATTGAGGCTGGAAAGGCCCGCTTTACCTACAAGGACGGCACGGATTGGGAGGGGCCGCGATGACCCCGGCATGGGCAGCCTTGTCGCACGCCGTCCCTGACGTCCGGGCGATCCGCTTCGGCAAGGGGATGCGGGCATGATTGTCGATGTGGCCAACGCGCCATCCTCGGCCCGGGCGGGGCTGCACACTCTGCACCTTTCGGCTGCAGGGGGGCTGACCCAGTTCGGCGCCTATCTTGAAACGCTGGATCCCGGCGCTTGGTCAAGCCGGCGGCACTGGCATTCGGCCGAGGATGAGTTTCTGTATCTGCTGTCCGGCACGGCAACGTTGCACGATGACCATGGGATGACCGACCTGTTTCCCGGGGATGCCGCAGCATGGCGGCACGGTGACCCGAACGCGCACCATCTGACCAATCGGGGCGATGTGCCCTGCCGCTGGCTGATTGTCGGCAGCCGGGCGGCAGGCGATGTCTGCACCTACCCCGATGACGGGCGGCGGCAGGTGAACGGGGAAACCCGCTGGCAGATCGTCGCGGCCGACGGGACGGTGCTGAACGAAGGCGACTTGCCCCCCGATCTGTCGGGGCTGCGCGCGCCTTGGGGCAAGCCTTATGATGGCACGCAGCGCCCGACCATCCTGCCTGCGGGGGCCGTCAAGGCCGAAGTCTGCGGCAGCAACTATCCCGGCGACTGGGCAGAGCTTGGCCTTGCCGAGGATATCGCCCTGTCGGATGCGGCCGGGCTGACCCAGTTCGGCGCCTTTGTCGAGATCCTGTATCCCGGCGCGCGGTCGTCCTTGCGGCACTGGCATGAGGCGGAAGATGAGTTCCTCTATGTGCTGGACGGCACGGTGACGCTGGTTGAGGACGGTGGCCCCCGCCCGATTGGCCCCGGCACGTGTGTGTGCTGGCCTGCAGGGGTGCCCAACGGCCATTGCCTGCGCAATGACGGCGCGGACCCTGTGACGCTGTTCGTTGCCGGCTCGCGCATGCCCGAAGATGTCTGCCGCTATCCCGACATCGACCTGCTTTACCTTCGTCAGAACGGTCAGCGCGGCTTTTACGGGAAGGATGGCACCCCCTATCCCGGGTGGCCCAAGGCGGTGGTGCGATGAGCCGGGCCTTCAGGGGGATGGTCCATGCTGGCAGCTGACATTCTGCAGAAGTTTGTGGACGAGATGGGCGAAGCCGTGATGCGGGAACGCTTTGACGACTATCGTGCCGGCGTCCGTCTGCCGCTGGACATCCTGACGTCGGTGGCGAGCCTGACCGTATCGACGGTTGAGGACCTGCGGGGCGGATTTGACGACTTTACCGAGATGCTGCGGAACCGGTCCGTCACCGACATGATCCGCGTCGTCATGGATGCGGGGTTCGAAAGCCCCGACTGCGTCGTCGGCATTTACGAGACTAACCTCCTCAGCGGCGACCAGCATGTCGTGCCGCCGTTCTATTCGAAGATGTGGCTGTGTCGCAGCGGCGATGCGTGGCAGGCCACCAAGATTCACAACACGACCCAGGACCATCGCTGGCCGATGCTCTTGTCCAGGGTCAATCCTGTCCAATGGCCTCCGAAGGAGCTTATCCAATGACCGATTTCACCATGACCACCGATGCCGATGGCGTTGCCACGATCACTTGGGATGTGGCGTCCAAATCCATGAACGTCATGTCGACCGAGGCGTTCATGGCCCTGTCCGGGCTGGTTGATCAGGCGCTGGCTGATGCGGCGGTCAAGGGGATCATCCTGACCTCGGGCAAGAAGGACTTTGCCGGGGGGATGGACCTGAACGTCATCGCGCGGATGCGGGCCGGGGGGGCGCAGGCGATCTTTGACGGCGTGATGCAGATGCATCAGGTGTTGCGCAAGATCGAACGGGCCGGGATGGACCCGAAGACGCTCAAGGGCGGCAAGCCGATTGTCGCGGCTTTGCCCGGCACGGCGCTGGGGATCGGGCTGGAACTGCCGCTGTCCTGCCATCGGATCATTGCCGCCGAGAACCCGCGCGCCAAGATCGGGCTGCCGGAAATCATGGTAGGCATCTTCCCCGGCGCGGGCGGCACCACGCGGCTGTCGCGCAAGCTGGGCGCGATGATGGCCGCGCCCTTCCTGCTGGAGGGTAAGCTAGTTGACCCAAAGGCCGCCAAATCCGCCGGGCTGATCGATGAGGTTGTCGCCCCCGAGGCGCTGCTGGCCCGCGCGAAGGAATGGGTGCTGTCGGCAACGGACGCGGACCTTGTGAAGCCGTGGGATGCCAAGGGCTACAAGATGCCAGGCGGCGCGCCCTATCACCCGGCGGGGTTCATGACCTTCGTCGGCGCGTCCGCTATGGTGCATGGCAAGACGATGGGGGTCTATCCCGCGGCCAAGGCCCTGTTGGCGGCGGTCTATGAAGGCGCGCTGGTGCCGTTTGACACCGCGCTGAAGATCGAAGCGCGGCACTTCACCTCGGTCCTGCTGAACCCGTCCTCTTCGGCGATGATCCGCAGCCTGTTCATCAACAAGGAGGCGCTGGAGAAGGGTGCGAACCGGCCCAAGGCGCCGGACCAGTCGGTGAAGAGGCTGGGCGTCATCGGGGCGGGCATGATGGGGGCGGGGATCGCCTATGTCGCGGCCCTTGCCGGGATTGACGTGGTGCTGATCGACGCCAGCCAGGAGTCTGCCGACCGTGGCCGCGCCCATTCCGAAGGGATCCTCGACAAGGGGATGAAGCGCGGCAAGGTGACGGCGGAGAAGAAGGCCGAGGTTCTGGGCCGGATCACCGCCACCACCGACTATGCCGCGCTAAAAGGCTGTGATCTGATCGTAGAAGCAGTGTTCGAAGACCCCAAGGTCAAGGCCGAGGTGACCGCAAAGGTCGAGGCTGTGGTGGGCTCGGACTGCATCTATGCGACGAACACATCGACCTTGCCGATTTCGGGCCTTGCCGGGGCAAGCCAGCGGCCCGAAGGCTTTATCGGCATCCACTTCTTCAGCCCGGTTGACCGGATGAATCTGGTCGAGATCATCCGGGGCGCGAAGACGGGTGACGTGGCGGTGGCCAAGGCGCTGGATTTCGTGCGCCAGATCCGGAAAACCCCGATTGTCGTGAATGACGCGCGGTTCTTCTACGCCAACCGCTGCATCATCCCCTACATCAACGAAGGCATCCGGATGGTGGCCGAAGGCGTGGAACCCGCGCTGGTGGAGAACGCGGCCAAGCTGGTGGGGATGCCACTTGGGCCATTGCAGCTGGTTGATGAAACCTCGATCGACCTTGGGGTGAAGATCGCCAAGGCGACGAAGCAGGCGATGGGCGCTGACTATCCGGACGAGGCGGTGGACAAGGTCCTGTTCTGGATGGCCGATCAGGGGCGGCTGGGGCGGAAATCGAAATCCGGCTTCTATGCCTATGATGACAAGGGTGACCGTCAGGGTCTGTGGGACGGGCTGGAGCAGAAGTATCCGCATGACAAGATGCAGCCAAGCCTGACGGACGTGCAGCACCGGCTGTTGTTCGCGCAGGTGCTGGAGGCGGTGCGGGCGCTGGAAGATGGCGTGTTGACCGACATCCGCGAAGGCGATGTGGGCGCGATCCTTGGCTGGGGCTTTGCGCCATGGTCGGGCGGGCCGTTCAGCTGGCTGGACATCATCGGCGCGCCCCGCGCGGTCGAGATCTGCCGTGGCCTGACGGCGCAGTTCGGCCCGCGCTTCCACGCGCCAGCCCTCTTGCGCGAGATGGCTGAAAAGGGCGAAAGCTTCTACGGCCGGTTCGCTGGCGAAACGCGCGCGGCCTAAGCCTGCGCCACAATTCTTCTGCGAAGAATTGTGGCGTGCCATCGCGGGGAACCTGTGTTGGGCTGGCAGTCTTCGCAGAAGACTGCTGGCTGGCGTCAGGGGTTCAGCAGGTTGGGTGGCGTCCTGCCATCGGCGAAGGCGATCAGGTTGGCCACCGCCATCATCCCCATGCTTTCCCGCACCTCAAGGCAGGCGGTGCCCAGATGGGGCAGAAGGGTCACATTCTCCATCGTCATCAGCGGGGCGGGGACTTTCGGCTCGAACTCATAGACATCAAGCCCTGCGCCAGCGATGCGCCCGGCTTGCAGCGTGTCGATCAGGGCCGCTTCATCCACCACATCGCCCCGGCTGATGTTCACGAAGATGCCTGACGGCTTCATCATCGCCAGCGTCGTTGCGTTGATCAGGTGATGCGTTGCGGCACCCCCCGGGACCGCGACCGCCACAAAATCGGCGGCCATCGCCTCGGCCATGTCGACCTGGCGTGCGGGCATGCCGGGGTCTTCGACCTTGGAGCGGTTGTAGAACACCACCTCCATGTCGAAGCCGAAATGGCAGCGCTTGGCGATGGCCTTGCCGATGCGGCCAAAGCCTATGACGCCCAGACGCTTGCCGGTGACATGGGTGCCCAGCATCTGGACCGGACCCCAGCCCTCCCACTGCCCGGCGCGCAGCAGGCGTTCGCCTTCGCCCAGACGGCGGGCGGTCATCAGGATCAGGCTGAGAGCAATGTCAGCGGTGGCGTCCGTGACAGCGCCGGGGGTGTTGGTCACGGCGATGCCGGCGGCCTTGGCGGCGTCCACATCAATGTGGTTGTAGCCCACGCCGAAGTTGGCAAGGATCTTGGCCCGGGGGTTGGGCACGTCGCCAAACACATCCGGCTGGAACCGGTCCCCCAGCGTGGGCAGCACCAGATCATAGTCGCGCAGCGCGATGCGCAGTTCCTGGGCCGACATCGGGTCCGTCCGGTCACGCATTGTGACGTCAAACCTTGCGCGGGCGGCCTGCAATACGCGGTCGGGCAGGCGGCGGGTGATCAGAAGTGTCTGCATCAGAACAGTTTTCCTCCCAAGGGAACGTCATGGCCGGGGCCGATCAGGACGACCTGGCCGTTTTCATCTGGCACGCCCAAGACCAGAACCTCGGACATCACGGGGCCAATCTGGCGCGGCGGAAAGTTCACCACGGCGAGGACCTGCCGGCCGACCAGCCCCTCGGGCGTGTAATGCGCGGTCAGTTGGGCCGAGGAGCGTTTCTCGCCAATTCCGGGGCCGAAATCGACCCACAGCTTGATCGCGGGTTTCCGCGCCTCGGGGAAGGGTTCGGCGCGGGTGATCTTGCCGACCCGGATGTCGACCGCTTCGAACTGATCGTAGGTGATCATTTCCCAAGCTCCCGGCCCCGGTCGGCGGCGGCTTTGATTGCGCGCTTCAGGAGCGCGGGAAAGCCCGCATCCTCGTCCATCAGAACGGCAAGTGCTGCGGCGGTGGTGCCCCCGGGAGAGGTTACGTTGATCCGCAGTTGCGCGGCGGTTTCCGGCGACCGGAACGCCAGTTCGCCCGCCCCGCAGACGGTGGCGCGGGCCAGTTGCATGGCAACCTCGGGCGGCAAACCTTCGGCGACGCCCGCGGCGGCCATGGTTTCGATCAGGTGAAAGACGTAAGCCGGGCCAGAGCCGGACACGGCAGTCACCGCGTCGATCTGGTGTTCGCCGTCAAGGTCCACGACCTGACCCACGGCGGCCATCAGCTCCCGCGCGAGGGCGAAGCCGTCATCGGTCACATGCGCGTTGCGACACAGCGCGGTGATCCCCCGGCCGACCATCGCCGGGGTGTTGGGCATGGTGCGGACGATGGGGGTCTGCGCACCAAGGGTTGCCTCGAACGTGGCGATGGTGGTGCCTGCGGCGATGGAGATGAACAGCGTGGTGCCATTGCCCATGGCCTGCACGGCGGGTAGCGCCTTGCCCATCATCTGCGGCTTGACCGCCAGCAGGGCGACGGCGGGGGCTTCGGGCAGGCCTTCGTTCAGGTGCACGCCAGTCTGGATCAGCCAGTCGGTCGGGTTGGGTTCCACCACCCAGACCGCATCGACCGGCAGCCCCGCTTCCAGCCAACCGGTCAGCAGTGCGGAGCCCATCTTGCCGCAGCCAAGAAGAACCAGCCCGTCCTGGGCCACCCGATCCAATGCCATGAAACCCCCCATTTTGTCGGGGGACAGGTTAGGCGCGGCCGTAAGCCTCGGCAATGGCGACTTTCATCGCCTCGGCCGGAGTCTCGTTGCCCCAGGCGACCATCTGGAACGCCGGGTAGAACCGCTCCGAGGCCATGACGGCAGAGGCGATAAGCTTGTCGATCTGTTCTGGTGCCACCATCTGACCGCCAGCAAGGAGAAGGCCATAGCGCCAGACCATCAGCTTCTGTTCGGCCCACCAGGTGAAAGCGCCGGTCCAGACCATGTCATTGCAGCGGTTCAGCACGTCATAGAGGCCGCTGACCTTGTCCTCTGGCGGTTCCATCTCGAACGTGCAGATCAGGCGCAGGGTTTCGTCCTGCGGGCTCCAGGCGAGGGTGAGCGAGTAGGTGCGCCACTGACCTTCGACCGCCATGGCGATCTGGTCTTCGGTCACGCGGTCAAATTCCCAGGCGTGGTGTTCGGCCAGCGTTTCGACGATGTCGATCGGGTGCAGATCGTCCATCGTTGCGTAGTCTTCGGAAAGCGACATTGCCCGGCCTCACTATGAAGCTTCAAGCGGGGCGAGACCCACAAGAAGCTGGGTGTCTGGCAAGGGTCTGCGTTTGCCTGACGTGACCCTTACTAGATATGGTGTGGCCAAAGCGGAAGCCTGTAAAGCGATTTCTGCATGAATTAGCTGTGGACAACCGGTTTTCTGTCCAAGGAGAGTCAAAAGAGTCAAAGGCTTGGCAGTCGGTGCCCAAGGGCGGGCGGGTCAGGGCAACTGCGGGTAGAAAAAAGCCCCTGTGCGGGGACGCACAGGGGCATGTCGGCAAGCCCTTGGCCGCTCAGGGGACAGGTTGGCCGGGGCCGGAGCGATGGGGACAGATCGCATTTCCGAACAGCTATGGGTATAGGGCGCGCCGGAATCGGGAATGTGACAGCGGGCCTGGCGGGCGAAGTTTCCTGTGGATGGAATGCGTGGTGCGGTTTGGGGACTTGGTCCTTGGCCGATGCCCCCCACCCTCTCCCTCCCCCACAAGGGGGGAGGGAAGCGCCCGGTTTTGGGGTGTTTGGCCTTACATCGAGCGGGAGCGGATCATTCCGACGACGTCCTTGGTGCGGTCAACGATCGGGCGGGCGATGGCTTCGGCGCGGTCTGCGCCGCGGCCTAGGATGCGGTCAATCTCGGCCGGGTCGGCCATCAGGCGGTTCATCTCGGTCGTGATCGGCGACAGCTTGGCCACGGCGAGATCGGCCAGCGCGGGTTTGAACGTTCCGAACTGTGCACCGGCATAGTCGCGGATCACCTGATCGACCGTGTGGCCGGACAGCGCCGCGTAGATGTTCACCAGATTGCGCGCCTCGGGGCGGTCTTTCAGACCTTCGACGGTTTCCGGCAAAGGCTCCGGATCGGTCTTGGCCTTGCGGATCTTGGCGGCGATGATGTCGGCGCTGTCAGTCAGGTTGATGCGGCTTTGGTCTGAAGGGTCGGATTTCGACATCTTCTTGGTGCCGTCCCGCAAGCTCATCACCCGGGTCGCGGCCCCTTCGATCAGGGGTTCGACGACGGGGAAGTAATCCCCGCCGTAGTCATTGTTGAACTTGATCGCGATGTCGCGCGTCAGTTCCAGATGCTGCTTCTGGTCTTCGCCCACCGGAACCATCGTGGCGTGATAGGCCATGATGTCAGCCGCCATCAGCGACGGATAGGCGTAAAGGCCCAGCGACGCGGCCTCGGCGTTCTTGCCGGCGGTCTTGTCCTTGAACTGGGTCATCCGGTTCATCCAGCCCAGCCGGGCGACGCAGTTGAAGATCCAGGCCAGTTCCGCATGGGCCGAAACCTGCGACTGGTTGAACAGGATCGACCGCGCGGGGTCGATCCCGGCGGCGATGAAGGCGGCCGCACCCTCACGCGTCTGCTGGCGCAGCTTTTCGGGGTCCTGCCAGACGGTGATCGCGTGCAGATCGACAAGGCAGTAGATCGTTTCGATCCCCTCATCCTGCTTTTCGACAAAGCGTTTCAGCGCGCCAAGGTAGTTGCCCAGCGTCAGCCCGCCCGAGGGCTGGATGCCCGAGAAGATGCGGGGTTTGTAGGCTTTTGGCGCCTCGGTGGCCGGGGATGCGGAAGACATGAAAGGCTCCGGTCTGGAATTCACTGACGAACCCGCGTAATCGAAGGGGGCAAGGGCGTCAATTGCCGGGAGCCGACATCGGGCCCGGATACGGACCCGGACGCGGGATGAGGGACAAGATGCAGCCAGATCTGAATGCGGCACCGATCAATCCGTTGCCGATGATTGTTTGGGTGCTGGCCCTGCCCATCGTCGCGATGGAGGTGGTGTTGGCCCTGGCCGAAGCGGGGCTGGTGGGCGGCGCGGGTGGCATCGGCTGGAGGCTGCAGGCGGTGGAGCGGTTCGGGATGTTCCCGGAACTGCTGCGGCGGCAGGTGGAGACGGGGGGGCACCCCTATGAAGACCTCGTGCGGCTGGTGGCCTATCCCTTGGTCCATGGCAGCTTTACCCATGCGCTGTTCGCGGTCGTGATCCTGCTCGCCTTGGGCAAGATGGTGGGCGAGATCTTCCGTTGGTGGGGCGTGGTGGTGGTCTTCCTTGGCCCGGCCATTGCCGGTGGGCTGGTCTACGGCCTCGTGATCCCGGACCTGCGCGCGCCATTGATCGGGGCCTATCCGGCGGTCTACGGGCTGATCGGGGCGTTCACCTTCCTGCTCTGGACCAACCTCGCGCGGAGGGGGGCGAACAAGTACCGGGCGTTCAGCCTGATCGGGGCGCTGCTGTTCTTCCAGCTGGTGTTTGGCGTCCTGTTTGGCGGGACATGGGACTGGGTGGCCGACGTGACAGGCTTTGTCGCCGGGTTCCTGTTGTCCTTTGTCGTCAGCCCGGGCGGTTGGGCCCGGGTTGTGGACATGATCCGTCAGCGCTGACGCCGCAGCGCGCTGCGCAGCTCGACCCAGCTCATGCCGCCGATGGCCATCACGGTGCCAAAGTAGACGGCCATCGCCGTAAGGATCATGCCCAGAAGCACCACGGCCCGTATCCCCCGGCTGTTCAGCGGCCCGGCAAGCAGATGGGACAGCCCCCAAAGGACCAGCCCCATCAAAAGGGCAGCGATGATGATCCGTGGCAGGCGATAGCGGAACCGGTCATCAAACCGCGCGGCATCGCCCATCGCGCGGCTTCCGCGCCAAAGCTGCCAGACCATCACCCAGGCCGACACCGATGTCGCGATGGCCGCGGCCATGAAGCCGATGAGCGGCATCAGCCCAAGGGCAAGGACGGCGTTCACCACCATCGACCAGACGGCAAAGCGGAAGGGGGACCGTGTATCCTCACGCGCGTAGTAAAGCGGCTGCAGCACCTTGTGCAGCACGAAGGCCGGCAGACCCATGCCGTAAGCCGCCAGCGCAATGGCGGTATTGTCCGTCGCCTCTGCCCCGTAAGCGCCGCGCTGGAACAGGACCGAGATGATCGGATAGGCAATCACCACCAGCGCCACGGCGGCAGGAATGGTGAGGAGGAGGGCAAACTCTGTCCCCCGGTTGAAGCTTGCGCGCGAGCCTTCGGCATCGCCCGCCCGCAGGCGCCTTGACAGATCGGGCAGCAGGACGATCCCGATGGCGATCCCCACGACACCAAGCGGCAGTTGGTAGATGCGATCGGCGTTGTACAGCCAGACCACCGCGCCTTCTGTCAGGCTGGCGACTTGGCGACCAACGATCAGGTTGATCTGCACCACCCCGCCTGCCAGCACGGCCGGTGCTGCGATGATGGCCAGGCGTTTCAGCTCCGGCGTCAGGACGGGCCAGCGGAACGGCAGGCGGTAGCCTAGGTGGCGCACGGCAACCCAGGTGACCAGCAACTGCAATACGCCCGACAAGGTGACCGACCAGGCCAGCGTGCGGCCGATGTCCCAGCCCATCCGGTTGGCCAAGATCATGCCGACGATCATGGTGGCCGACAACAGGATTGTCACGACCGAGGTGATGACGAACCGCCCCGCCGCGTTCAGCATCCCGGACAACAGGGCGGTCAGCGAGATGAACAGGATGTAGGGAAAGGCGATCTGGCCCAGCGTCACGGCAAGATCAAAGCGTTCGTCACCGACAAAGCCCGAGGCCATCATGATGACCAGAAGCGGCATCCCCAGAATCGCCAGCACCGAGAACACGGTCAGCAGGGCCGCCATGCCCCAGAAGGCATCACGGGCAAAGGCTTCGGCGTTTTCACCTGCCTCGACCTTCTTGGCGAACATCGGGATGAAGGCGAAGTTGAACGCCCCTTCGGCGAAGAAGCGGCGGAACATGTTGGGCAGGGATTGCGCGATCACAAAGGCCTGCGCCACCGGACCGTCGCCAAGATACTTGGCAAGGAAGATGTCGCGCACCAGCCCGGCGAAGCGGCTGATCAGCGTCCAGAATCCGACAGTCAGAAAGCCCTTGATGATACGGACGGGTTTCATGCAGTGGGAACTTTCCGGTGGTGGGGTTGCTCGTCGAGCACTTCGTGCACTCCTCGTGGCGTGGCACCCTCGCGAGGAGGGCACGAAGTGCTCGACAAGCCTGCCCGCATCATGCCCGTGCCCGTTCCGCGCCTTCGGCAATGGCGGCGCGCAACTTGCGGTCCAGCGCTTCTTGCTTGTGCTTCTGGTGCAGTTTCAGGCCGAACATGTCTTTCACATAGAAAGTATCCACCACCTGCGCCCCATAGGTCGCGATCACGGCACTTGCAATGTAGATATTGTTGGCGGCCAGCGTGCGGGTCAGGTCGTACAGCAGTCCCGGACGGTCGCGGGTGTCCACTTCGATGATGGTGTAGATCTCGGACCCTTCGTTGTCGAAGGTGATGTGGGTGGGAAAGCGAAACTCGCGGTCGCGCTTTTTCAGCTTGTCGCGGTCCTTCAGCGCCTCGCGCGCCACGACTTCGCCGCGCAGGGTCTTGTCGATCATCTGCCGCAGGCGGGGCAGGCGCGTGACCTCATAGGGTTTGCCTTCGGTGTCCTGCACCCAGAAGACGGCGGTCGCATAGCCGTCTTTCGAGGTATAGGTGCGCGCGTCCACCACATTGGCCCCGACCAGCGCCAGCGCGCCCGCAAGGCGGCTGAAGATGCCGGGGTGATCGACCAGCGCGAAACAGGTGCGGGTGGCGTCGCGGTCCGGGTCGGGATGCAGGTCGATGCGGATTTCATTGTCGCCAAGGTCCTGCAGCAGGCTGGCGAAAATCTCATGCGTATTGGTCGACAGACCTTGCCAATAGGGCGCGTAGTGGCGGCTGGTTTCATGGTCAAGCGCCGCCTTGTCCCAGGTTTTCAGCCGGGCGCGCAGGGCATCTTTCGCGTCATCCTTGCGGTTTTCGCGGTTGACGTTTTCCAGCCCGCCTTCCAGCGCCTCGGCCGTCTGCTTGTACAGTTGACGCAGCAGCATGGCCTTCCAGTTGTTCCACGTCCCCGGCCCGACGCCGCGGATGTCACAGACGGTCAGGACGGTCAGAAGGTCCAGCCGCTTGCGGGTCTTCACCGCCTTGGCAAAGTCGCGCACGGTGCGGGGGTCACCAATGTCGCGCTTTTGCGCCATGTCGGACATCAGAAGGTGATAGCGCACCAGCCATTCGACCGTTTCACATTCCTCCGGCTCCAGCCCCAGCCTTGGGGCGATGCGGCGTGCCATCTGCGCGCCAAGGATCGAATGATCCTCAGGTCGCCCCTTGCCGATGTCATGAAGCAATAGCGCCACATAGATCACCCGGCGGCTTACCCCGTCCTTCAGGATGCCCGAAGCAACGGGCAGTTCCTCCACCAGCTCGCCCCGTTCGATCTGGGCAAGGCAGCTGATGGTCTGGATGATGTGCTCGTCCACCGTGTAGTGGTGGTAGACGTTGAACTGCATCATCGCGACGATGGGTTCGAATTCCGGGATGAAGGCGGACAGCACGCCCAGCTCGTTCATCCGGCGCAAGCTGCGTTCCGGGTTGCCGTGCTTGAGCAGCAGATCAAGGAAGATACGCCGCGCTTCGGGATCGTCGCGCATGTCTTCGTCGATCAGGTCAAGGTTGGCCGCCAGCAGCCGCATGATGTTGGGGTGAAGAAGGTAGCCCGTGCGCAGCGCCTCTTCGAACACCCGCAGCAGGTTCAGCTTGTCGGCCAGAAAGGCCTGCGGGTCGGTCACGTCGATCCGGCCCTGCACCAGCTTGTAGCCGGGCCTGACCTGCTTGGTGCGCTTGAAGATGCCAAACAGGCTGGCTTCGCGCTTGGCGTGGCGGGCCTCAAGTTCAGTCAGGAAGATCCGGGTCAGTTCGCCCACGCGGGTGGCCTGACGGAAGTAGTCCTGCATGAAATGCTCCACCGCGCGCCTGCCGCCGGTGTCGCGGTAGCCCATGCGCGCCGCGACCTCGACCTGCAGGTCGAAGGACAGGACATCGGTCGCGCGGCCGGTGACGTAGTGCAGATGGCAGCGTACGGCCCAAAGGAAATCTTCGGCCCGGGCGAAGGTATCAAACTCCTCGCGCGACAACAGACCCGCGGCGACCAGCCCTTCCGAGGAGGGCACGCGGTGCAGGTACTTGCCGATCCAGTAAAGCGTCTGCAGGTCGCGCAGGCCGCCTTTGCCCTCCTTCACGTTCGGTTCCAGCACATAGCGCTGGCCACCCTGCCGCTTGTGGCGTTCGGCGCGTTCGGCCAGCTTTGCCTCGATGAACTCGGGGCCCGAATTCTTGAACAGGTCGGACCAGAGCTTCGTGTCCAGCTCCGCCGCAAGCGGGGCATGACCGCAGATGAAGCGATGCTCCAGCAGGGCGGTGCGGATGGTGATATCCTCGCGGCCAAGGCGGATGCAGTCCTTCACCGTGCGGCTGGAATGGCCGACCTTCAGCTTCAGGTCCCACAGGATGTACAGCATCGTCTCGATGACGCTTTCGGCCCAGGGGGTGATCTTCCAGGGCGTCAGGAACAAAAGGTCCACGTCGGAATGCGGGGCCATCTCGGCCCGGCCGTAGCCGCCAACGGCAAGGACGGCGATCCGTTCGGATTCGGTCGGGTTCGGAACCGGGTGCAAGTGGATGGCCGCCGCCAAGGCCGTCTGAACCAGCGCATCGGTCAACAAGGACTGCGCCGCGATCAGCCCGCGCGCCGCGCGCGGGGTGGCCATGAAGGCGGCATCCAGCGCCGTCGCTGTTGCAGCTTTGGCGGCGGACAAGTCCTTGACGACCAGCGCCCGCGCTTCCTTTGGGTCTTGCGCCCCGGCAAGCGATTGCAGGACACGCGCGGTCAGGTCCCCGGCGTCAGGCACCACCTGGGCTGCCAGCCCCGCAGTGCTCTGCGGCGCAGGGACAGCCCCGACCAGCGCGGTCATGCCGTCAGAACCCGGCGCCGGCAAAGCTGCGAGGCGCGGAGTCGATGACCACAACCTGGTTGCTGCGGATCTGCGCCACCGCAAGACCGCGTTCGTTGGTGCCGTTCGGCAACAGCCGGAAGATGCCCGAAACGCCCGCGAACCCGGCGGATTGCGTCAGTGCCGCGCGCGAGATCGGCGCGCCATTGCTGGACCGCGCCAGCGCCCCGATGGCGGCGATTCCGTCATAGGCAAGCCCCGCCACGGCCGAAGGGCTGGTGCCATAGGCCGCAAGGTAGCGCGATTGGAACTGTGCCTGCAGGCCGGGGTCCGGCATGGCGAACCAGCCGCCCTGGACGCCCGGAAGTGCCAGCGTGGCAGGCGGAATATCCCAGCGCGTCAGGCCGATGAACTGCGTGCTGGCGCGGTCGATCCCGTTGTCTACCAGAAGCTGCGACAAAAGCGGCAGCGCCCCCGCGGTGTCGGCCGTCAGGAACAGGGCCGTCGCGCCGGACGACCGCGCCGAGCTGACAATGCCGGTTGCGGCCTGAACGATCCCGTTTTGCGAGAATTCATACGAGGTCACGCCAACGACCGACCCACCGGCAGCAGCCACCCCACGCTCGATCGCGGCCTTGCCAACCTCGCCGGCGACGTTGCGGTCATGCACGATCAGGATCTTCGACTTGCCGCTGCGCACGGCAAAACTGGCCAGCCTGCGGGCCGTGTTGTCAAAGGTCTGGCCCAGAACAAAGACGTTGCCCCCGGCAATGGCGGCATTGTTGGAAAAGGCCAGCACGTTCACGCCGGAACTGGCGACAGCGACGCCTGCTGCGTTCGCTTCTTCGGAATAGAACGGGCCGAGGATGACTTGCGCCCCCTCATCCACCGCCTGCTTCGCCAGCGCCGAGGCTTGCGCCGGGCTGCCGCCCGTCCGGTAGACACGCAGGTCGATCGTCACGCCGCTCAGGTCGGCCATTGCCAGACGCGCGGCATTCTCAAGATTCTGGCCAAACAGTTCGTCCTGCGACTGGCCTGACCCTGACGGGACCAGCAACGCCACCTGCACAGTACCACCTGAGCCGGTGGCAGGACCGGTCGACGTGCCCCCGACCGGCACGCAGGCCGACAGCACCACCGCGCAAAGCACGAGGAAAGACCGACCCAGCGACTTGCGGGTCCGATGAATAACGGACAACATGAAGGTTCCTCACTCTGCAACGGCACGGCGAACACGCGCCTGGACTTTCGCAAGTCAAGGTAATGGGTTCGGAAAGGGAAGTAAACTTGTGAGGCAGTCAACAGACCCGACCGAGACAGGACACAAACCCGCCCTGCGCGCCATTCCGCCGGGGCTGCATTTCGTGTCGACGCCAATCGGCGCGGCCCGCGACATCACGCTGCGGGCGCTGGATGTGCTGGCAGGGGCGGATGTGCTGGTGGCCGAGGATACGCGCACATTGCGCCATCTGATGGAGATTCATGGCGTCGCCCTGGGCGGGCGTCCGCTGATCGCCTATCACGACCATAGCGGCGACGCGACGGTGGCCCGCCTGCTTGGGCTGATCGGCGAAGGCCGCAGCGTGGCCTATGCGTCCGAAGCGGGAACGCCGCTGATCTCGGACCCCGGGTTCGAACTGGCGCGGGCAGCAGCGGCGGCCGGATTGCCGATGTCCGCAGCCCCCGGCCCCTGCGCCGCGATCTGCGCCCTGACCCTGTCGGGCCTGCCGACGGACCGGTTTCTGTTCGCAGGCTTTGCACCGGCCGCCCAAGGGGCCCGGCGGACGTTTCTGGCGGAACTTTCAGGCGTGAAGGCAACGCTGATCCTTTACGAAAGCCCCAAGCGTCTGAAGTCGCTGCTGGCAGACATGGTGCAGGCCCTGGGCGCGGAGCGAGAGGCCGTTGTCTGTCGGGAATTGACCAAACGCTTCGAGGAAGTCTCGCGCGGATCGCTCGCCACATTGGCGGCGGCTTTTGCCGAAAGGGACATCAAGGGCGAGATCGTGGTCCTTGTTGACCGCGCCGCAGACGTGGTGGCCGGCAAGGACACGGTCGAGGCGGCGCTGCTGAAGGCGCTTGCCTCGATGAGCGTTAAGGATGCAGCAACTTCTGTGTCGCAAACTCTGGGGGTATCGCGCAAGATTGTGTACCGGATCGCGCTTGATCTTGACCGGACCCGATCTGACAGCGCCCCATCCTGAGGATGCCATGCCTTTCGACTTCGCCCCTGATCCAATCGCGCGCACCAAATCAGCCCGGGGAAAGACAAACTATCTTGCCGGGCTTGCGGCCGAGGCGGCCGTGGCTCGTCGATATGAAGACAGGGGCATCCCGATCTGTGCCCGCCGCTGGCGCGGCCTGACCGGTGAGATTGATCTGATCGGGCGTTCCGGGGATGAGGTCATCTTTGTCGAAGTCAAGCAAAGCCGCACCCATGATCTTGCCGCCTCGCACATCTCGCAGGCGCAAATCGCCCGGATCTTCGTGACTGTCGACGAATTTCTGGCAGGGGAACCAAAGGGTTTGCTGACCGATGTCCGGATTGACCTTGCGCTGGTCGACGGGCAGGGCCGGATCGAAGTTGTGGAAAACGCCTTCGCGGGTTGAATTGCATCTTTCGGCGCCATGGGCCATCACTCGGCTACAAGCCAATGGAGCGTGCGATGCCCTTGAAGATAGCCCTGCAGATGGACCCGATCGGGTCGGTCAACATCCATGCCGATTCGACCTTCCGCATCGCGATCGAAGCGCAGGAGCGGGGGCATTCGCTGTTTTACTACACGCCCGACCGGCTGGCGTTCGTCGAAGGGCGCGTCACGGCGCGGGGTTGGTGGATCGCCTTGCGGTGGGAAGTTGGTAACCACGTCAGCTATGGGGAGGAGACCGAGGTCGATCTGAGGGAAATGGATGTGGTCTGGCTGCGGCAGGATCCGCCGTTCGACATGGGCTATATCACCACAACGCATCTGCTGGAGATGATCCATCCGCAGACGCTGGTGGTCAATGACCCGTTCTGGGTCAGGAACAGCCCGGAGAAACTTCTGGTCCTGCGGTTTCCTGATCTGACGCCACCGACGGCGATCGCGCGGGATCTGGCGACGATCCGAGCGTTCAAGGCGCGGCATGGGGATGTGATCCTGAAGCCGCTCTACGGCAACGGGGGGGCGGGGGTGTTCCGGCTGGATCCCGGCGACCGGAACCTTGCATCGCTGCATGAGCTGTTCATGGGGATCAACCGCGAGCCGTTGATCGTGCAGAAATTCCTGCCGGCGGTGGAGAAAGGGGACAAGCGGATCATTCTGGTGGACGGCGAGCCTGTGGGGGCGATCAACCGCGTGCCGCTGGCGGGGGAGACGCGGTCGAACATGCATGCGGGGGGGCGGCCGGAGAAGGTGGGGCTGACCGAGCGGGATCTGGAGATCTGCCGGAAGATCGGGCCGGTCCTGCGCGAGAAGGGGCAGGTTTTCGTGGGCATCGATGTGATCGGGGACTGGCTGACTGAGATCAATGTGACCTCGCCCACCGGGATTCAGGAGCTGGAGCGGTTCGACGGGACGAACGCTGCGGCCCTGATCTGGGATGTGATCGAGGCGAAGCGGGGGCTGTAAGGGCTGTGTCCCGGGCAGGGACATCGGGCCAAGCCTATGAAATAAAACAGTTCTGCGCTTCGCGTTAGCCAATCGTTAAGGATATGGCCACAGGGCGCAGGCGCAAGATGAACGGGCCAAAGGCCTTGGCGTCGTCTGTGGAAATGGGGGTTTTGCACCCCCACACCCCCGCAGAGTATTTGGGTAAAGAGCAAGCCTAGACTGGACGTGCACGTGAGCGTGTTCCGGACGGCCGTGATCCCCTTGCTGGGGTTGGAAGATCGCTGGGCATCTGGCGACAGGGGTAAGGTTTTTGCGGCTAGGTATCGGCGGCAGGGTGTGGGGCCCGCTGGCCCGGTATGTCGATTCTGCGATGGCGCTGGCGTCACCGGAAAGCGGGTCATGCTGGCTGCGACCTGCTGGTCTTGCGTCGCGCGTCCTGCCCGATGCGACTTCGGGGGGCGAGCCGTACCCCGAATGCCGCCGATGGCTGCTGCCAGATGGAACGCTGGTCAACCTTGGCGACGTGGCATTTCGGGTGGCGGACGCGTCTTCGGGATCGGCCATCGGGCGGACGCCGCCCGGGATGCGGTGGTGGCCGGGTGGTCTGCCCGAGGGGATTTGGGAGGACTAGCCCTAACCGAAATGCCGCCGACGGTTGAGGAGAGACGGACGCTGATCAGCGTGGTGATGGGGGCACTGCGGGTGCTGGGAGAGGCTTCGGGATCGGCCATTGGGCAAACGACGCCCGGGATGCGGTGGTGGCCGGGTGGTTTGTTCGATGCGATTTCGAGAGGGCGAGCCGTACCCGAGTTGCCGCCGACGGCTGATGACAGACGGACTTTGATCCCTGCGGCGATGTGGTTTTTCGGGTGGCGGACGCGTCTTCGGGATCGGCCATCGGGCGGACGACGCCCGGGATGCGGTGGTAACCGGGTGTTCTTCCCGATGGGATATCGGGAGGGTGAGACGTACCCTAGTTGCCGTCGACGGTTGATGACACAGGCGGACGCTGATTCTCGGCGACGTGGCATTGCGGCTGGCGAACGCGCCTTCGGGATCCGCGGTGGGGCTGACGACACCTGGGATGCGGTGGTAGCCGGGTGGTCTGCCTGAAGCAATTTCGGGTGGGCGAGAGGCAACCCGCCGCCGATGGCTGGTGACAGACAGACGCTAGTCACCCTTGGCGATGTGGTTTTGCGGGTGGCGGGCGCGTCTTCGGGATCGGCGATGGGGTGGACGACGCCAGAGATGCCGTAGAAGGGGCGCGTTTCGCCCAAAGCCATTTCGGGAGGGCGCCCCGTACCCTAGATGCCGCCGACGGCGGATGATAGGCGGAAGCTGATCGCCTCGGCGATGTGGGGTTTGCGGACGGCGGCGGAGCCTTCGAGGTCGGCGATGGTGCGGGCGACGCGCAGGATGCGGTGGTAACCGCGGGCCGAGAGGCCCATCCGTTCGGCGACGCGGGAGATCAGGGCCTTGCCTTCGGAATCGGGAGTGGCCAGTTCTTCCAGCGACGCGCCTTCGAGGTCGGCGTTCACCCGCAGGTCCGGGTGGTCGGCAAAACGGGTGGACTGGCGGTCGCGCGCGGTGGAGACTCGGGCGGCGATGCTCGTGGAAGCGTCGCCTGAAGCGGGCAGGTCGAGATCGGTGAAGGCAACGGGCGGCACTTCAACCCTGAGATCGAAGCGGTCCATCAGCGGGCCGGAGATGCGGCCAAGGTAGTCTTCGCCGCAGATCGGCGCGCGGCCGCAGGCGCGGTTCGGGTCGGACAGGTAGCCGCATTTGCAGGGGTTGGCGGCGGCGATCAGCAGGAATCGGCAGGGATAGCGGATATGGGCGTTGGCGCGGGCGACGACGACCGTGCCCGTCTCGATCGGCTGGCGCAGGGTGTCGAGCACGGTGCGGGGAAATTCGGGAAATTCGTCAAGGAACAGGACGCCGTTATGGGCAAGGCTGATCTCGCCCGGTTTGGCACCGCGCCCACCGCCGACGATGGCGGCCATCGAGGCGGCATGATGCGGTTCGCGGAACGGACGGTCGCGGGAGATGCCGCCTTCGGTCAGCAGCCCCGCGAGCGAGTGGATCATCGAGGTTTCCAGCGCCTCAACCGCCGAGAGGGGCGGCAGGATGCCGGGCAGGCGGGCGGCGAGCATGGATTTGCCTGACCCCGGCGTGCCCACCATGAAGAGGTGGTGCCGCCCGGCAGCAGCGATTTCAAGGGCGCGTTTGGCGCGCTCCTGCCCCTTCACTTCGCGGAAGTCGCGGGGGTCGCGGGTACGCGTCACTTCGCCCGCCTCGGCCGGGGACAGGGGGGCGCGGCCGGTGTAGTGGTGGAGCACCTCCTCCAGCGAGGCGGCGGCGAGGACCTGGGTGGCGCCGACCCAGGCGGCCTCGGCCCCGCAGGCGCGAGGGCAGAGGAGGGTGCGGTCTTCGACGGCGGCGGCCATGGCGGCGGGTAGTGCGCCGGCGACCGGGATCAGGCGACCGTCGAGAGAGAGTTCACCCAAGGACACAACGCCTTCGACATCTTCGCGCGGAATGATGTCGAGCGCGGCGAGGAGGGCGATGGCGATGGGGAGATCGAAGTGGGAGCCTTCCTTGGGCAGGTCGGCAGGCGAGAGGTTGATGGTGATGCGCTTGGACGGCAGCGCGATGGAGAGCGCCTGGAGCGAGGCGCGGACGCGTTCCTTCGCCTCGCTCACCGCCTTGTCGGGGAGGCCTACGAGGGTGAAGGCGGGCGCGCCGGGGGTGACGGCGCATTGCACTTCGACGAGGCGGGCCTCGACCCCTTCGAAGGCGACGGTGTAGGAGCGGGCGGTCATGGGTGCGTCCGGCCCGCCGGGATGGCGCGGGTTGGGGCGGTTCGGGAATGGAGCGCGTGCCGCGCGAGCCTTTTGTCTCGCCTCTGCGCGCAGGCGCGCAACCGGCTCAGGCAGCCTCCGGCGGGGATATTTGGGCCAATGTGAAAGGGGTTTGGCAGCGGGATGGGCCCGGTCGTGGTCAGTTGTCCTTGGCCCTGCATGCGCCCCACCCGATTCACAATGGTTAACGGGTAGGGGCGAATGGTTTACGATTGGTAAAGGGCGATGAACTTCGGCCAGGCCTCGGGGTCGGCGACGGTCTTGTCGCGGCAGAAGGCGTTGCAGAAGCCGAAGGTGCGGCCGTCAAGCTCTAGCATGTGCGTGACGGGTTCGCCGGAGTAGGGGCAGACGGTGTTTTCGGCCTTGGTCCCTTCGGTGGCGCGGGCAGGGAGGGGGGCGGGGCCGGGCCAGGCGCGGCGGGGGTAGTCGCGGCGGTAGAAGTCCTGATCGGGGCCGTCGACCATGCCCATGGCGCGCCAGCGGCGGAAGCTGGGGTGGGCGAGGTGGGCGTTGACGTAGGCCAGGGCATCGGCGCTGACGGGCAGGTTGTAGGTGGCGATGCGGGTGGCGACGGGGGCGAAGAAGGCATCGGCGGCGGAATAGGGGCCGCAGAGCCAGGGGGTGGTGGAGTTGGTCGCCTGCCGCGCCCAGGACCAGAGGGTTTCGAGGCGCTTGAGGTCTTTCAGGACGTCTTCCGGTGGCTGGCAGTCGGTGTAGCTGACGCGCAGGTTCATCGGGCAGTGGCTGCGGAGCGCGGTGAAGCCTGCGTGCATTTCGGCGGCAAGGACCCGGGCGGTGGCGCGGGCATGGGGGTCTGTGGGCCAGAGGCCGGCGTCGGGGTGGCGGGTGGCCAGTTCTTCGGCAATCGCGATGGTTTCGGGGACGACGCTGCCTTCGGGCGTGCGCATCGTCGGGGCGGTTCTGGCGGGGAAGTAGTCCTTGAGGATCGTGGCGAGTTCGTCGGTGTAAAGCCGGGCGCGGTGGGTTTTGACCGGCAGGTCGAAGGCGTCGAACAGGAGCCAGCCGCGCAGGCTCCAACTGGAATAGGCGCGGTCGCCGATCACGAGGTCATAGGTCATGTGCTGGGGTCCTTTTTCCCATTGAAGCCGGTCCGGGGCGGGAAGGGAAACGACGATTTGTGCGGGGCTGCATCACGGACAGTGATTGATCGCGTGGACCTGCGGCGGGTCCAGGGTCAGGCAAGTGACCGAGAGGTTATCGATCCGATGGGCGAAGACGGCCTCGGGAGAAAGATTTTCGGCCCGTTGCAGGGCGGCGAGGATCGGACCGAAATGGGCGACGATGATCAGGTCAGGGGCCAAGCCCTGCAAGCGGTCCAGCACGGCCCAGATGCGGTTTGCAAGGTCGTTCCAGCTTTCCCCACCGGGGGGGCGGATATCGCCGGGGGTTTCCCAGAAGGCGCGGATGTGGTCGGGATTTTCGGCCTCGATCTCGGCGAAGGCGCGGGTTTCCCACTGGCCGAAATGCATTTCGCGGAGTGCGGGATCATGGGGCAGGCGGGGACGGGGGCCAAGCGCATCGGCGGTGGCGATGGCACGGACAAGGTCGGAGGAGATGACCGGGGCGTCTGGCGGCAGGTGGGCGTTCAACCGCGCCAGGGCTGCACTGTCGGACAGGTCGGCGGGCAGGTCGGTCCAGCCGACCATGGTTTTCGCATGGGTGGGCCCGTGCCGGACCAGCCAGAAACGGGTCACGGCAGTTGACCCTTCAGCGCCAGCGGCAGGCCGGCGATGACGGTGATAACCAGCGCGGCTTCGGCGGCAAGGCGCTGGTTCAGGCGGCCTTGCGCATCACGAAACCTGCGGGCGAGCGCATTTTCGGGAACAATCCCCCATCCGACTTCGTTGGTCACGATGACAACCGGCGCCGGGCAGGCGGCGAGGGCGGCGATGAGGCGATCAGTCTCATACCCAATATCGTGGTCGGCAAGGACGTGGTTGGTCAGCCACAGCGTGGCGCAGTCGATCAGCACGGCTTCGTCCCTGCTGGCGGCGGCCAAGGCGGGGGCAAGGTCGAGGGGCGCTTCGACCGTGGTCCAGTCGGTGCCGCGATCCTGTTGGTGCTGGGCGATGCGGGCGCGCATTTCATCATCCCAGGCCTCGGCCGTGGCGATGTAGCGGCGGGGGCGGGCGGTGGCGAAGAGGAGACGCTCGGCATAGCTGGATTTGCCGGAACGCGCGCCGCCGATCACAACCGTGAGAGGTGGCAAAACTGTCGGGAGAAGTGATCCGGTCACGCGGAAGCCTCGTAGAAAAGACAAAGAACAGGCGAAAGCGCCGCAAGATACCGATCTGGAGGTCATCATGGCACTTGACGGATATACTGACCAGACGATGTCGCGCCAAGCGATGAAGGCGGAATTGCTGGACGCGGAAACCGAGTTGCGGCTGGCCTATGCCTGGCGTGATCAGCGGGATGAACAGGCGCTGCACCGGTTGATCACGGCCTATATGCGTCTGGCGATCAGCATGGCGTCGAAGTTCCGCCGCTATGGCGCGCCGATGAATGACCTTATTCAGGAAGCGTCGCTGGGTCTGATGAAGGCGGCGGACAAGTTTGATCCGGATCGGGGTGTGCGGTTTTCGACCTACGCGGTCTGGTGGATCAAGGCCAGCATCCAGGACTATGTGATGCGCAACTGGTCGATGGTGCGGACGGGGTCCACCTCCAGCCAGAAGGCGCTGTTCTTCAACCTGCGCCGGGTTCAGGCCAAGCTGGAGCGTGAAGCCAGCCAGCGGGGCGAACGGCTTGACCAGCACCAGCTGCGCCAGTTGGTCGCAGCCGAGGTTGGCGTGCCGATCCATGATGTCGAAATGATGGAAGGCCGGCTGTCGGGGTCTGACTATTCGCTGAACGCCACGCAATCGACCGATGAGGACGGGCGCGAATGGATTGACGCGCTGGAGGATGACGGCGTGCAGGCCGCCGAAGTCGTTGAAGGCGCGCATGACACCGACCGGCTGCGAGGCTGGCTGGTCAATGCCATGCAGCAGTTGAACGCCCGCGAACGCTATATCGTGGCCGAGCGCAAGCTGCGCGACGATGGCCGGACGTTGGAAAGCCTGGGCGAGGAGCTGGGGCTTTCGAAGGAACGGGTTCGCCAGCTGGAAGCAGCGGCTTTTGCCAAGATGCGCAAGAGCCTTGAGGGCCAGTCCCGCGAAGTGCGCCATTTCTTCTGACGGCAGGGGTTTGTGCCTCTGACGCTCCATGGCCCGGGCTTTGTGGCCGGGTCAGCCCCCCTTGGCTTTGCGTCCGGGTGCTTCTAGCGTGGAACAAACCTGTTTCGGGGCGGACCCATGCTGGCTGGCAAGCGTATTCTTCTGATCATTGGCGGCGGGATCGCGGCCTACAAGGCGCTGGAGTTGATCCGGCTGATCCAGAAGGCTGGCGGTACGGTCGTGCCGGTCTTGACGCGGGCCGGGGCACAGTTTGTCACCCCCCTGAGTGTCGGAGCGCTGGCCGGGGCCAAGGTCTATCAGGACCTGTTCAATCTGACGGATGAGGCCGAGATGGGGCATATCCAGCTGTCCCGGGCGGCGGATCTGGTGGTGGTGGCCCCGGCGACGGCGGACCTGCTGTCGAAGATGGCCACCGGGCGTGCGGATGACCTGGCCTCAACCCTGCTGCTTGCGACGGACAAGCGGGTGCTGGTGGCCCCGGCCATGAATGTGCGGATGTGGGGGCACCCCGCCACGCGGCGGAACCTGGGGGTTCTGCAGGGGGATGGCGTGCTGGTCGTGGGGCCGGATGAGGGCGAGATGGCCTGTGGCGAATACGGCCCGGGGCGGATGGCAGAACCTGTGGCGATTGTGGAGGCGATCGGGGTCGCCTTGGGCGGTGGGCCGCTGGCGGGGCGGCATGTCATTGTGACCTCGGGTCCGACGCATGAGCCGATTGACCCGGTGCGCTACATCGCCAACCGGTCGTCAGGCGCGCAAGGGACGGCGATTGCGGCGGCGCTGCGCGATCTGGGCGCGCGGGTGACCTTTGTGACTGGACCTGCGGTGGTGCCTGCGCCCTTTGGCGTGACCGTGGTTGCGGTGGAGACAGCGCGTGAGATGGCTTCGGCGGTTCAGGCGGCCTTGCCGGCGGATGCGGCGGTGATGGCGGCGGCAGTGGCGGACTGGCATGTGGCCAATGCCAGCGGGCAGAAGATGAAGAAGGATGGGTCGGGGGTTGGTCCGGCTTTGGAGTTTGCCGAAAACCCTGACATTCTGGCCGTGGTCTCGAAAGGGCCAAGTCGGCCCCGGCTGGTCGTGGGTTTCGCTGCCGAGACGACCGATGTGGTGGCCCATGCCACGGCCAAGCGCGCCCGAAAGGGCTGTGACTGGATCGTGGCGAATGACGTGTCGCCGGGGACGGGGATCATGGGCGGTGCGGAAAATGCGGTGGTTGTGATCAGCGACGCGGGGGCCGAGGCATGGCCCCGGATGGGCAAGGATGCGGTGGCGCGGCGACTGGCGGCAAAGATTGCGGGGGCCTTGGCATGACCGGGTCTGAGGCCATTGCGCAAGGCAGGGCGGGGGTCGCATGCGTCCTGTGATACGGTTGGTCTGGGAGGATTGGGCGGACAAGAGCCTGCCGTTGCCCACCTATCAGACGGCGGGAGCGGCTGGGGCGGACATCTGCGCCAACTTCCCGGCCGAGCTGCGTGAGGCGGGGTTGACGCTGTTGCCGATGGGGCGGGCAATCTGTCCGACGGGGATCATGGTGGCCATTCCGGACGGCTATGAGATGCAGGTGCGGCCCCGGTCCGGGCTGGCGTCGAAGCACGGGATCACTTTGCCGAATACTCCCGGCACCATCGACAGCGATTACCGGGGGCCGCTGGGCGTGTCTTTGATCAATCTGGGGCTGGAGTCCTACACGATCCGCCATGGCGACCGGGTGGCGCAGGTGGTGGTGGCCCCGGTGGTGCAGGCGGGGTTTGCGGTGGTCGACGCGCTGGACGAGACGGCGCGGGGGACGGGGGGCTTTGGGTCCACCGGTTTTGGCACGTCTGGCCCTGGGACGGCGGGTCCTGGAACGGCGGGCAAGTCTTGATCGGCCTGCTGGGGTTCGTGGCGATCTGGGGTCTGGGGCGCTGGCGGGGTTGGGGCGGGCGGTGGTTCGGCCTTGCCGTCGGGTGGTGGGCGATCCTGATGATCGGGCATCTGCCGATGCAGGGACAAAGCCCGTTTGCCCGTATAACCGGGGGCGATTTCCGGGCCTGGGCGGTGTTCGGATTGCTGGCGGCGGCGGTGCTGGCCTATCGGGCCGGGCTGCGCGGGTTGCGCAAGCACAAGGCCGAGGAGGTGGCCCCCGCCGCACCCTCCGGGACCTTCCGCGAGGCGGAACTGGACCGCTATGCCCGCCACATCATGCTGCGCGAAATTGGTGGGGCGGGGCAAAAGCGGCTGAAGGCGGCGAAGGTTCTGGTCGTTGGGGCGGGGGGGCTGGGGGCGCCGGCCTTGCTGTATCTGGCGGGAAGCGGGGTCGGGACGATTGGCGTGATTGATGACGATGTGGTGGAAGGGTCAAACCTGCAGCGGCAGGTGATCCACACCGATCAGCGGATCGGGATGCCGAAGGTATTTTCGGCCGAGATCGCGATGCGGGCACTGAATCCGTTCATCGAGGTCAGGCCGTTCAATCGCAAGCTGACCGAGGAGAACGCAGCCGCGCTGGTGGCGGACTTTGATCTGGTGCTGGACGGGACCGATGACTTTGACACGCGCTATCTGGTCAACCGGGCCTGTGTGGCGGCGGGGGTGCCGCTGATTTCCGGCGCGATCACGCAGTGGGAGGGGCAGCTTGGGGTGTTCGACCCGGCGCGGGGTGGGCCCTGCTATGCCTGCGTTTTCCCGGTGAAACCTGCGGCCGGGCTGGTGCCCTCATGCGCCGAGGCGGGGGTGGCGGCGCCCCTGCCCGGGATCATCGGCGCGATGATGGCGATGGAGGCGGTGAAGCACCTGACCGGCGCGGGCGAAACGCTGTCAGGGCGGCTGATGATCCACGATGCGCTTTATGCGGACACCCGGGTGATCGGGGTCAAGCGGCGGCCGGACTGCGTGGTTTGCGGCGGGCACTGACGCTTGGTCGCCCGTGGCGCGAGCCGGGCCTCAGGAGCCTGCGTCGATCCGGTTAGCCACAAGGCGCTGCAGGTCCCACAGGCCGCGGTCGTGGATGCCGCGGGCTTCCAGATGGGTCACGGTGTTCAACAGATACTCGGCCCCGCTGCCCCAATGGCCGCAGGCGCGCGCCAGCATTTCGGCCTGATCCGGCAGGGTCAGACGGGCATAGGCCGGCGAGGCGCGGTTCATCACGAAGGCAAGGGCCGTGGCGGGGCCTTGGGCGGTGCGGACGGTGATCCAATGCGGCATGGAGTTGATCGGCTTGACCGTAAACTCTCGCCGGAAGAGGCGGTCAAGGGTGGTGGGCAGGTCCGCGCTGGGCAGATCGTAAAGCACGCCCCGGCAACTGCCGCCCCGGTCGAGCGCCATCATCAGGCCGGGACAGACCGGGGTGGCACGGAACCGGATCATCTTTAGGCAAAAGCGGCGGTGCCAGCCATGCGCGGTGGCGGGGGTTTCGGCGGTATGGTCGATCTCGGGTTTCCAGATCAGTGAGCCGTAGGCGAACAGGCGCAAGGGGCCGGGCGGCGCGCGGTCGGCGATGCGGCTGACCCAGGCGGCGTAGTCGGCATCGTCATGCAGCACCATCCCCGGGGGCGGACCGGTATCGGGCACGTCGCGGTGGACGCGGGTGATATGGGCTGGGGTCAGAGCCAAGGTGCGGGTCATTTTGCGGGCCTCTTGCGCTGCATGGTTCTTGAGCATTGCAGGCGCGTCAAGCTCTTTGCCGCAGAGCGCGGACCTGCTGGCATCTTGTGCTTGGCCCGGGTGCGCGGCATGGTTGCGCAAAGTTTCCGTGACAGGGAGTCCGACCAATGAAACTGACTGCTGCCTTGGGCCTGATGGCCATGACCCTTTCAACTGCCGCCTTTGCCCAGGACGTGCCCGATCTTGCGGGGCGTGAGGTGGTTGTGGTGACCGAAAACGCCTATCCGCCGCTGCAGTTTCTGGATGCCTCAGGTGCTGCGGTAGGTTGGGAATATGACGCGATGGCCGAGATTGCCAAGCGGCTGAACATCACCGTGACTTATGAGAACATCAGCTGGGATGCGATGATCCCGGCGGTCAGCGAAGGCCAGTTCGATCTGGGGATGACCGGGATCACCATCCGCGATGACCGCAAGGAGCAGGTGGATTTCTCGGACAGCTACATGACCAGCGAGATGGTGATGATGGTCCGCGGCGATGAGGAGCGGTTCACCGATGCGGCCTCGTTCGCGGCGAATCCTGACCTGCTGATGGCGGCGCAGCCGGGGACGACGCCCTTTTACGTCGGCGTCTATGAGGTGCTGGATGGCGATGAGGCGAACCCGCGCATCAAGCTGTTCGAGACATTCGGTGCCACGGTCGAGGCGCTGAAGGCGGGCGACGTGGATCTGGTGTTGACCGATGGTACGGCCGGGGCGGGCTATGTGGATGCGTCGGCTGGTGGGCTGAAGATCGTGGGCGGCAAGCTGGGGACCGAGGATTTCGGGTTCATCTTCCCGAAGGGCAGCGATCTGGTGGCCCCGATGAACGCGGCGATTGCGGCGATGAAGGCCGATGGCACCATCGACGCGCTGAACAAGAAGTGGTTCCTTGACTACAAGATGGGCGGCTGAGGCCACATGGCCCGGGTCTGAGCGCCCGGGCCTTTGCCCATGACCCCCAACCCGAAACCGGATGAAGACTTTCCATGGTGGCTGGTGATCGTGACGGTCACCGGCCTTTGGCTCTTCTACGAGGTCTGGGCAAGCGACGTTTATTCCGCGGCGTTGAACACGCTGGTGAAAGGCGTCTGGATCACGGTTCTGGTGACTTTGGTGGCCTATTTCGGGGCCTGTCTCATCGGGCTTGGGCTGGCGCTGGCGGGGCTGTCGCGGTTTGTGGTGCTGCGGCAGGCGGCGCGGCTTTACATCGAGGTGATGCGGGGCGTGCCGATCATCGTGCTGCTTCTCTATGTTGCCTTCGTGGTGGCGCCGGGGCTGGTGGCGGCATGGAACTGGATTGCCGTGCCCCTGGGGCTGGGCGAGGTGCGGGGCCGGGATTTCCCATTGCTGTGGCGGGCGGTGATTGCGCTGATGCTGGCCTATTCGGCCTTTCTGGCCGAGATCTTCCGGGCGGGGCTGCAGGCCGTCGACAAGGGCCAGATCGAGGCCGCAAAGGCGCTGGGCCTGAACGGCTGGCAGCGGTTCCGCCACATCGTCTTTCCGCAGGCGTTCCGGATGGTGCTGCCACCGCTGGGGAACGACTTTGTGGCGATGGTGAAGGATTCGTCATTGGTGAGCGTGCTCGGAGTGTCGGACATCACCCAGTTGGCCAAGGTGACGGCGGCGGGGAATTTCCGGTACTTCGAGACCTATAACGTGGCGGCGCTGCTGTATCTGACGATGACGATCGGCCTGTCCCTGCTGCTGCGCCGGCTGGAGGCACGGTTGCGCGGGCGGGACACGCGGTAGTCTTGAGGAGCGCGTTCCGCGCTGGTCATTTGTCTCGCCTCTGCGCGCAGGCGCGCAACCGGCTCGGTCAATGGGGGCATTCTGCCCCCAAACCCCCTGAGAGTATTTCGAAAAGAGCAAGCCCATGGGTGGACCTTGGGGCGTTGCGGGCCTAGCTTTTCGGGAAAGGAGATTTGCCATGAATGTTCTGCTGCAGGCTTGGGATACGCCCTTTGGGTTGCCGCCTTTCGCGCAGGTGCGGGATGAAGATTTCGGACCGGCCTTTGACGAGGCACTGGCGCGGGCGCGGGCGAACATCGCCGCGATTGCCGAGGGGCCGGGGGTGTCCTTCGCCGAGGTGATTGAGGCTTTGGAACTGGCGGAGGGGGATTTGGACCGGGTGGCGGGGGTGTTTTACAACCTTGCCGGGGCCGACAGCACCGAGGCGCGCGAAGCGTTGATGCGGGAGCTGGCGCCGAAGATGAGCGCGTTTTCCAGCGAGGTGACGAACAACAAGGCGCTGTGGGGAAAGATCGAGGCGCTGTGGGCGGGGCGGGAGGGGCTGGCGCTGACGGCAGAGCAGCTGCGGGTGCTCACGCTGTACCGGCAGATGTTCGTGCGGTCCGGCGCGGAGCTTGAGGGCGCGGCGGCGGAGCGGTTGACGGCGGTGAAGTCGCGGCTGGCGGTGTTGGGGACAGCCTTTGGGCAGAACCTGCTGGCGGATGAGCGCAGCTGGTTCATGGAGGTGTCTGAGGCCGATCTGGCCGCGCTGCCGGGCTTCGTGCAGGACGCCGCGCGGGCGGCGGGGGCGGAGCGGGGTTTGGGCGCTGTGGTGACGCTGAACCGGTCGCTGATCGTGCCGTTCCTGCAGTTTTCACCCAACCGGGCGCTGCGGCAGAAGGCCTATGAGGCCTGGGTTGCGCGCGGTGCGAATGGCGGAGAGACGGATAACCGGAGTGTGGCGGCGGAAATCCTCGCGCTGCGGGCAGAGCGGGCGGCGCTGCTGGGATACGCGGATTTCGCCAGTTTCAAGCTGGAGCCGGAGATGGCGAAGACCCCGGGTGCGGTGCGGGATCTGCTGATGCGGGTCTGGGAGCCGGCGAAGGCCAAGGCTTTGGGCGATGCCGCCGTGCTGGAGGCGATGCTGGTCGCAGATGGGCTGCCCGCGCCACTGGAAGCCTGGGACTGGCGCTATTACAGCGAGAAGCGGCGGAAGGCGGAGCATGATCTGGATGAGGCGGCGTTGAAGCCGTATCTTGGTCTGGAGGCTATGCTGGCGGCGCAGTTCGATTGTGCGAACCGGCTGTTTGGTCTGGAGTTCCGCGAGATCGAGGGGCCGTTCTACCACCCGGATGTGCGGGGGTGGGAGGTTACCCGTGCGGGCAACCATGTGGCGGTGTTCCTTGGGGATTACTTCGCGCGGGGATCTAAACGGTCAGGGGCCTGGTGTTCGGCGATGCGGTCGCAGCGCAAGCTGGGCGGGGATCAGCGGCCGATCGTGGTGAACGTCTGCAACTTCGCCAAGGGGACGCCGTCGCTGCTGTCTTATGACGACGCGCGGACGCTGTTTCATGAGTTTGGCCATGCGCTGCATCAGATGCTGTCGGATGTGACCTATGGGTTCATCAGCGGCACCTCGGTCGCGCGGGACTTCGTGGAACTGCCAAGCCAGTTGTACGAGCATTGGTTGGAGGTGCCTTCGGTGCTGGAAGCCCATGCGCGGCATTGGGAGACGGGGGAGCCGATGCCCGCCGACATGCTGGAGCGGCTGTTGGCGGCGGGGACCTATGACCAGGGCTTTGCCACGGTGGAGTTTGTCAGCTCGGCGCTGGTTGATCTGGAGTTTCACAGCGGGGCCGCGCCGGGTGACCCGATGCAGCGGCAGGCGGAGGTTCTGGAAAGTCTGGGGATGCCGCGGGCGATCCGGATGCGGCATGCGACGCCGCATTTCGCGCATGTGTTCAGCGGCGACGGGTACTCTGCCGGGTACTACTCCTACATGTGGTCGGAGGTGATGGACGCCGATGCCTTCGCGGCCTTCGAGGAGGCGGGCGATCCGTTTGACCCGGAGGTGGCTGGGCGTTTGGAGAAGTTCATCCTGTCGGCGGGCGGGTCGGAGGAGGCGGAAGCACTCTATCTGCAGTTCCGGGGGCGGATGCCGGGGGTGGAGGCTTTGCTGAAGGGCCGGGGGCTGCTGGACGCGGCGTAGGGTGGCCCCGCCCCGGGCTTGACCCGGGGCCTCCTCCACCCACCAGAGGTCCCGGGTCAAGCCCGGACGGGCCTCACGGCTTGCGCAGCGATCCGGGGGGCTGGCCAAACTTTGCCTTGAACGCACGGGACAGGGTTGCCGGGCTGGAAAAGCCGGTACGCAGCGCGATCTCGGCGAGGGGGTGCGTTGTATCGGTCAGCAGGCGGCGGGCGGCGGCGAGGCGGAGGCTGAGGGCATAGGCGCCGGGGGTGAGGCCGAGGGCGGCGCGGAAAAGGGATTCCAGCCGACGGGGAGAGAGGTTCACCCGCGCGGCGATGGCGGCGATGGGGGCGGGGGTGTCCAGCGCAGCCTCCATCATCGCGACGGCGCGGGCGACGCGGGGGTCGAGGGCGGGGTCCTGGGCGGAGGGGGCGATCTGCGGCTCGGACCCTTTGCGGACGGTGGCGAGGAAGCTGGCGGCAACCTGCCGGGCCAGCGCTGCGCCGTGGCGGGCGCGGATCAGCTGCAGCATGAAATCCGACGCGGCGGCAGCGCCGCCGATGGTGGCGCGGTTGCGGTCGATGACGTAGCGATCCGGCAGGACGGTCGTGTCGGGGTGGGCGGCGGCGAGGTCTTCGAGGTCTTCCCAATGCACGGTGGCGCGGTAGCCGGTCAGAAGGCCCGCGCGGGCCATGACCCAAGGCGCGGCGTCAATCCCGGCGACAAGCTGGAAGCGCGGGGCGATGCGGCGGAGGTCGCGGATCAGGGGGCGCGTGGCAACCTCGGCCAGGCGGTAGCCGGCGATGACGATCAGGGCGTCGGCGCCGGTGGCGTGGGTGAGGTCGCCGGTCGAGGGAAGCTCGATCCCGCAGGTGAGGGGAACGGGCTGGCCGTCGGGGGTGACGACGCGCCAGCGGTAGGCCTCATGCCCCAGATGCCGGTTGGCGTTTCTGAGGGGGTCGAGGGCCGAGGCGACCTCAAGGATCGAAGCTTGGGGCAGGACGAAGAAGGCGATCGTCAGGGGGCCGGTGGCGGGGGAAAAGAGTGCGTTTTCCGTCATGGGGAATTCGTAAAGTGCAAAGCGCGGGCTGGCAAGCGGGCTATGCTGGGCGCAAATTGGAGGATGCCATGCCGCTGACCATGAACCGTGAGGTTTTCATCACCTGTGCCGTGACCGGGTCGGGGGGGACGCAGGATCGCAGCCCGCATGTGCCCCGGTCACCGAAGCAGATCGCAGAGAGTGCCATTGCCGCGGCGAAGGCGGGGGCTGCGGTGGTGCATTGTCATGTGAGGGACCCGGACACGGGCAAGCCCAGCCGCAAGCTGGAGTATTACCGGGAGGTGACGGAGCGGATCCGGGACAGCGATACGGATGTGGTGCTGAACCTGACGGCGGGGATGGGCGGCGACATCTATTTCGAGGGCACCGAGGATATGGGCCGGATCGGTCCCCGGTCCGACATGGCGGGGGCCGAGGAGCGGGTGGCGCATGTGGTGGACTGCCGGCCGGAGATCTGCACGCTGGACTGCGGGACGATGAACTTCAACGAGGCCGATTATGTGATGGTCAACACGCCCGGCATGCTCCGCGATATGGCCAAGCGGATGACGGCGGCAGGGGTTCGGATCGAGATCGAGGCGTTCGACACCGGGCATCTGTGGCTGGCCAAGGAGCTGGTGCGCGAAGGCGTGATCCCGGACCCGGTGCTGGTGCAGCTGTGCATGGGCGTGCCGTGGGGCGCGCCGGATGACCTGAACACCTTCATGGCGATGGTGAACAACGTGCCGGCGGGGTGGCACTGGTCGGCGTTCTCGCTGGGCCGGAACGAGATGGCCTATGCGGCGGCGGCGACGCTGGCGGGGGGCAATGTGCGGGTCGGGTTGGAGGACAACCTGTGGCTGGAGAAGGGCGTGCTGGCAACGAATGCGCAGCTGGTGGAACGGGCGGCGAGCATCGTTGAAAACATGGGCGCGCGGGTGATCACCCCGGCGGAAGTGCGGGCGCGGCTGAAGCTGGAGAAGCGGGCTCTCGTAGGGAGGTGACCTGACGGCGGCCCCCCCACCCTCTCCCTCCCCCACGAGGGGTGAGGGAAGTGCCGGGCGGGAAGCGGCGGGACCGGTGATTGAAGGGCACCTCCCTCCCCCCTTTGTGGGGGAGGGATGGGGTGGGGGGAACCCCGGGAAAGGGCAAGGCATGACACGGAAAGCAGCAATCATCGGCGGTGGGGTTATCGGCGGCGGCTGGGCCGCGCGGTTCCTGCTCAACGGCTGGGATGTAGGCGTCTTTGACCCCGATCCGGAGGCGGAGCGCAAGATTGCCGCAGTCATGGCGAACGCCCGGCTGGCGCTGCCTGCGCTGAGCGATGTGCCGATGCCGGTGGAGGGGACGCTGACCTTCCACGGCACCATCGGGGAGGCGGTGGAGGGGGCGGAATATGTGCAGGAATCGGTCAGCGAGCGGATCGAGTTGAAGCACAAGGTTTACGCGCAACTGCAGCAGGCCCATCCCGGCGTGCTGATCGGGTCTTCGACCAGCGGGTTCAAGGCGTCGGACCTGCAGAAGGGCTCGCCCGCGCCGGAAAACATCATCGTCGCGCATCCGTTCAACCCGGTTTACCTCTTGCCGCTTTCCGAGGTCTCGGGGTCCGACAAGAACCCGCCGGCGGTGGTCGAAAAGACCGTGCAGATCATGAAGGACATCGGGATGTTCCCGCTGGTGATCCGGCATGAGATCGACGCCTTCATCGGCAACCGCTTCCTTGAGGCGGTCTGGCGCGAGGCGCTGTGGATGCTGAAGGACGGCATCGCCACCACCGAGGAGATCGACGACGCGATCCGCATGGGCTTCGGCCTGCGCTGGGGACAGATGGGGCTGTTCGAGACCTACCGGATTGCGGGCGGCGAGGCCGGGATGCGGCACTTCATGGCGCAGTTCGGCCCGGCGCTGAAATGGCCATGGACCAAGCTGATGGACGTGCCCGAGTTCAACGAGGAACTGGTGGACCTTGTGGCCAACCAGTCCGACGCACAGTCCGGCATGTACACGATCCGCGAGTTGGAACGCATCCGGGACCAGAACCTTGTCGGCTTTCTGCGGGCCTTGAAGGAGCGGAACTGGGGCGCTGGAAAAGTGCTCCGCGAACATGACGAACGCCGCGCCGCAGCCTTCCATGCGGGGCTGGATACCACCCCGAAGGCCGCGCCGCTGGTCATGGCGCAGATGCAGGTCCTGCCCGGCTGGATCGACTACAACGGTCACATGACGGAAAGCCGTTACTACTTTGCCAACTCGGAAACGGTGGACGCCTTCCTGCGGCTGATCGGCGCCGGGATGGACTATGTCGCGGCGGGGCACAGCTACTATTCGGCCGAAACGCATATCCGCCATCTGGGCGAGGCCAAGCTGGGCGACCGGCTGACCGGAACGGTGCAGATCATCAGCGCCGACGAAAAGCGGTTCCGCAGCTTTGTGCGGATCATGAAGGGCGAGGTGTGCGTGGCCACGGTGGAACAGCTGTGCCTGCATGTCGACATGAAGGCGGGCAAGACGGTGCCGGCTTCGGCAGAGGTCTGGGCAAAGCTGCGCGCGGTGGCGGAAGCGCATGCCACGCTGCCCATGCCGGACGGCGCGGGCCGCGCGGTCGGGCAAGGGAGGGCGTGATGGATTTCGGGCTGACCGAAGAACAGGCGATGATCGTCGATACGACTCGCGCCTTTGTCGAGACCGAGCTTTACCCGCATGAGGCGATGGTCGAACGGACGGGTGTCCTGCCGCTGGAACTGATCCGCGAGTTGCAGAAAAAGGCCATGGCGGCCGGGCTTTACGCGGCCAACATGCCGGTGGAGCTGGGGGGCGCGGGGCTCGATACCCTGTCCTGGCTCTTGTATGAAAAGGAACTCGGCCGGGCGAATTACGCGCTGCACTGGACCTGCGTGGCGCGGCCGTCGAACATCCTTCTGGCGGGGAATGCCGACCAGCGGGAGCGGTATCTGATGCCCTGCATCCGGGGCGAGACCTGGGATTGCCTGGCGATGACCGAACCCGGCGCAGGGTCTGACCTGCGGGGGATGAAGGCCTCGGCCCGGTTGGACGGCGGGGACTGGGTGCTGAACGGGACGAAGCATTTCATCAGCCATGCTGACCTTGCGGGCTTTGCCATCGTCTTCATGGCATCGGGCGAGGAACAGACCCCGCGCGGGCCGAAGAAGCTGATCACGGCCTTCTTCGTCGACAAGGGCACGCCGGGTTTCACGGTGCGCGACGGGTACCGGAACGTCAGCCACCGGGGCTATACCAACGCGGTGCTGGAGTTCGACGATTGCCGGGTGCCGGCGGCGAACGTGCTGGGTGAGGTGCACAAAGGGTTCGAAGTCGCAAACTCATGGCTTGGCGCGACGCGGCTGCAGGTGGCAAGCACCTGCCTTGGCCGGGCCGAGCGGGCGCTGGGCCATGCGGTGTCCTATGCGGCGGAGCGCAAGCAGTTCGGGCAAGCGATCGGCAAGTTTCAGGGGGTCAGCTTCAAGCTGGCCGACATGGCGATGGAGCTGAAGGCCGCGGAACTCCTGACGCGCGAGGCGGCTTGGAAATACGACCAAGGCACAGTCACCGAAGCCGACATGGCGATGGCGAAGCTGAAGGCGACCGAAGTGCTGGCGATGGTCGCGGATGAGGCGATCCAGATCCATGGCGGGATGGGCCTGATGGACGAGCTTCCGCTGGAACGCATCTGGCGGGATTCGCGCGTGGAGCGGATCTGGGAGGGCACCTCGGAGATTCAGCGCCACATCATCAGCCGCGAACTTCTGCGGGCGGTGGGTGGCTGAGACGTCGAAGCGGGGGTTTCACACCCCCGCACCCCCGTGGGATATTTAGGGACAGAAAATGTACGCTTTCCTTGTTTCTGGTAACCACGCGTTAACGTTAATGCGCAAATCTTGTGCGGCGGTACAGGCGGGGACGCCGATGACCGCGACGGGAAATGGCACCTCGCTTCGGTCTCCGGGGCGGGGTGTTCTCATTTTCTGTCCACAAATATCCTCGGGGGTCCGGGGGCAGACAGCCCCCGGCGGGGTCAGCCGGGCCGGAGGCCGGGAATGAGTCGCCTCGACCGCCTCCTCCGACCACGCCACATTGCCGTTCTGGGCGCGGGCTGGGCGCTGAACGTCATCGAGCAGTGCCGGAAGATGGGGTTTCAGGGGCCGGTCTGGCCGGTGCATCCGACCAAGGATCAGATTGGCGGCCTAAAGGCCTATGCCAGCCTAGCTGATCTGCCTGAGCCTCCGGATGCGACGTTCATCGGCGTCAACCGCTTTGCCACGCTCGACGTGGTGGCCGAGCTTGCCGCGATGGGCGCGGGTGGGGCGATCTCGTTTGCTTCGGGCTGGGAGGAGGCGGGAGAGGCGGGGCTGCAGGACAGGCTTGTGGCCGCTGCGGGAGAAATGCCGATCCTGGGGCCGAACTGCTACGGCGTCATCAACTATCTGGACGGGGCGCTGCTCTGGCCGGATCAGCATGGCGGGGTCCGGGTTGACCGTGGCGTGGCGCTGGTCAGCCAGTCTTCCAACATCGTGATCAACATGGGCATGCAGGCGCGCGGGCTGCCGATTGCCTATGTCGCCTGTCTGGGCAACGCCGCCGTCGTTGGTCTGGCCGAATTGACCGGGGCGCTGCTGGATGATCCCCGCGTCACTGCGGTGGGGCTTTATATCGAGGGGATTGATGATGCCCCGGCCTTTGCCGCGCTGGCAGAGAAGGCGCGTGCCATGGGCAAGGGGGTCGTTGTCATCAAGTCCGGCAAGACGGAATCCTCGCGGACCGCTGCTGCAAGCCACACCGCGTCGCTGGCGGGGGGAGGGGCGGCCTCCAGCGCGTTTCTGCGGCAGATCGGGGTGGCGGAGGTGAACACGCCGTCCGAACTGATCGAGACGCTGAAGATCTTTCACGTCCATGGCCCCCAGATCGGGACGCGGATCTGTTCGCTGTCGTGTTCGGGGGGCGAGGCGGGGCTGGTCGCGGACCTTGCCGCGCCTTTTGGGATCGACTTTCCACCGGTGCCGCAGGCAACGCATGACCGGCTGTTTGCGGTGCTGGGGGAGATCCCCACAATCTCCAACCCTTTGGACTATCATACCTTCATCTGGGGCGACGGGCCCAAGACGACGGAGGTTTTCAGCGCCATGCTGGAGGCCTATGACGCGGGCCTTTACATCATCGACACCCCGCGCGCGGACCGCTGTGACCCTTCCAGCTATCAGCCGGCGCTGGATGCGATTGTTGCCGCGCAACAGGCGACCGGGAAGATTGCCTTCCCCGTTGCCCTGATCGCCGAGAACTTTGGCGAGGCGCGGGTGCAGGGGATGATGGATCAGGGCATCTGCACGCTTCTGGGTCTGGAAACCGCGCTTGCCGCGATCAAGGCCGCGCAGACCTTGCCGGGGGTGGCGGGGTGGCGGCCTGTTGCCGCTCTGCCGCCACGCGAGGGGCAGATGCTGACCGAGGCGGAAGGGAAGGCGCTGCTGGCGACTGCCGGGGTGGCGGTGCCGAAGTCGGTGACCGGGGCGACGATTGCCGATGCTGCGGCAGGGGCGGTGGGTTTGCGCCCGCCCTACGCGCTGAAGGGGCTTGGGTTTGCCCATAAGACGGAAGCCGGAGCGGTCCGGTTGGGCCTGACCTCGCTGGACGGGCAGGCTGCGATGCCGGGGGCTACCGGCTATCTGGTAGAGGAAATGGTGACAGGGGCGGTGGCCGAGGTGTTGCTGGGGCTGCGGCGTGACCCGGTCTATGGCGCGACACTGACCCTGGGCATCGGCGGCGTGACGGCCGAGGTGCTGGCCGATACCGTGACGCTGGTGCTGCCGGTGACCGAGGCCGAGGTACTGGCAGCGGCGCGGGGCTTGCGGCTTTGGCCGCTGCTGGACGGCTACCGGGGGCGACCCAAGGCGGACATGGCGGCGGTGGCTGACATCGCAGTGCGGCTTGGGGCGCTGATGCTGGCGGATGAAAGCCTTGAGGAAATCGAGATCAACCCGATCATGGTGCGCGAGACCGGCGCCGTGGCGGTGGATGCATTGGTCAGGAGGGTGTGATGCCAAACATGCAGATGCGGACCGAAGGCCCGATCAAGACGCGCCGGGAGGGGGCCATTCTGGAGGTCACTCTGAATGCGCCAAAGGCCAACGCGATCAGCCTGAAGACCAGCCGGATCATGGGATTGGCGTTCCGGGATTTTCGGGATGACGACTCCCTGCGGGTCTGCATCATCCGCGCGGCGGGGGAGAAGTTCTTCTGTCCCGGCTGGGACCTCAAGGCCGCAGCCGAAGGGGATGCGGTGGATGGCGACTATGGGGTGGGCGGGTTTGCCGGCCTGCAAGAGTTGCCGAACCTGAACAAGCCGGTGATCGCCGCCGTGCAGGGCATCTGCTGCGGCGGGGGTCTGGAATTCGCGCTGTCGGCGGACCTGATCCTGTGTTCGACGAACGCGACCTTTGCCCTGCCGGAAATCCGGTCGGGCACCGTGGCGGATGCGGCCAGCATCAAGCTGCCCAAGCGCATCCCCTATCATGTGGCGATGGACCTTCTGCTGACCGGCCGCTGGTTCGACGCCGAGGAGGCGCAGCGCTGGGGGATCGTGAAAGAGGTCTGCGCACCCGAGGAGTTGCTGGGCAAGGCCTGGGACCTTGCGCGCTTGCTGGAGTCTGGCCCGCCGCTGGTCTACGCCGCGATCAAGGAGGTGGTGCGCGAGGCCGAGAACATGCGGTTTCAGGACGCGCTTAACCGCATCACCAAGCGGCAGATGCCGACCGTGGACCGGCTTTATTCCAGCGAGGATCAGCTGGAAGGGGCGTTGGCCTTTGCCGAAAAACGCGATCCGGTGTGGAAGGGGCGGTAGGCTTAGCCTGCAGCGTCTGCATCAGACATCCGGGGTCGTGCCATCGCTGCGCCCCCCGGCAAGGCCCATTCCCATGCCGCCCGACCCGCCGCCACCGCCGCCACCACCACCGGCCCTGCCGCCGGAACGCTCTCCCTCGGCCCGGGTTCTGCCGCCGCGTCCGCTGGTGGATTGAGGTCTGGTGGGACCCTGCAAGGGAATGCTGACGCTTGCCGGAACCGGGTCAAGATCCAGCGCTTCGCGGATGAAATCGCGGAGTGCGATGACAAGGTCTGCCGTCCGGATCGGCCGCCCCGCCGCCATGTCGCTTGCCGCCTGACCGGCCAGACGCACCAGATCATCCGTGCCCAGAAGCAGGATGTCGGCGAGGGCACCCTCAACCGCATCGCGAATGCGCCTTGGACGGTCGGGCGGCTCTGCCATCCCGGGCGCTGCAGTGGCTGTGTCTGCCTCGGCCTCTGCCACGCGCAAGTCGCGAAGATGGGACGGGTTGACCGTCAGCTCACCCGTGAACGACCCGCCCAGCGTCCGGTAGGCGGCAATCAGCGTCTTGAGCCGTTCGTTGATCTGCCGGTTCATCCGCTGCTGCCGTTGTTGCAGCGTCAGCATCATCAGAACCCTTATGCCGACGCCGATCAACGCGAAGAGGGCAAGGCCAAGGACAGAGGTCAAAACCCCCTGCCAAGTGCTGAAGTCGAAAAAGCGCATGCCCGGTCTCCGATTGAACCCGGTGAGGTGTAGCCCATTTCCACGCTGGTGACCAATCCTGCCATGCCGGTGCTTGGTCTGCGGGTATCGCCGGGGTAATGAGGTGGGGACGCAACGCACAAGGACAGCAGTGCCATGCCCACCCACGACTACACCACCCGCATCCTGTGGACCGGCAACCGCGGCGAGGGGACAGCGCATTACAAGGCCTATGACCGGACTTGGGATATCGCGGTGCCGGGGAAGGCCCCCGTGCACTGCTCCAACGATCCGCTGCTCGGGGGTGACCCTGCCAAGATGAACCCGGAGGATCTGCTGCTCAGCGCGCTCTCGGCCTGTCATATGCTGTGGTATCTGCATTATGCCTCGGACGCGGGGATCGTTGTGACGTCGTATTCTGACAGCCCGATTGGCGTGGGCGAGGTCGGGCGCGGGGGGGCGGGGCGGTTCGTCAAGGTGACCTTGCGGCCGCATGTGGGGGTTCAGGCCGGCACCGATCTTGCCAAGGCCGAAGCGATCCATCACCGGATTCACGAGGTCTGCTTCATCGCCCGGTCGGTGAATTTCCCGGTGGACTATGCGCCCGTCTTCGAGGTTTCCGGCTGATCTGATGTCAGCTTGGCCCCGTCCCGTACCCCAGCACGGGCCTGACGGCTGGCGACTTAGTTGCGACATCTGGTGTCGTATTCCTTTGGGTTCCGTCCCGATGTGACGGCTAGGGTGCCCCGACGTGCCGGGGGGCAACATGGACGAGACCGATTACATCATCGTCGGCGCGGGCAGTGCCGGTTGCGTGCTGGCCGAACGGCTTTCCGCCAATGGCCGCCACAAGGTGACGGTGCTGGAGGCAGGCGGATCGGACCGGCGGTTTTACATCCATATGCCGCTTGGCTATGGCAAGCTGTTCTACGACCCTGCGGTGAACTGGCTTTACAAGACCGAACCCGATCCCGGGCTTGCCGGAAACCGGGATCACTGGCCACGCGGGCGGGTGCTGGGCGGGTCATCCTCGATCAATGCGATGGTTTATATCCGCGGGCACAAGGCGGATTATGACGACTGGGGCCGCGACAATCCCGGCTGGGGCTGGGATGACTGCCTGACCGCCTACAAGAAGATGGAGCATTGCGAGGCCGGGGCCGATGACTGGCGCGGCTGCGACGGGCCGTTGTTCGTGTCGGCCAACAAAAGCGGTCTGCATCCGCTGGTCGAGCATTTCATCGACGCCTGTGGCGAAGGCGGGTTGCCCGAGAATCCGGATTTCAACGGTACCCGTCAGGAAGGCGCTGGCGTGTACCAGATGACGATCAGGAATGGCCGGCGCAACTCTGCCGCCCGGGCCTTTCTGCGCCCGGCGATGAAGCGCTCGAACGTCCGGGTGATCACCGGGGCCATGGTGACGCGGGTGCTGGTCGAAGATGGCCGCGCCGTGGGGGTCGCCTATACGCGGGGCGGTCAACCGCAGGTCCTGCGGGCGAAGGGCGAAGTGATCCTTGCTGGGGGGGCGATCAACTCACCCCAGCTGTTGCAGCTGTCGGGGATCGGGCCGGGCGGTCTCTTGCAGTCGCTCGGGCTGCCCGTGCTGCGCGACAATCCGAACGTGGGCGATCATCTGAGCGATCATCAGGGGGTCAACTACACTTGGTCGATGAACGTGCCCACCTACAATGACGCGCTGCGCCCCTGGTGGGGCAAGCTGCGTGCCGGGATGGAGTACCTCCTGTTCCGGGGCGGGCCGCTGGCGAAAAGCATCAACCACGCGGGTGGGTTCTTCCGCACAAGGGCAGACCTCGACCGGCCAAACATGCAGCTTTACTTCCAAGCCTTCTCGACCCTGATCCCGCGGGACGGGGAACGCCCGGTGCTGTCACCTGACCCCTGGTCGGGGATGAGCATCGGGCTGTCGAACTGCCGCCCGACCAGTCGCGGGCATATCCGCCTGCGCTCGGCTGATCCGGGGGAGCATCCGGTGATCACGGCGAATGCGTTTTCGACCAACCACGATGTCGAGGAAATGCTGGCAGCGGTGAAGTACCTGCGCCACATCGCAGCGCAGCCAGCCTTGGCGCGGCTGATCCGCGAGGAATTGCGCCCAGGGCCGGAGGTGGTTTCGGACGAGGCGCTGATTGCCGATTTCCGCGCGCGGTCAGGGACGGTCTACCATCCCAGCTGCACTTGCAGGATGGGGCCGGATGCAGCGACGTCGGTCGTGGACGCCCGGCTGCGGGTGCATGGGGTAGCGGGGCTGCGGGTGATCGATGCAAGCGCCTTCCCGACGATCATTGCGGGGAACACCAACGCCCCGGCAATGCTGATGGGTTGGAAGGGCGCCGATCTGGTGCTGGCTGACGCCCGCTGACCCCTGAACCAGCCGCCGCCGTCGGGGGCATCGAGCCCCCGCCAGCGGCCTTGCCACCGCAAGCTGACACCGGTCGCGCAGGCCAGCCGGTGCGCCAGCTTCGGCGTTCTGTTTGAGTATTTGAAAAAGAGCAACTCTGCAGGTTTGCTCTTTTCGAAATACTCTCAGGGGGTGAATTGGCCGGAACGGCCAAGAGGGGGCGCGAGCGCCCCCTGAGCGCTATGTATTGGCTTGCGGGCTTTGCCCGCTCCGCTGGATTACTCGCCGCGCGGGAAGCGCTTGCTTTCTTCCAGCAGGTTCAGATCCATGTGGTTGCGCATGTAGCGCTCGGACGCCGCCCGCAGCGGTTGGTGGTCCCAGGGGTAATAGGCGCCGTTGCGCAGCGCCTCATAGACCACCCAGCGTCGGGCCTGGCTTTCGCGGACGGCAGCGTCATAGGCGGCAAGGTCCCAGCGCCGGTCGGCCATGGTGCGGAAATGCGCCAGCACTTCGGCCGCGCGGGGATCGGCTGCAAGGTTCTGCCGTTCCGCCGGATCGTTCGCGAGGTCATAAAGCTGTTCCGGGTCGGCCGGACAGCGGATGTATTTCCATGCGCCTTCACGCAGGGCGACCATCGGGGTGATCGTCCCTTCGGCGGCATATTCCATCGCCACGGCGGGGCGCTGCGCGCCTTCGGTCACTGGCAGCAGATTCACCCCTTCGGTCCAGGGTGCCACCTCGGCCATCGAGATGCCGGCAAGGGCCGCAATCGTCGGGGCAAGGTCGATCGACGAGACCGGGGTGTCCACCTTCCCTGGGGCGGCACCTTGCGCCGAAATCATCAGGGGCACGCGGGCCGAGCCTTCGAAGAAGCTCATCTTGAACCACAGGCCGCGGTCCCCCAGCATTTCGCCATGGTCGGACACGAACAGGATGGACGCCTCTTGCCGCGTTGCCTCCAGCACTGCGAGGATCTCGCCGATCTTGTCATCGACATAGCTGATGTTGGCGAAATAGCCCTGCCGGGCGCGGCGGATCTGGTCGGGCGAAATGTCGAAGGCGCGCCAGTCGCAGGCATCCATCAGGCGCTGGGAATGGGGATCCTGGGCAGCGTAGGGGATGGGTTCGGGCGGCTCCAGTTCCGGGGCGCCTTCATACAGGTCCCAGTACTTGCGCCGGGCGACGAAGGGGTCATGCGGGTGGGTGAAGCTGACCGTCAGGCACCAGGGCCGGGCATCCAGACCGCGCGACAGGTCATAGAGTTTCTGGATCGCCTGATGGGCGACATCATCGTCATATTCCAGCTGGTTGGTAATCTCGGCCGCGCCCGCGCCCGTGACCGAGCCCAGGTTGTGATACCACCAGTCGATGCGTTCACCGGGCTTGCGGTAATCCGGGGTCCAGCCGAAATCGGCGGGGTAGATGTCGGTGGTCAGGCGTTCCTCGAACCCGTGCATCTGGTCGGGGCCGACGAAATGCATCTTGCCGGACAGCACGGTGTGATAGCCCGCGCGGCGCAGGTGGTGGGCGTAGGTGGGGATGTCCGACGCAAACTCGGCCGCGTTGTCGTAGACGCGGGTGCGGCTGGGAAGCTGGCCCGACATGAACGACGCGCGGGCCGGGGCACAAAGTGGCGAGGCGGTGTAGCAATTGGCAAAGCGGGCCGATTGCGCGGCAAGCCGCCGCAGGTTCGGCGTGTGCAGGAACGCGGCAGGTCCATCGGGGAACAGGGTTCCGTTCAGCTGATCGACCATGATGACAAGGATATTGGGGCGGGTGGTCATCGACGGCCTTTCCGGCAAGGGTTTGCGGTGCCAGACTGTCCGGGCCGGTCCAGCCGGTCTGGTTCCGAAACGACGCAGGACAATCATATCCGCCATCGAAAGGGAGCGCCATGCCAACGGTGATGGAAGTGCCGGACCAGCGGATCGCGATGCCGGATGGCGTGCAGCTTTCAGCCCGGCTTTGGCGGCAGGCGGGGGTCGGGCCAGTGCCCGCCGTGATCGAGATGATCCCCTACCGCAAGCGCGACGCGACGGCGGCGCGGGATGAGGCCATCCACCCATGGATCGCCGCGCAAGGCTATGCCTGCCTGCGGGTCGATCTGCGCGGCACGGGTGACAGCGAAGGTATCCTGACCGATGAATACACCGCCGAGGAACTGGCCGATGCCTGCACGGTGATCGCCTGGGCGGCGGCGCAGCCCTGGTGCACGGGTGCCGTGGGGATGATGGGCAAAAGCTGGGGGGCGTTCAACGCGCTGCAGGTGGCGGCGTTGCAGCCGCCCGCGCTGAAGGCGGTGATCGCGGTCTGCGGAACGGTGGACCGGTTCGGCGACGACATCCATTTCAAGGGCGGCTGCCTCTTGGCCGAGAATTTCGGCTGGGCGTCGGTCATGCTGTCCTATTCCTCGCGTCCGGCAGACCCGGCCTTGCGGGCGGATTGGCGGGAGGACTGGCTGCGGCGGCTGGAGGCGAACCCCTGGCTGGCCCCGCGCTGGGCGGGGCATCAGACGCGCGATGCCTATTGGCGGCACGGGTCGGTGTGTGAGGACTGGTCGCGGCTGACAGTGCCGATCCTGGCGATTGGCGGCTGGGCGGATGGTTACATGAACATGGTCGGCGCGCTGGTGCGCAATGCCAGTGGCCCGGTCAGGGGGATCGTTGGCCCTTGGGTCCATCTTTACCCGCATATGGCTGTCCCCGGTCCGCGCATCGGGTTTCTGACCGAAGCGGTGCGCTGGTGGGATCGCTGGTTGAAGGACTTGCCGACCGGGGTTGAGGATGACCCCGCCTTGCGCCTTTACCTGCAGGACCACGCGCCGCCTGATCCATCGGCGCAAAGCCGTGTGGGCCAGTGGATTGGCCTGCCCGCGCGGCCTGCGACGGCGACGCTGACCCTGCCGCTCGGCCCCGGAGGTCTGGGGCTTGAGACGCGGCTTCCGGCACGCATCGCGTCACCCCAGACGCTGGGGGCAGCGGCGGGCGAGTATTTCCCGACCGGCGATCATGCCGAGATGGCGGGCGATCAGGCGGCGGATGACGCGCTGTCGTTGTGCTTTGACGGGCCTGCCCTGACCAAACCGATGACGCTGGTCGGGCGGGCAACCCTGCGGCTGGCGCTGACCCTTGACCAGCCGGTCGGCATGGTTGTCGCGCGACTGTGCGATGTGGCGCCGGATGGCACATCGGCCCGGATCGCGCATGGGATGCTGAACCTGTGCCACCGCGCAGGCAGCGCCAGCCCGCAGCCGTTGGAGCCGGGCCAACCGGTACAGGTTGCGCTGACTCTGGACGCGATGGCGCATCGGCTGCAGCCCGGCCACCGGCTGCGGCTGGCGCTGTCGACCGCCTACTGGCCGTTCCTCTGGCCTTCGCCGCGGCGGGTGGTGCTGACGCTGACAGCAGGTGCCCTTGGCCTGCCGATCCTGCCCGAGGCAGCACCGGAGTGGCAGCCACCCCGGCCGGAACGCCTGCCCCCACCCCGCCAGCGCACCTTGCGCCCGCCCGCATGGTCACGTCAGACCGAGGTGGACCCCGTCACCGGCCGACAGACCCTTTCGATCCACGATGACTCCGGCGAGGTGGTGGAACCGCATGGCCTGACGCATGGCGATACGGTTGACGAGGTGTGGGAGATCACCCCGGACGACCCCTTGTCCGCCCGCGCGACGATCCGTTGGGAACAGCGCCTGTCGCGCGGCGACTGGCGGGTTCGGACTGTGGTTGAGACCGAGATGACCGGAACGGACACCGACTTGCGAATGAAGGCGCGCCTTACGGCCTTCGAGGGGGACGAACAGGTGTTTCAGCGCGACTGGGACGACCGGGTGCCCCGTCGGTTTGTGTGACCGTCGGTTTGTCTGACTGGCGTTAGCCCGCGTAGCCCGGGTCTGCCTCGTCAAGGATGGCGCGCAGTTCGCGCAGATGCGCTTCGGCAAAGCCGGGGTAGGCCTCCCATTCCTGCGCGGTCTTTTCGGCGATCTCGTCAGGCAGGACGCGCAGCGGGCGGCCGGTCTGCAGCGCGCGGATATAGGTCTCGGCCGCGCGTTCGAAGTAGTAAAGGCGGTTGAAGGTTTCGGCCACGGTCGCGCCGATCACCAGCACACCATGGTTGCCCATCACCATCGTGGTGATCTTCGGATCAGCCAGCAGCGTGGCGCAACGCGCGCCCTCAGCCTCGAACGCCATGCCGCCATAGTGGTCGTCGACCACCACGCGGTTGTGGAACATGGCGGTGTTCTGGTCGATCGCGGGCAGTCGGCTGTCCGCCAGACTGGCCAGCACTGTGGCATGGACAGAATGGACATGCATGACGCAGGCCGCGTGCGGGCAGGCACGGTGGATCGCCCCGTGCAGACCCCATGCGGTAGGGTCAGGTGCATCGGGCCGGGCCATGGTGGCGGGGTCGTTCGCGTCAATCTCCACCAGGGACGAGGCGGTGATCCGCGAAAAGTGCCGTCCGTTCGGGTTGATCAGGAACCGCGTGCCTTCGGGGTTCACGGCAAGCGAAAAGTGGTTCGCCACCGCCTCGTGCAGGTTCAGGCGGGCGGTCCAGCGGAAGGCGGCGGCAAGGTCCTGCCGCAGGCCCCAATGTGTCAGATTTGCGTGCTGGTTCATCTGCCCCTCTCCGATTCGGTTGTCTTGTAGGAAAATCAGCGGCTGCAATTTCATTCAGATTAGGGTAGCAAAGTCCTTATAGCCATGTGGAATACAATGGCTCTATAGCTATGCAACTCTGACGCGGGGCAGGTGGGCCCCGCTAGCAACCCTTGCTTGAATGTGGCGAACGCTCTGAAAATTACCTGTAAGTTTCCTTTATTCCGGCGGATGCTGACCGCATTGCCGGTAAATAGTGGTTCCAAGGTGTAGGAGGTATTCCGTGCAGATTTCAGTCAGACTTGACCGCCAACCTCTGTCGCGCCAGTCCATGGGTGCCAGAGTGATGCTGTTGACCGACCGGCCCAGGGGTCTGACAGCTTGCCGTCTGGCAAGCTATGACTGCCTTGTCGAGACCGAGGATGAATTTTTCGCTGCCCTGTCCAGCCTTCTGGACGACCCGATGGGCTATGACCTTTTCGTCATGGATTGTGACGCGTTTGGCGGCGTCCAGGCTGCCGAACGGGCGATTGCGACCCTGATTGCCGCCGATGCGAAGATGCGTGTGATGCTGCTGAGCAGCGAGTTCGACATTCCTGCCTATCCCCTTGGTCGCCGTTCGGCCGTCTGTCTGCCAGATGCGGTTTCCGAAGCGGGCTTTCGTCAGGGCTTCGACCATGTCCTGCGCGACCGTAGCGCCATGAGCATGATGTAGCAGGGGCCCGGTCGTGGGGCAGTTCTGGGGGCAGTTCTGGGGGGCGGCTGACCGCCCGCCCAGAGTGGCGTGCTAGTCGAGCGCGAGGTTGGTCGCAGATTCGCGGCCATCCCGGCCGGCTTCAATGTCAAAGGTGACCGGCTGGCCATCCTTCAGGCTGCGAAGTCCGGCGCGTTCCAGCGCGGTGATGTGAACAAACACGTCCTTCTTGCCGCCTTCCGGGGCAATGAAGCCGTAACCTTTCGTCTCGTTGAACCATTTCACGGTGCCCTTGGCCATCGTGATGTCTCCTGTGTCGTGATCCGCCCGCGAGATTGCGGCGGCTTGGCCCCGTCAGCTTAGTGTCGATTGCTGTGGCCGATGGTCGGAGACAGTGGTCGAAAAGATAACGTCGCAGCGAAACAATTGCATATTCTGGCGTTGATTCCAAGGGTTTCAGGCACTTCGGGGATGGTCCCGCTTTCGGGCTGTGCCACGCAGGCGAATGGGCTTATGCTGCGCTGCAGCAAGGGAAGGGAATCGCGATGGGCAAGGTTGTGACGGTCGCACAGCAGAAGGGCGGGTCTGGCAAAACCACGCTGGCTGTCAATCTTTGCGTGGAATTTCACAGTCGCGGGCTGAAGGTCGCGCTCTTGGACACGGATCCTCAGGGCAGTCTGGGCCGTTGGTTCATGTCCCGGCGCGACGCCATGGGGGTCGAGGGGATCGAGTTCTCGACCGCATCGGCATGGGGTGTCAGTTATGAATGTGAGAAGCTGAAGAAAGTGGCCGACATCGTCATCATCGACACGCCACCGAAAGTGGATGCCGACCTTCGCCCTGCCCTGCGTGAGGCGGATCTGGTGCTGATCCCGGTGGCGGCGTCGATGATGGATCTTTGGGCCACCGATGGGGTCATTGACCTGATCGGTCGCGAAGGCAGGCGGGCGGTCATCGTGCTGAACCGGGTCAAGGCGGGCACGCGGCTTGGCGTGCAGGTGGCCGATGCCGCAGCAGCGGTGGGCGGCGTGGCGACGGCGACGCTGGGGCAACGAGTGGTCTACGCTGAAAGTCTGGGCGAAGGGCGGGCTGCCTCGGAAACCCGGGGGCCGGCGGCTGCGGAAGTGCGCCAGCTTGCGGATGAGGTGCTGGCGCTGCTGGACGAATGACGCACCTGCTTTCCGGCCCCGCAATCCTGCTTTAGGCTGGCTGCGACAAGGAAAGGGACGCGATGGCCTGGGAATTCTGGATCGACCGGGGCGGCACCTTTACCGATGTGGTGGGCCGCGCGCCGGATGGCCAGCTGGTGACGGCCAAGCTTTTGTCAGAGAACCCCGAACGCTATGCCGATGCCGCCGTGCAAGGCATCCGCGATTGTCTGGGCCTTGGCCCTGATGCGGCGATCCCCGATCAAGCCATTTCGGCAGTGAAGATGGGCACGACCGTGGCCACAAACGCCCTGCTGGAGCGGAAGGGCGAGCGTGTCCTGCTGCTGATCACCCAAGGCTTCGCCGATCTGTTGCGGATCGGCACCCAGGCGCGGCCAGCGCTGTTTGACCTCAACATCCGCCGCCCTGATCTGCTGCATGACCGCGTGGCCGAGGTTCCGGGCCGGCTGGATGCCGATGGGAACGAGGTTCTGCCGCTGGACGAGGACGCCGTGCGCACAGCACTCGCGGCAGGCCGGGCCGACGGTATTGCTGCGGTCGCCGTGGCGCTGATGCACGGCCATGTGAACCCCACGCACGAAGCGCGGGTTGGCGCGCTGGCCGAGGAGGCGGGGTTCAGCCAGATCTCGCTTTCGCATCAGGTGTCCCGTCTGGCCAAGATCGTGCCGCGCGGTGATACGACCGTGGTGGACGCCTACCTGTCGCCGATCCTGCGGCGCTATGTGGCGCAGGTCGAAGGCGCTTTGGACATGGGGCGCGCAACCGGACGGCTGTTGTTCATGCAGTCGAACGGCGGGTTGACCGAGGCGGGGCGCTTTCAGGGCAAGGATGCCATCCTGTCCGGCCCGGCAGGGGGCATCGTCGGGATGGTGCAGACGGCCCGCGCCGCGGGGTTTGACCGGCTGATCGGGTTCGACATGGGGGGCACCTCAACCGATGTCAGCCACTATGCCGGCGTTTATGAACGATCGTTCGAGACCGAGGTTGCCGGCGTTCGCATGCGCGCGCCGATGATGGACATTCACACGGTGGCAGCGGGGGGCGGGTCGATCTGCAGCTTTCGCGACGGTCGGTTTCAGGTCGGGCCCGAAAGTGCCGGCGCAAACCCGGGGCCGGCCAGCTATCGCCGGGGCGGGCCGCTGACGATCACCGATTGCAACGTGATGCTGGGGCGGCTGTCGCCAGACCATTTCCCCGCCGTCTTCGGCCCCGGCGGTGATCATCCGCTGGACGCCGATGTGGTTCGGGCGAAGTTCAAGGCTTTGGCCGCAAAGATTGCCGCTGAAACCGGCCAATTGGACCCGCCCGAGGTGGTGGCCGAGGGCTTCCTGCGCATCGCCATCGACAACATGGCCAATGCGATCAAGAAGATAAGCGTCCAGCGCGGGCATGATGTGACTGGCTATACCTTGCAATGCTTTGGCGGGGCGGGCGGGCAGCATGCCTGTGGCGTGGCCGACGCGCTGGGGATGCGGACGGTCTTCCTGCATCCGCAGGCAGGCGTTCTGTCGGCCTTCGGCATGGGCCTTGCCGACCTGCGCGCCCTGCGCGAAGTGCAGTTCGATGCCCCGGTGTCGGACCCCTCCGCCGCCAGCCGGATTGCCGACCTAGCCGCCGAGGCGGCGGCCGAGTTGTCCGATCAGGGCATCGCCCAACCCCGGACAATCCTGACCGCGCATCTGCGCTATGACGGGTCGCACCAGTCCTTGCCGGTGCCCTTTGGAACCGAGGCCGAATTGCGTGCGGCTTTCGCCGCCGCGCATCACGCACGGTTCGGATTTTCCTCACCCGAACGCGCGGTTCTGTTCGAGATGCTGGCGGCTGAGGCAGAAGGGGGCGGCGCAGACCTGCCGTTGGTGAATGTGGGTTCACAAACCCCTCACCCCACCGCTACCCTTCGCTTATGGGCCAATGGTTGGCACGGCGTACCGCTTTACCGACGCGAGGATTGTGGCACGGATACCCGTATCACCGGCCCCGCCGTCATCACCGAAAGCACAGGAACCGTCATCGTCGAGCCGGGGTGGCAGGCGCAGGTAGACGGCCAAGCAAACCTGATCCTGACCCGGACCGAGGCCATCGCCCGCCCCCCCGCCGCGGGCACCAAGGCGGACCCGGTCCTGCTGGAGGTTTTCAACAACCTGTTCATGTCAGTCGCCGACCAGATGGGCGCGACGCTTGCCAACACCGCCTGGTCCGTCAACATCAAGGAACGGTACGATTTTTCCTGCGCCATCTTCGATGCGAACGGCGATCTGGTCGCCAACGCGCCGCATGTGCCGGTGCACCTTGGGTCGATGTCGCATGCGGTCAAGACCGTCATCGCTGCTGTCGGCGCGACAGCGCGGGATGGCGATGCGTGGATGCTGAATTCACCCTGGAACGGTGGCACGCATTTGCCGGATGTGACCGTGATCACGCCGGTCTTCGTAGGCTCCACGCCCGCCTTCTGGCTCGGGTCGCGCGGGCACCACGCCGATATTGGCGGACGGACACCGGGGTCGGGGCCGCCTGACAGCACGACGATCGAGGAAGAGGGCGTGGTGATCGACCTCTTCCCGCTAGTCGCCCAAGGCCACCTGCGCGAGGGTGAGACGCGGCAACTTCTGGCTTCGGGGCGCTGGCCCTGTAGGTCACCTGATCAGAACATGGCCGACCTGAAAGCCCAGATCGCCGCGAATGAGACCGGACGTCGGGAACTGCTGCGCGTCGTCGAAACCCACGGCGCAAAGACGGTTGCCGCCTATATGCACCACGTCCAGAAAAATGCCGAGGAATGCGTTCGTGCGGTGATTGACCGGCTGGCCGATGGTGAATTTTCCTACCCGATGGACATCGGCACCACGATCCGGGTGCGCGTCGCCGTCGACCGTGCCAACCGCTCTGCCACGATTGATTTCACGGGGACCAGTCCGCAGCATTCCGGCAATTACAACGCCCCGCAGGCTGTGACGCGGGCGGTGGTGCTTTATGTCTTCCGCACGCTGGTCGGCAAGCCGATCCCCCTGAACGAAGGCTGCCTTGCGCCGCTGACGATCATCGTGCCCGAAGGCTCGCTTCTCAACCCGCGCGCGCCTGCGGCGGTGATCGCCGGGAATACCGAAGTCAGCCAAAGTGCCTGCAACGCGCTTTATGGTGCGCTTGGGGTGGTGGCGGCGGCGCAGGGGACAATGAACAACTTCATCTGGGGCAATGACACGTTCCAGAACTATGAAACCATCGCCGGGGGCACCGGGGCAGGGCCGGGGTTCAATGGCTGCGATGCGGTGCAAAGCCATATGACCAACACGCGGATGACAGACCCGGAAGTGCTGGAAAAACGCTTTCCCGTCCGGTTGGAGGAGCTTTCGATCCGCCATGGCTCGGGCGGGGGCGGGCGGTGGCATGGCGGCAATGGCGCGGTGCGGCGGCTGCGGTTTCTGGCGCCGGTCACTGTCACCACGCTCTGTGGCAGCCGCAGGGTGGCACCATTTGGCGGGGCGGGCGGTGGCGCGGGGGCGGTGGGCGAAAACCGTGTGCTTTGGCCTGATGGGCGGGTTGAGGTCCTTCAGGGCAATGACGAACGCGACCTGCCCGCAGGGGCCGTGTTCGAGATGCGCACCCCAGGTGGCGGCGGCTGGGGGTGACCCCAGCCCCCGGCCTTAGGGCCGCGTGCCGCCCGTCGCTTCGGTCACCCGGTCGGCGGCTGCCCTGACCAGCGCGCCGATGCGGGTGGCATCCGACAGCCCCACCCGGAACGCGGGGCCGGAGACGGACAGACCGGCAACCGGCTCGCCATAAGCGTTGAAGATCGGGGCGGCGATGCAGCGCATCCCCTCGGCGCGCTCCTGATCGTCGATGGCAAAGCCGCGCTCACGGGTGCGGGCAAGGTCACGCAGCAGGGCGCTGTCTGACGTCAGCGTCAGCGTGGTGAACTTCTGCAGGCCCTGCCGGGCGATGATGTCGCGCGCGCGGTCTTCGGGATACCACGCCAGAAGCGCCTTGCCGATGCCGCTGGAATGCATCGGGCCCTTGGTCCCCGGTGGAAAGAAGGCGCGGATCGCCTCGTTCGTCTCGACCTGAGCGAGAAACAGCACCTCACCCCGTACTTCGACGCCAAGGTTCGCCGTCTCGCCCGTTTCGCGCATCAGGGCGTCCATTGGCTGGCGGGCCCGCTCAACCACCTTCGTCCGGCGCAGGAAGGCAGTGCCGATCCGGAACGCCCCCGCGCCGATGTGCCAAAGCTGGCCGGGTTCCTCAACCTCAACCATGCCATGCCCTTGCAGCGTCTGCAGCGCGCGGAAGGTGGTGGCGACGGCCTGACCCGTCTCTTCTGCCAGGTCGGAAAGCGTGCGGCCGGGGCTTTGGGCAAGGTGTTCCAGCAGGAACAGGGCCCGGTCCAAAGCCTGCACCGTGTTCTGGTCGGTCTTGTCGTTGAAGGCCTTGGGCCGCCCGCGTGGTTTCTGTGCCATTGGTTCCCAGCTTTCCGCGTTGAAAAAGCGCAAGTGTCTGTTCGGGTTTGAAAATAGCATGAAGTTGCACCGATGAAAAATCTTTTCGAAAAAATTGCCGTTTGGCTGTGATGCGCCTAGAACAGGGGACATCCAGTGGAGTGTGCCCCGATGTCCTTCCAGAACCCTGTCTTCATCCCCGGCCCGACAAACATCCCCGAGTCGGTGCGCAAGGCCTGCGACATGCCGACGATCGACCACCGGTCGCCCGCCTTTGCCCGCATGTTCAAGCCCGCCGTCGAAGGCGTGCGCCGGGTCCTGAAAATGGATGCGGGCGAAGTGATCCTGCTGCCCTCCACCGGAACCGGCGGGTGGGAAGCGGCCGTCTCCAACACCCTGTCGCCCGGCGATACGGTGCTGGCCGCGCGCTTTGGCATGTTCAGCCACCGCTGGATTGACCTGTGCCAGCGCCACGGCCTGAACGTCCGCATCATCGAGACGCCTTGGGGCCAAGGTGCCCCCTTGGCCGCGATCGAGGCTGCGCTGAAGGCGGACAAGACGATCAAGGCCGTCCTTGCCACGCATAATGAGACGGCAACCGGGGTGAAGTCCGACATCGCCGGGATCCGCAAGGCAATGGACGCGGCCGGGCATGGCGCGATGCTGTTTGTCGATGGCGTCTCCTCCATCGGGTCGATGCCGTTCGAGTTCACCGCTTGGGGCGTAGATATCGCCGTGGCCGGCAGTCAGAAGGGCTTCATGCTGCCGGCCGGGCTTGCGATCCTTGGGGTTTCCCCAAAGGCGATTGCGGCGATGGACACGGCGACCCTGCCGCGCACCTTCTTTGATTTCAAGGATATGCTGACCAGCTACGCCCGTGGCGGTTTTCCCTACACCCCCCCGTCGGCCTGATCGCCGGTCTGGCCCATGCCATCGACCTGCTGGAATCCGAGGGGCTGGACAACGTCTACGCCCGCCACCACCGCCTTGCCGAAGGTGTGCGCCGGGCGATCACCGCCTGGGGCATGACGCCCTATGCCGCCACGCCCGACCTTTATTCCGACACCGTGACGGCCGTGAAGGTCCCCGCAGGCTGCGACGGCACGGCCTTGGTGCAGCTTGCCGCCAGCAAATACGGTGTCGCCTTCGGTGTCGGTCTGGGTGAGGTTGCGGGCAAGGTCTTCCGCATCGGCCATCTGGGCATGCTGACCGACGTGATGGTCCTGTCGGGCCTTGCGACGGCTGAAATGTGCATGGCCGATCTTGGCTGGCCGATCAAGCTCGGCTCAGGCGTGGCGGCGGCGCAGGACTACTACCGTGGCACGGTGCCCGCCATGGCCATGGCCGCAGAATGAAGGACTTCCCCATGCTGATCCCAACCTACGATGACGTGCTGGCCGCCCACGCCCGCATCGAACCCTACATCCACCGCACGCCCGTCCTGACCTCCAGCTACCTGAACGACCTGACCGGGGCCGAGCTGTTCTTCAAATGTGAGAACTTCCAGAAGGCCGGCGCCTTCAAGGTGCGTGGCGCCTGCAATGCGGTCTTTGGGCTTTCCGACGAGATGGCCGCCAAGGGCGTCTGCACCCACTCCTCCGGCAACCACGCGCTCAGCCTCAGCTACGCCGCCGGTCGCCGGGGCATCCCCTGCAACGTCGTCATGCCCCGCACAGCACCACAGGCGAAGAAGGACGCTGTCCGGGGCTATGGCGGCGTCATCACCGAATGTGAACCCTCCACCTCCAGCCGTGAGGCGGTGTTTGCCGAAGTGCAGGCCCGCACCGGCGGTGAATTCGTCCACCCCTACAACGATCCCCGCGTGATCGCCGGGCAGGCCACCTGCTCGCGCGAACTCCTCGATCAGGTTGCGGGGCTGGATGCCGTCATCGCCCCCATCGGCGGCGGCGGGATGATCTCGGGGACCTGCCTCACCGTCTCCTCCACTGCCCCCAACGTTGCCATCTACGCCGCCGAACCGAAGAACGCCGACGACGCTTTCCGCAGCTTCAAGGCTGGCCACATCATCGCCGACGACGCGCCCGAGACCATCGCCGATGGTCTGAAGGTCCCGCTCAAGGACCTGACCTGGCATTTCGTGCAAAACCACGTCACCGACATCTTCACCGCCACCGAGGATGAGATCATCGACGCGATGAAGCTGACCTGGAAGCGCATGAAGATCGTGATGGAACCCAGCTGCGCCGTGCCGCTGGCAACGATCCTTGCAAACCCCGAAACCTTCCGCGGTCGCCGCGTTGGTGTCATCATCACCGGCGGCAACGTCGATCTGGACACCCTGCCTTGGATGAAAGGATAATCCATGAACACGCATCCGAAATTCGATGGCCTTGAAGTTGGCTACGACATCCCCGCCCTGCCCGGCATGGCCGAGGGTGATATCCAGACGCCTTGCCTGGTCCTTGATCTCGACGCGCTGGAACGCAACATCAAGAAGATGGGCGACTATGCCAAGGCCCATGGCATGCGCCACCGCGTGCATGGAAAGATGCACAAATCGGTAGACGTCGCCCTGCTGCAGGAACGGCTTGGCGGATCGGTCGGCGTCTGCTGTCAGAAGGTGTCCGAGGCCGAGGTTTTTGCCCGCGGCGGCATCAAGGATGTGCTGGTGTCGAACCAGGTGCGCGATTTGGCCAAGATCGACCGTCTGGCACGCATCCCCAAACTCGGCGCGCGGACGATCTGCTGCGTCGATATGATGGACAACGTGGCCGACCTTTCTGCCGCTGCGGTCAAGCACGGCACGACGATCGAATGCCTCGTGGAAATCGACTGTGGCGCGGGCCGCTGCGGGGTCAAGACCACGCCCGAGGTTGTGGCCCTTGCCAAGGCCATCGACGCGGCCCCGGGGCTGAAGTTTGCCGGCATCCAAGCCTATCAGGGCGCGATGCAGCACATGGACAGCTACGATGACCGCAAGGCGAAGATCGCCCTTGCCGTGGCCCAGGTGAAGGACGCGGTGGATACGCTGAAGGCCGATGGCATCGCCTGCGACATCGTCGGCGGCGGCGGCACCGGCAGCTATTACTTCGAGTCCACCTCAGGCGTTTACAACGAGTTGCAATGCGGCTCTTACGCCTTCATGGACGCAGACTATGGCCGCATCCTCGACAAGGACGGCAAGCGGATCGACCAGGGCGAATGGGAAAACGCGCTCTTCATCCTGACCAGCGTGATGAGCCACGCAAAGGCCGACAAGGCCATTGTCGATGCGGGCCTCAAGGCGCAGTCGGTCGATTCAGGCCTGCCGGTGATCTACGGTCGCACCGATGTGAAATACGTCAAGTGCAGCGACGAACATGGTGTCGTCGAAGACCCGCAGGGCGTGCTCAAGGTCAACGATAAACTGAAACTCGTCCCCGGCCACTGCGACCCGACCTGCAACGTGCATGACTGGTATGTTGGCGTCCGCAATGGCGTGGTCGAGGTGGTCTGGCCCGTATCGGCGCGCGGCAAGGCTTACTAGCCTTTCACATTTGCACAAATATCCCACGGGGGGCGCGGGGGGTGTGAAACCCCCCGCTCCAACGCCTGCATAAAGGACCGCGCCATGCTGATCATCCCCGAATCCCTCATCGCCGATCTCGTCTCGTCCGAAGATGCCTTCACGGCGGTCGAAGCCACCTTCGCCGCCATGGCGCGGGGCGAGGCCTACAACTTCCCCGTCGTGCGCGAAGCTTTGGGCGAGGGTCGGCAGTATGGCTTCAAGTCGGGTCTTGACCGGTCCGGCGGGCAGTTGGGCGTCAAGGCCGGGGGGTACTTCCCCGGCAATGCGGCCAAGGGGATTATCAATCACCAGTCGACGGTCTTCCTGTTCGATCCCGAAACCGGCCGACCGACGGCCATGGTCGGCGGGGGCCTCTTGACCGCGCTCCGCACCGCTGCCGCCTCGGCCATCTCCATCGACCGGCTGGCGCGGCCGGATGCGAACGTGCTGGGGATGGTCGGCGCGGGGCATCAGGCCGGGTTTCAGCTCCGTGCGGCGGCACGGGTGCGGAAGTTTCAGAAGGTCATCGCCTGGAACCTGCATCCCGACATGCTGCCAAAACTGGCGGCGATCGCGACCGAGCTTGGCCTGCCGTTCGAGGCCGTACCGCTTGACCGGATGGTCGAGGCGGATGTGATCATCACCATCACTTCCAGCCCCGCGGCAAGCCTGATGTCCGCACATGTCGCCGACGGCACGCATCTGGCCTGCATGGGCACCGATACGGTCGGCAAGCAAGAGGTGGAGCCCGCTCTCCTTGGCCGCGCCTCGGTCTTTGCCGACGAAGTGGCGCAGTCAGTAAGCCTTGGCGAAGCGCAGCATGCCGTGGCGGGGGGGCTGCTGGACGCAACCGCAATCACTCCGCTCGGTGATGTGCTGGTGGGGCGCCATCCGGGGCGGCGGTCAGCGGCTGAGATCACGCTTTTCGACGGCACCGGGGTCGGGCTGCAGGACCTTGCGGTCGCCGCGATGGCCGTCCGCCGCGCAGAGGAGCGTGGGCTGGGGTCAAGGGTCACTGTCTGACGGATTGTGACGGGCACAAAACTTCATCGAACGACAGTTGAAGCGGCAGCCCGCCCGTGATGAGACTGCGCCGGGCGAATGTCTGGAAGGGCAGGTCATGCGGGTCTTCGTGAACGGGTTCGGGCGGATCGGGCGGTCGGTGGTGCGGGCCTGGGCCGAGCGCCCCGAGGCTTGGCCGGGGCTGGAAATCGTCGGGATCAACGACATCGCGGCACCCGAAATGTGTGCCTATCTCTTCACCTATGACAGCACCTTCGGGCCGTGGCGGGGCACGGTGGACCTCACGGGCGGGGCGCTTGTGGTCAATGGCCGCGCGCTGCCGCTGCACCGGCTGGCCGATATCTCGACGCTGGATCTTGCCGGGGTGGACGTGGTGCTGGAATGCACCGGCCGGGCAGAAACGCGCGAGGTTGCGGCGCGGGGGCTGGTGGCGGGGGCGCGGCGGGTGCTGGTGTCGGGGCCATCGGCTGCGGCCGAGGTGACAGTGGTGCTTGGTGCGAACGAGGGGGCGCTGGGGGACCACCGGATCGTGTCGAACGCCAGCTGCACGACGAACGCGCTGGCCCCCCTGGTGCGGCTTCTGGACCGCGAGTGGGGCGTGGTGACAGGGTCGATGACGACGATCCATTGCTACACCGGCAGCCAGCCCACCGTGGATGCCCCGGCGGCGGACTTTGCCCGAAGCCGGGCGGCGGCGCTGTCGATGGTGCCGACGACGACATCGGCCCAGCGGTTGCTGGACGTCGTCCTGCCCGAGATCGCGGGGCGCATTCAGGGGGCGGCGGTGCGGGTGCCGGTGGCCAGCGTGTCTTGCGTCGACCTCACGGTCGTGACGGAGCGGCGGGCGACGGTCGAGGCGGTCAACGCGGCGTTTCGGGGGGTTGGGGGGGTGATCGGGGCGACGGATCTGCCCTTGGTCTCATCCGACCTGCGGGCCCGGGCTGAGAGCATCGTGATGGCCTGTCCCGAGACACGGGTGACGCCGCAGGGGTTGCTGCGGGTCTTTGGCTGGTACGACAATGAATGGGGCTTTTCCAACCGGATGCTGGATGTGGCGCGGTTGATGGGGTGACTGTCCCGGGCAGGGACAGGGGTTCAGTCTTTGCAAGATCAAGGGCTTGCGGGGCCTGATTAGGGATTCGTCAAGGTTTCCGGGCGCTGCGCGCGGGGCTGGCCGGGGCTGGAGGGTTTCACACCCTCCAGACCTCCCGTGGGATATTTGGAGAAGAGAAAGTTTGGGGAAGGGCACAGGTGCAGCGCTTGTGCCGATTTCTTGCGTGCCAGTTGCGGAAAAATCAGCGGCTTTGTCGAAATGCGCGGGGGCCCGGGTGTCATGCTGGCAGATGATGTCATGACGGCGTCGTCGTGAGCCTGTGGAGACCCATGATGTCTGTATCTTCTTCGCACGAAAAGCCAGTCCGGGCGCCGGTCTGGCTGTTGGCGACCGCGCTGGGCGGAATTGCCTGGAATGTTTTTGGTGCCGTCCAGTTTGCAGGGTCGGTCAGCGCCACCCCGGAAAGCCTGATCGCCCAAGGCCTGACAGCGGAGCAGGCGGCGGTGATGACAGGGTATCCGGTCTGGATGACGCTGGCCTTCGCCATTGGCGTGGCAGGGGGGCTGGTGGGTAGCGTCCTTCTGTTGCTGCGCAACGCGCTGGCGCGGCCCGTGCTGCTGGCATCGGTTCTGGCCTATGTCGCCTTGTGGATCGGGGATGCCGTCCATGGCGTCTTTGCCGCGATGGGCCTGCCGCAGATCATCATCCTGACCGTGGTCGTGGCGATAGCGGCGGCCCTTTACGCAGCAAGCCGACACCCTGCTGCCAAAGCCTGAGACCTTGCAGCGCAGCCCATGCTACCTTTCATGAAATGGAGAGACCCGATGCAATTCATGCTGATTCTGAACGAGACACCGGAAGAATTTGCCCGCCGCGCCGACCCGGCCGAGGCGGGGGCCTATTGGGGCGGCTGGAACGCCTTTATCGGGGCGATGGCACAGGCGGGTGTCATCGTGAAGGGCGACGGGCTGCAAGGCCCGCACACGGCGACGACGCTGCGCCTCCGCGATGGCAAGCGGCAGGTGGAGGATGGCCCCTATGCCGATACCAAGGAACAGTTGGGCGGCTATTTCGTGATCGAGGTGCCAGACCTTGACGCGGCGCTGGACTGGGCGGCACAGGCGCCATCCGCCTTGACCGCATCGGTCGAGGTGCGACCGGTGCTTGCAATGCCTGCCCCCCCGGCGTGAGCGGCAGCGACGATGCGGCCCGGACTGCCGAAGCAGCGGCTCGGGCCAGCTATGGCAAGCTGGTGGCGATCCTTGCCATGCAGGGCCGCGACATTGCGGCGGCGGAAGATGCGCTGTCGGAGGCGCTGATCTCGGCCCTGACGGTCTGGCCGGAGCGGGGGGTACCGCAGAACCCGGAAGGCTGGCTGGTGACGGCGGCGCGCAACCGGTTGAAGAACGCCGACCGGGCGGGCCGGGTGCGCCAGCTGGCTGTGCCAGAGGTGGAGCGGCGGCTGGCCTTGCCCGAGGCCGAGGCTGCGGTGCCTGACCATCGGCTGCGGCTGATGTTTGCCTGCGCCCATCCGGCGATTGACCCCGGCGTGCGGACGCCCCTGATGCTGCAGACGGTGCTGGGCATTGACGCCGCGCGCATGGCGCGGGTGTTCCTGACCACACCGGCGACCCTGTCCCAGCGCCTTGTGCGGGCCAAGCTGCGCATCCGCGATGCTGCCTGCGCCTGACGCTGCCCGAGCCCGAGGCGATGGCCGAACGGCTGGGCGCGGTTCTGGACGCGATCTACGCCGCCTTCGGGCAGGGCTGGGACGGGATGGAGCATCCTGACGCGCCGGAGTCGCTGACCGGTGAGGCGATCTGGCTGGCGCGGTTGGTCGTCCATCTGCTGCCGGAGGAACCCGAACCTGCGGGGCTGCTGGCGCTGATGCTGTATTGCACAGCGCGGCGGCGGGCCCGGCGCGACGCGTCTGGGGCCTTTGTGCCGCTGGACCGGCAGGATGCGCGGCTGTGGGACCGTACGATGATCATCGAGGCCGAGGGGCTGCTGATCCGGGCGGCGCAGGCCGGGCGGTTCGGCCGGTTCCAGTGCGAAGCTGCGATCCAGTCGGTGCATGTGCAGCGACCGATCACCGGGCAGGTGAACCTGAAGGCGCTGCGGTTGCTGTATGACCTGCTGGTGCAGCACACCGACAGCATCGGCGCGCGGATCGGTCAGGCGGTAGTGATCGCCGAGGCGGGTGAGCCTTTGGCTGCGCTGGGGGCGCTCGACGCCCTGCCGGGGCAGGTTGCGCGGCACCAGCCGTGGTGGGTGGCGCGGGCGCATGTCGCAGGCCTAGCCGGGCAGCGGGACCGGGCGCTGGCCGATCTGGCGCAAGCGATCGCGCTGACCGAGGATGCGGCGGTGCGGGCCTATCTGATGGACGTCCGGCTGACGCTGGATGCGGGGCCGTGACCGGCGGACTTCCGGCAGGGGGGCGGGCTGCCCTGCAAAAACGCTAGCTATTTCCCCAAAAAAGGCGCATACGGACCGGGCGAAAACACCTGCTGTCGACTTCTCTGTTTCCTTTTCGGCTTCAGACACTCGATCTAACGGATGAAAGCCAGGCCATCGCGTGTTGCGGATGGCGCTATGAGAAGGAAAATCACGATGGCCAAGGGCACCGTGAAATGGTTCAACGCCACCAAGGGTTTCGGCTTCATTGCTCCGGAATCCGGCGGCAAGGACGTGTTCGTCCACGTGACCGCGCTGGAACGCGCTGGCATCCGTGGTCTGGACGATGGTCAGGCTGTGACGTTTGACGTGGAATCCGGCCGTGATGGCCGCGAATCGGCGATCAACCTCGCGCTGGCATAAGCCTTAGCGACATGAATTTGAACGGGGGTGGCCCATGGCTGCCCCCGTTTGCATGTCCGGGTCAGGGCAGAACGGTCCAGGGCGACGGATAGCGATGCTCTTCGAGGTTCGGGGTCGGGCCGATCCGGTCAACCACCGCAAAGAGCCCGGGTGCCGACAGCGGCGTGAGAACGCCATGCCACGTGCCGCGATGCAGATTGATGCCTTGCGCGCCGGTGGTCAGGAAGGCGCGGGGCGCGCGGTCGGGGCTTTCGGCGACGATGACGAGGAACGGATGTTCGGTCATCGGGATGAAGGCCTGCGAGCCTTCGGGATGGCGTTCGATCAGGTCAAAAGCATAGGGCAGCGCGCGGGCTTCGGCGTGGAAGATCGACAGGCCGGGGCGGGCGTCTGGCCCAAAGTCCAGCCGGGCGCGGTCGTGGTGGCGGCGGCAGAGGCCGTCGTTGATCAGGCGGAACTCACCGGTGGCATCGAGGACATCGCCGAAGGGGGCGAAGGCGGCGGCGGTGAGCGGTTCGGGGTGCAGGGTCTGCATCTTGGCGCCTTTCGCTGGCGGTGAAAGCGAGGGGTTTCCCACCCCTCGCGCTCCCCATGGGATATTTGCGGACAGATGAAATCAGCGCAGGTGGCGCAGGTTGGCGTGGCGGTTCACGTCCTTGTAGAGCAGATAGCGGAAGGGTCCGGGGCCGGCGGCGATGCAGGCCTGCGGGCAGAAGGCGCGGAGCCACATGAAATCTCCGGCCTCAACCTCGACCCAGTCCTGATTGAGCTTGTAGGCAGCGCGGCCTTCCAGGACGTAGAGACCGTGTTCCATCACGTGGGTTTCTTCAAACGGGATGCGGCCGCCGGGCTGGAAGGTGACGATGTTGACATGCGCGTCATGGGCGATGTCGTCAGGGTCAACAAAGCGGGTGGTGCCCCAGCGGTTTTCGGTGTCGGGCATGAAGCGGACCGGGACGTCGCGTTCGTTGATCACGAAATGCGCCGGGGCGGGGTGGCCCGGGGCAGGTTCATAAAGCTTGCGCAGCCAGTGGAAGCGGGCGGGCGTGCCGCCCTCGGCCAGCAGGGTCCAGCGGGTGGAGGGGGGGATGTAGGCGTAGGAGCCTGCCTCCATCTCATACCCGGTGCCGTCGATGGTGACGGTGGCCAGACCGTCGGTGAAGAAAAGCCAGTGTTCAGCGCCGGTTTCAGGATCGGGGGCATCGGAGCCGCCGCCGGAGGCGACCTCCATCACATATTGGCTGAAGGTTTCGGAAAACCCCGACATGGGGCGGGCGATCAGCCAGAGGCGGGTTTTGGTCCAGCCGGGCAGGTTGCTGGTCAGGATGTCGGAAAAGCACCCCCGGGGAATGAAGCAATAGGCCGGGGTGAAGACAGCGCGGGCGGTCATCAGGGTGGTCTGAGACGGCAAGCCCCCTGCGGGGAAGTAGTAGCCGGACGGCGTTTCGGTCATAGCAATTGGTCCTTCAGGCGCAGTTCGGCGATGCGTTCAACCTGGGCGCAGGCGATTGTGAACTCTTGTTCGGTATCATTGGCAAGGCGGGTCTGGAAGGCCAGCAGGATGCTGGCCTTGGTGTTGTCGCGGACGGCGATGATGAAGGGGAAGCCGTGCTTTGCGACATACTCCTCGTTCAGCCGCTGGAAGCGGCTTCGCTCCTCGTCGGTCAGGGCGTCTAGGGCGGCGCTGGCTTGTTCGGCAGTGCTTTCAGGCGTCAGGCGTTTGGCGGCGGCGAGTTTGCCGGCAAGGTCTGGGTGCGCGCGCAGGACCAGCAGGCGCTGATCGCGGCTGGCACTGCGGAAGACGCGGGCCAGCGCGTTGTGCAGGCCGCTGGCGCTGTCATGCGCGGGGCCAAGTTCAAGGTCGAAGGCGTGGTCGGCGATCCAGGGCGAGTGTTCGAAGATCGAGCCGAACCGTTCGACAAAGCGTTCCCGCGTCATCTGGCTGGGGCGTTCTATCCGGCGGTGCGGGTGGGTGGCGGCCCAGTGGTCGGCGATCTGGGTGCGGGTGGCGAACCAGACACCATAATGCGCCCGAGCATGGTCCAGAAAGCGGATCAGCCCGGCAATCTTGCCAGGGCGGCCGATCAGGCGGCAGTGCAGGCCGATAGAGAACATCTTTGGCGCGCCATCGCTGCCTTCGGCGTAGAGGGTGTCGAAGGTATCGCGCAGGTATGTGAAGAACTGTTCACCTTCGATGTAGCCGGGCGCGGTCGCAAAGCGCATGTCATTGGCTTCCAGCGTGTAGGGGATGACAAGCTGGTTGCGATCCCCCACCTCCAGCCAGTAGGGCAGGTCATCGTCATAGGTATCCGAGATCCAGTCGAAGGCGCCCGTTTCAGCCGTCAGGCGGACGGTGTTCAGCGAGCAGCGCCCGGTATACCAGCCGCGCGGGGGCGCGCCGGTGACTTCGGTATGGAGGCGAATGGCCTCATGAATCTGGGCGCGCTCCTCCTCTTCCGGCATGTCGCGGTGGTCGACCCATTTGAGGCCGTGGCTGGCGATGTCCCAACCTGCGGATTTCATGGCGGCGACCTGTTCGGGGTTGCGGGCCAGCGCGGTGGCGACGCCGTAGATGGTGACGGGCAACCCGCGCCCGGTGAACAGGCGGTGCAGCCGCCAGAACCCCGCCCGCGCGCCGTAATCGTAAAGCGATTCCATGTTCCAGTGCCGCATGCCCGGCCAGGGTTGGGCACCGGCGATGTCGGACAGGAACGCTTCGGACTGGGCATCGCCGTGGAGGAGGCAGTTTTCGCCCCCTTCCTCATAGTTCAGGACCAGCGAGATGGCGACCTTCGCCCCGCCGGGCCAGCGGGCATCGGGGGCATTCGGGCCATGGCCACGGAAATCTCGGGGGTAGCGGTTCACATGTGTCTCCTGCATGGGGGCAGATTAGGGGGAAAGGGCAGCAGATATTTTCAGGATTTTCCGAAAAGTCATATGCGTGCAATGCGGGGTCGCGGGGGGCCGGGTTTCGTGGTCTGATGCGGCAAAACGGAGGGTTCGGATGGGACGGCTGTCAACGCATGTGCTGGATACCGCGACAGGCAAGCCTGCGGCGGGCGTGAAGATCATGCTGTACCGCATTTCAGGGCAGAGCCACCGGAAGATCAAGGACGTGGTGACAAACGCCGACGGGCGGACGGACGGGCCGCTGCTGGAGGGCGGGGACCTGACCGCAGGCAGCTATGAGCTGGTGTTCTGCGCCGGGGACTATCTGCGGGCCAGTGGTCAGGCGGGCGACGGGGTGTTGTTCCTGGACGAAATCCCGATCCGCTTCGGCGTGCCGGATGCGGGCCAGCACTATCATGTGCCGCTGCTGCTTTCTCCTTTCGGGTATTCGACTTATCGCGGATCATGACGCGCGGGTCGTGACTCGGGGGCGGTGAATCGCGGGTCGTGAAACGGTTACTTGCGGTTGTCTGCAAGACAGGGTTTGCTGTCGCGGTCAAATTTCCGGTTGGGAGAATCGCATGTTTCGGATGACGTCTTGCTTCGTGGCGCCCGCTTTTGTCGTTTTGATGGGGGGTACCGCCCATGCAGCGCTGACGGCGGATCAGGTCTGGCAGTCCTGGAAGGACGCCGCAGCCACAGTCGGGCTGGAGGTGACGGCCGCCACCGAAAACAGCGATGGCGGTGTGCTGACGCTGAACGGCGTGTCGATCGCGCCCACCGGGACCCCGGGGATCACGATTTCCGACATGGTGCTGACCGAAGCGTCGGATGGATCGGTGGTGATCGAGCCGGGCGCGGACATCGGGCTTGACCTTGCGGGCGAGACCAAGGGGTCTGCCAAGGTTGTCCATGAAGGTCTGGTCCTGACCGCGCGTGAGGCGGAAGGCGGCGTGGCCTATGACTTTACCGCCGACAAGCTGGATGTCGTCTATGACACCACCTATCCGGGCATGACCTTTGACGGTTCGGCCGCGCCGGATGTGGCGTCGAAGGGGACGGTCACCTTGGCCGATGTTTCGGGCACCTATTCCGATACGCCCGGCACCAACCGCACTTTCGGCCTGGATATCGCGGCGGGGATGATGGGCTATGACACCAGCCTTGATGACCCGTCCCTGTCGCTGAAGCAGCAGACCAAGAGCGAGACGGCGGATATCTCGGTTTCGTTCGATCTGGCGCTGCCGTCGTCGATGCAGCTGGGGTCCATGGAGTCCGCGACCGATTTCGGGACCGCGCTGCAAGAGGGCCTGAGCGTCAGCTTTGCGTCGACCCAGGGGGCGACCAGCGGGTCGATGAATCAGGAAAGCGACGTCATGCCGATGAGCTTCACCATCGCGGCAGGCGGTGGGGAATCTTCGGGCGTGCTCAACAAGGACGCCTTCAGCATCAAATCGACCGGCACCGGAATGGAGATTGAAACCTCGTCCGCGATGATGCCGGCGCCGATCAAGGTGACGTCGGGGCCGATCGAGTTTGCCATGACCTCGCCGGTGATCGCGACGGACGTTGCTGGCGATTTCGGGCTGGTGATGAAGCTGAGCCAGTTCAGCGTGAACGAGGAAGCCTGGGCGATGTTCGACCCGACAGGCGCGCTGCCGCGCGATGCGGCAGATCTGGCGATTGATATCTCGGGCAAGACCAAGATGGACATCCCGGCGATGATCGAGGCGAATGAGACGGGTGGCATGCCGCCGACGCCTGCGCCGGAATCGCTGAACATCACCGAGATGACGCTGAAGGTCGCCGGGGCGGCGCTGGCCGGGACCGGGGCGTTCACCTTCGACAACTCGATGGGCGTGCCGATGCCGATTGGTGAGGCGAATGTGACCGTGACTGGCGCGAATGCGCTGATCGACGGGCTGATCGCCACGGGCCTTGTCACGCAGGAAGATGCGATGGGCGCGCGGATGATGATGGGGGCCTTCATGTCGCCGGGCGCGGCCCCGGATGAGCTGACCTCGAAGATCGAAGCCAAGCCGGGGTTCGAGATCTATGTGAACGGTCAGCGCATCCAGTAAGGAGCGCCTTTCGGGCACGGCAGGGGCGGGGCTTCGGTCCCGCCTTTTGCATGTGCAGGGTGCTTTGGCCTAGAGGGCAGCCATCGCGTGCCGCAGGTCTTCGCGGATCTGGTGGGTCATCCATTCGGTGAAGAGCTGGACCTTGGGGTCCTTGAGCCGCCGATGCTGGCTAAGGGTGGACAGTTGCACCGGCAGGGGCGGTGTTGCCGTGGCCACCGGCACCAGAGCGCCCGAGCGCAGGTGGTCTGCCACCTCGAACAAAGGTTTCAGCACAATTCCGCGGCCATCCAGCGCCCAGCCGGTCAGCACATCGCCGTCATCGGATTCGAACGGGCCGGAAATTTCAAACCGGCGCGGGCCTTCGGGGGTCAGGAGGGTCCACTGGAATTCCTTGGCCCCGGGATAGCGCAGGTTCAGGCAGTCATGGCGATCCTGCACCAGGGCCGCACCATCGGCGGGCATGCCGCGCCGGGCGATGTAGGCCGGTGCGGCGCACAGGAGGCGCGGGCAATCGGCGATGGTGCGGACCTTCAGCGTGCTGTCTTCCAAAAGGCCAAGGTGGAAGGCCACGTCGATGCCTTCGGTCACCACGTCGATCCCCCGGTCTGACAGGCGCAGGCGCACGTCGATCTGGGGATACAGGTCCTTGAAGGCCGGAACGCGGGGCGCGATCAGGCGGCGACCGATGCCCAGCGGGGCGGCGATGAAGATCGTCCCGCGCGGGTTTTGGGTCACGTCCATGACGGCGGCCTCGGCCTCGTCTATCGCCTCCAGCACGCGGCGGGCGCCGTCGTAGAAGATGCGGCCATTCTCGGTCGGTTGCAGGCTGCGTGTGGTGCGGCTGAACAGACGCACGCCAAGATGCTTTTCAAGGTCCGAAATCCGGGCCGAGGCGACGGCAGGCGACGTGCGCTGATCGCGGGCAGCGGCGGACATGCTGCCCAATTCATAGACACGAACGAACATGCGGATGGTGTTGACGTAAGACATCTGGCGGCCATTCTTCGGCACGGGTTGAAAGTGATGCGGGGTTTCTATGGATTATCAGAAAGGTCATCGGCAGGATAGCATTTTGACAAAGTCCGGGGAGGCGTGTGGATGTTTGACGTCGCAGTGATGTGGGAATGGATCGAGATCGCGGTGCGCTGGCTGCATGTGATCACGGCGATTGCCTGGATCGGGTCCAGCTTCTATTTCATCGCGCTGGACCTTGGCCTGCACCGCGACCGCAACCTTGCCTCGGGTGCCGATGGCGAGGAATGGCAGGTCCACGGCGGGGGGTTCTACCATATCCAGAAATACCTCGTGGCGCCCGCGTCGATGCCCGACCATCTGGTGTGGTTCAAGTGGGAAAGCTATGCGACCTGGCTGTCGGGGGCGGCGCTGCTGGCGCTGGTCTATTACATGGGGGCCGAGCTTTACCTGATCGACCCCACGGTGCTGGAGCTGACGACATGGCAGGCGGTGGGAATTTCGGTGGCGTCGCTGGCCTTTGGCTGGGTGATCTACAACACGCTGTGCAAGGTCTTTGTGAACGCCAACCAGACGCTGCTGATGCTGGCCCTGTTTGCCGTGCTGGTCGGGATGAGCCTCTTTTACACCCATGTTTTCAGCGGCCGGGCGGCGCTGCTGCATCTGGGAGCCTTCACCGCCACGATCATGAGCGCGAATGTGTTCTTCATCATCATGCCGAACCAGCGGATCGTGGTGGCTGATCTGAAGGCGGGGCGGAAGCCGGACCCGAAGTATGGCAAGATCGCCAAGCAGCGCAGCACGCATAACAACTATCTGACACTGCCGGTCGTGTTCCTGATGCTGTCGAACCATTACCCCCTGGTCTTTGCGACACCATGGAACTGGCTGATCGCCAGCCTTGTCTTCCTGATGGGAGTGACGATCCGGCACTGGTTCAACACCCACCACGCCCGCAAGGGCAACCCGCACTGGACATGGGCGCTGACGGCGCTGCTGTTCATCCTGATCGCCTGGCTGTCCGCCGCGCCGATCAAGACCGTGGAGGGCGAGGCGGCGCTGCGGGGCGAGGCCCTGCGTCTGGCCAGCGCCGAGGGGTTCGAGGATGTAGTTGGCATCGTGCAGGGCCGCTGTTCGATGTGCCATGCGGCCGAACCCGGCTGGGACGGCGTGCCTTGGGCACCCAAGGGCGTGGTGCTGGAAACCGAGGCGCAGATCGCGCATGAGGCGCGGCGGATCTACCTGCAATCGGGCGTCAGCCATGCGATGCCGCCGGGCAACCTGAGCTATATGGAACCCGAAGAGCGTGCGGCCATCGTGCGCTGGTTCCGGGGGGTAGGGGCGGAGGATCCGGTTTAGGGCGCAAAACTTTTCGAAAAGTTTTGCAAATTCCTTCGAAGGAATTTGGCTCAGCCCTCGGTCCTGCCTTCGCTCTCGCGGTTCTGCGGGTAGTGCCGTATCCCCTGAAACTCGGGCAGCCAGCTTTCGCGGCGGGTGGTCCAAAGCTCATAGGTCGGGCGGAACTGGTCGGGGGCGTCCAGCGCGCCAAGGTTCACCTCGACCTCATCCCCGCTGCGGCCAAAGACCGGCGATCCGCAGGCGGGGCAGAAGTGGCGGCCGCGAAAGCTGTGCGTTTCTCCGGTGAAGGTGACGGCATCGGCAGGGAAGATGGCCGAGGCGTGAAACAACGCGCCGTGATGCTTGCGGCAGTCAAGGCAGTGGCACATCCCGACGCGGTAGGGCTGACCGGTTGCCACAATCCGCACTGCGCCACACAGACAGCCACCCGTGACCTGACCCACCCTTAGTCCCCCAGTTTGGCGTGAACCTCATCCAGATCCACCGGACCTTTTGGCAGCTTCCGTCCCGGATTGTCGAAGTCGTAGCGGAACAGCTGGAAATCGCGTTTGTAGATTTCCCACATCAGATGCATCGACAGATCGTCGAAATAGGCTTCAACCGGGTGGGCGCGTTTCGGGCCGTGGCCTTCGCTTTCGTTGAAGCGGGGGATTTGCGCCAGATCGACCGGATGCGCCACGGTGATGTTTTCGAGCACGGTTTGCATGCCGGCATTGAAATCCTCGGTGAAGAGGATGTGGTTGTAGCGCCCGCCGTTGACGATGAAGGTCGACACATGCCCCGCCATCGCGGACCAGTGGATGTCAGGCTCCATCGGTTTTTTCCAGCGGATCGTGTCGCGGGCGAACAAGAGGAAGCGGCGGAAGCTGGCGATCTGGTCGAACTCCTGCTTGCCGTCGTCGCCGCCGACCTCGACCCCGTATTTCTGCACAAGAAGTGGCACGAGGTTGCCCCGGTAGCGTCTGCCGTTGCGCTGGATGCCGCAGATCTTGTCGAAGAACGAGGACAGGATCCGGGTATAGGGATTGCGGACGCAGGTGAAGGCATAGGTCTGGCGCGCGCGCACGGCGCGTTCGATCTTTGGCTGGCTGGCTTCAAGGGCCCATTTGTGCAGGCCCGTCGTGGCGTCGTGAATATCGCCGTCGAAAAAGCTCCCGTGGTCAGAGTAGAACATGATCTGTCCGATGGTCGAGCAGGCGCATTTCGGCACGACCCGGTAGACGACGCTTTCGCTTTCCGTCATCCAAGTACCGGGAAATCCCATGCAACAACTCCTTTCGCGTTCAGCACAAAAGCGACACATGCCAAGGTTGAGGCAATCAATCAGACAAGTTCGGCCTTTTCAAGGAAGCTTGGGACAGTTTACGGAGACGGGCATGACGTTACGGAGACGGGCATGAGCCGCAAAGCAACAGCACGGGCCCGATGACAACGATTGCCTTCATCCTTCTGTGCCACAAGGATCCGGAGGGGATCATCGCGCAGGCGCTGCGGCTGACGGCGGCGGGGGACTGCATCGCCATCCATTTCGATGGCCGGTCCAAGCCAGCGGAGTACGACCGCATCCGCAGCGCGCTCGCCGGCAACCCACAAGTGACCTTCACCAAGCGCCGGGTGAAATGCGGCTGGGGCGAATGGAGCCTGGTCGCCGCCACGCTTGAGGCCTTGCGCGCCGCGGTGGATGCGTTTCCGGGGGCCACGCATTTCTACATGCTGTCGGGCGACTGCATGCCGATCAAGACAGCCGAGCATGTGCATCAAAGGCTGGAGACCGAAGACGCCGATTTCATCGAAAGCTTCGATTTCTTCGCCTCGGACTGGATCAAGACCGGGATCAAGGAAGAGCGGCTGATCTACCGGCACTGGTTCAATGAACGGCGGCAGAAGGCGTGGTTCTACCGGTCGATGAATCTGCAACGGCAGATGGGTCTGGCGCGCAAGGTGCCTGCCGATCTGCGCATCCGCATTGGCAGCCAGTGGTGGTGCCTGCGGCGGCGCACGGCCGAGGCGGTGCTGGCGTTCATCGACAAGCGCCCGGACGTGACACGTTTCTTCCGCACGACATGGATCCCGGACGAGACGTTCTTTCAGACCATCGTGGCGCATCTGGTGCCGGACCGCGAAATCCGGTCGCGGACGCTGACGTTCCTGATGTTCACCGATTACGGGATGCCGGTGACATTTTATGACGATCACCACGATCTGCTTTTGGCGCAGGAATACCTGTTTGCCCGGAAGATCAGCCCGGATGCCCTGACTCTGAAGGAACGGCTGGGCACGCTTTATGTCGAAACCGGGCGCAGTTTTCCGACGACGGCCGACGGGCGGCGGCAGTTCGAATTCCTGACGGGGCGTGGCAGGGCAGGCCGCCGCTTTGCCCCCCGGTTCTGGGAGACGGAAACCAGCGTTGGCCGGGGGCGCACGCTGATGCTGGTGACCTGCAAGAAGTGGCATGTGGCCAAACGGCTGGTTGACCGGGTGCGCGCGGCCACGAACCTGCCTGCGGTGGACTATCTGTTCAACGAAGAGGCGACGGCGCTGCCGGACCTCGGCGGGATTGAGACGACGTTGGAAAAGCGGATGCGCCACCGCCGCGCGCTGGTGCGGATGCTGTTTGATTACTGGGAAACCGACCGGTTGATCCTGTGCGTCGATCCGGCCAGCACTGAACTTATTCAGGATTTCTACAGGGATCGTGCCAAAGTGCGGCTGCTGGAAATCGACTGCGGCTTTTCCGACGACTACCTTGTCGGCCATGCCCGACGCGTGGGTCTGGCGAGTGCGAACACCCCCCCGGCGGCGCTGGCGCAGCTGTTGCCGACGATCCGCTACGATGTCCGCTTTGAAAGCGACCGCTTGCGTGACATGGACCTCGCAGGTCACCATCGGATGCGCGAGGGTGCAAGCGTCGAGGAGAACGCACAGGCTTTGGCCGAGTTTCTGGGCATCCCGCCCGACATGGCGCGACAGATTGCGGCAACCGATTATCTATTCGTGGATTGACGAGCATGAGCTGGACATACGACCCGACCAACATCTTCGCCCGCATCCTGCGCGGTGAAATCCCCAACCGCACGGTGATGGAGACCCCGCATACGCTGGTGTTCCACGACATTCGCCCGCTGGCGCCGGTGCATGTGCTGGCGATCCCCAAGGGGGCCTATGTGTCGCTGGACCATTTCGCGGCCGAGGCGGCCGAGGTCGAGATCATGGATTTCCACCGCACGGTCGCCAAGACCTGCGCGATTCTGGGGCTGACTGGGCCGGACGGGTTTCGCGCGATCACCAATGCCGGGGCGCATGGCTTGCAGGAGGTGCCGCATTACCACCTGCATATTCTGGGTGGCCGGGTGCTGGGGCGTCTGGTCGAGCCTGAGTGATTGCGCAAGCTTCGGGTCGCTTCGGCGGCCCGGACTGCGGCATCCTTCCGGAAAGTGGAGGATGCGATGCGATTTGTGGCGATACCAACAGATGTGGCCCGGCACTATCAGGCAGGCGGGGCCGATGCCAATGGGCAGGTGCCGGAACGTCAGATGTCAGACGGTGGCGGCAACCCGTGCCGGCATTGCCTGAAGCTGATCCCGGCGGGAGAGGCGATGCTGGTGCTGGCGCACCGCCCCTTCCCCAAGCCGCAGCCCTATGCCGAGGTGGGTCCGATCTTCCTGTGCGCTGCGGCCTGCGACCAGGGTGGCGGAGAGGGCCTGCCGGAGATCCTGGCCTCGACCGATTACATCGTGCGGGGCTACGGGGATGATGACCGGATCGTCTATGGCACGGGTGGGGTGGTCGAGACAGGGGCCCTGATGGCGCGGGCCGAGACGCTGTTGCAAGAGGCCCGTGTGGCCTATGTGCATGTGCGGTCAGCCCGCAACAATTGCTTTCAATGCCGGATCGACCGCTAGGTTCGGGCGGTTTTCTGGCGGAGCGGCGTGCCGCCGCAAGTCTGTTCTCTTGGGCCTGCGCCAGGGCGCAGACCCAAGGGCGCGGGGGGCGCTGCCCCCCATGAGGGGCCATGGGCCCCTCATCCCCCCGGGATATTTTTGCAGAAAGGAAAGTCTGGGGGTTGGATTGGTTGGGGGTCAGCCTGAGGGGCTGGTCAGTGTAGGGGTGCTTGATCGTTGGGGTGGGTTTCATCCCAGGTTTTGAGCCAGCGCTTTGGGGCGGCCTCGCGCCATTGGCGGATCAGTCGGGCGCGGGCCCAGTCTTCGTCGATCCGGCCGGCGCGGACCAGCACCAGATTGTGCGGCGCATAATGCGGATGCAGGAAGAAGGTGTCGGGGTCGGCGGTCATCAGCATGTCGCGTTCATCGCGGCTGGCCTTGAAGACGGCGGCGTCGGCGTAAGGCGACCACCAGCACCACATCTTGCCATGCGCCTTGAGGCATTCGTTGCCCCAGGGGTGGTCGATCGTGACCATGGGCAGGTCCAACGCCAGAGCGAAGGCCTTGAGGGTTGGCCAGTCGGGGATCAATGGGCTTCGGCCCAGTTCCTGCCTTGGCCCGCTTCCACTGCGAGGTGGACTTGCAGGCTGACGGCGGGGGCGGAGGCTTGCTCCATCACCTCTTTGGCGATGGGGATCAGGGTGGCGGCCTGATCTTCGGCGACTTCGAAGAGAAGCTCGTCATGGACTTGCAGCAGCATCCTTGCGTCAAGGTGGGCGATGGCTTTTGGCATGCGGATCATCGCGCGGCGGATGACGTCGGCCGCTGTCCCCTGAATGGGCGCGTTGATCGCGGCGCGTTTGGCAAAGCCTGCGCCGGGGCCTTTGGCGTTGATTTCCGGGGTGTTGATTTTCCGACCGAACAGGGTTTGTACATGGCCATTTGCCTGCGCGAATTTGACCGTATCGGACATGTAAGTCTTGATGCCGGGGAAGCGTTCGAAATAGCGGTCGATGAAGCCTTGGGCTTCCGCGCGGGGAATCCGCAGGTTGCGGGCAAGGCCGAAGCCGGAAATGCCGTAGATGACGCCGAAGTTGATCGCCTTGGCCTTGCGGCGGATGTCGGAGGTCATCTGGTCGAGGGGGACGTTGAACATCTCGGACGCGGTGAGGGCGTGGATGTCGATGCCGTCCTCAAACGCGCGGCGGAGTTCGGGGATGTCGGCGATATGGGCGAGGATGCGCAGTTCGATCTGGGAGTAGTCGAGGGATACGAGAACCCGGCCCGGCGGCGCCACGAAGGCCTCACGGATGCGGCGGCCTTCTTCGGTGCGCACGGGGATGTTCTGCAGGTTGGGGTCGGTGGAGGCGAGACGCCCGGTGTTGGCGCCCGCGATGGAATAGCTGGTGTGGACGCGGCCGGTATCGGGGTTGATCGCCAGTTGCAGCGCGTCGGTGTAGGTGGATTTCAGCTTGGCGATCTGGCGCCAGTCGAGGATGCGTGCTGCCAGCTGCGCGCCGGTGGGGTGGTCGTCCAGCGTGGTGATGTCTTCGAGAATGTCCGCGCCAGTGCCATAGGCGCCGGTCTTGCCCTTTTCCCCGCCGGGGATCTGGAGGCGGTCAAACAGGATCTCGCCCAGTTGCTTGGGCGAGCCGACGTTGAACTTTTCGCCTGCGATGTCGTGGATTTCCTCCTCAAGCTGGACAAGCTTTTGCGCGAAGGCGTTGGACATGCGGTTGAGGGTGTCGCGGTCGACCTGGATGCCGGCCATCTCCATATCCGCGAGGACCGGGACGAGGGGGCGTTCGAGGGTTTCGTAGACGGTGGTGACGCGGGCGCGATGCAGTTGGGGTTTCAGGTGCTGCCAGAGGCGCAGGGTGACATCCGCATCTTCGGCGGCGTATCTCACTGCGTCGTCGATGGCGACCTTGTCGAAGGTGATCTGCGATTTGCCTGAGCCGAGCAGGGTCTTGATCGGGATCGGCTGGTGCCCAAGGTAGCGGTCGGACAGTTCGTCCATGCCGTGGTTATGGATTCCGGCGTGCATCGCGTAGGACATGAGCATGGTGTCGTCGAAGGGGGTGATGCGGACCCCGTGGCGGGCGAAGATCTTCCAGTCGTATTTCATGTTCTGGCCGATTTTCAGGATGGCCGGATCTTCGAGGATGGGTTTCAGCGCGGCAATCGTGGCGGTCAGGTCAAGCTGGCCTTCGGCAAGCGCAGTCGCGCCGAACAGGTCGCCGCCGCCAGTGGTGTGGCCAAGCGGGATATAGGCGGCCTTTCCAGCATCGACGCAGAGTGAGATGCCGACGAGGTCGGCGCGCATCTCATCAAGGCTGGTGGTTTCGGTGTCCACCGCCACATGGCCGATGTCGCGGATATGGGCGATCCAGCGGGCAAGGGCGGCCATGTCGCGGATGCATTCGTAGGCGGCGTGGTCGAAGGGCAGGCGAGGCTCGTCGTTCGACTGCGTCTCCTCCTCTCGCGCGGTGACTTGCAGCTGTGAGGTTTCGGGCATGGACGGGGGGGCGATGCCCAGCTTGTCGGCCACGCGTTTGGTAAGGGTGCGGAATTCCATCTTGGTCAGGAAATCCATGACCTTTTCCGCTTCCGGCAGGTGGATTTCGAGGTCCGACAGCGTGACGTCCAGCGGCGTGTCGTCCTTCAGCGTCACCAGATCGCGGGACAGGCGGATCTTGTCGGCATTGTCCAACAGCGCCTCGCGCCGTTTGGGTTGCTTGATTTCGCCCGCGCGGGCCAGAAGCGTATCAAGGTCGCCGTATTCGTTGATGAGGAGCGCTGCGGTCTTCAGGCCGATCCCGGGCGCGCCGGGGACGTTGTCGACGCTGTCGCCCGCAAGGGACTGCACGTCGATCACCCGGTTCGGGGGGACGCCGAATTTTTCCATCACCTCATCGGGGCCAATGGCCTTGGTCTTCATCGGGTCGAACATGTCGATCCCGGGGCCGACAAGCTGCATCAGGTCCTTGTCGGAGGAGATGATGGTGCAGGACCCGCCCGCCTTGACGGCCTCACGCGCGAGGGTGGCGATGATGTCGTCGGCTTCAAAGCCTTCGGTTTCAAGGCAGGCGACGTTGAAGGCGCGGGTGGCTTCGCGGGTCAGCGGAAACTGGGGGCGCAGGTCTTCGGGGAGTTCCGGGCGGTTGGCCTTGTAGTCGGGGTATAGCGTGTTGCGGAAGGTCAGCGAGGAATGGTCGAAGACGACGGCAAGGTGGGTTGCCGCCTTGCCGTTCGAGGCGCGCGAAAGTTCGTTCCACAGGATGTTGCAGAACCCCGCGACCGCGCCAACGGGCAGGCCATCGGACTTGCGCGTCAGGGGCGGAAGCGCGTGATAGGCGCGGAAGATGTAGGCCGAGCCGTCGATGAGATGAAGGTGGTGGCCTGCGCCGAAGGTCATGGTTTGCAACCCCGTGGCTTGCTGTCAGACGCAGTCATGCCATGAACTTTGCCCGCATGCCACCCGCTGCGGCACCGGGCGAGACATGAAAAGGGCGGCACCCTAATGGTGCCGCCCCAATCGTTCATCTTCTGTCGAAGATTTAAAGCTGTGCTGCTGCGTCGCACACGGCGCGAAGCTTGGCCTCATCGGCCATGAAGCCCGCTTCGGCCATTTCTTCGGTGGGCTCGACGCCCGCGCCAGCTTCGCCAGTGGATTCGACGGCCGGCTCTTGCGGGACGTCTGCCGTAGCAGCTGCGTCATCGCCTTCGGTCGGTTGCACGCCTGCGCCCGCATCGCCGCCGGATTCCGTCATCGGCTCTTGCGCGCCGCCAGCGGTTTCTGGCGGGACATCGGTCCCTGTCGAGGGTTCAACGCCCGAACCGGCGTTACCGGACGAGTCCGACATGTCCGCCTGGAAGTTGACGCCGATGGCTTGGCAACGCTCGCCCAGAGCGCCTTGGTCTTCCGGGCTGAGGGCGTCCCAACCGGTCTGGATTTCTTCGGGCGACCGCATCATCGACATGCTGTCATCGCTGAAGAAAGCAGGCCCGACGCGGGACGACAGCGACGTTCCGTCGGTCGCGGTCTGTGCGAAAGCGGGTGCAGCGATCAGCGCGATTGCGAGAGGGGCGAAAAGTTTCATCTTTGATCTCCAGGTTGCTGATGGCAGGCGGGTCCAGTTGCCACGACCGCATCCACAAAGCCGGGCGCGAAGCGCCCAACATCGGATACCGGCCGGCATTGGCATGAAGGATCGTTGTGCCGTTGGGTTGTGATGAACAAACCCGACACCCTTGGTTTCGTTCCGCGGGCTTGCCCGGTGGTCTGGAGATCGGCAAGATCCTGCTTGCGGCCTGTTTGGCAGCCGTCAGACGCGGGCGACTTGTCGGGGTTGGCAGAAGTTGCTGACGAAGGACGGCGCGGCGCGTTCGTCCGGCCAAATGGCTGGCAGCTAGTGGTCGTCGTGCGCGTGGTCGCGGTCGATCACATAGCGCTTGTCGCAGTAGCCGCATTCAACCCAGCCGGTATCCTGCGGGATCGTCAACCAGACGCGGGGATGGCCCAAGGCACCCTCGCCCCCGTCGCAGGCCACTTTCCAGGTGGTGACAACTTGGGTTTCCGGCGCTTCGATTGGCATTTGGGGGCTTCCTGTTCTGGCTTCGCATATTCTAGCGGCTGAGGCCGGGCGGGCACAAGGGGAGGCTGCGGCCTGCTCGCGTGCACGGTGCGGTATTGGAGCCCCAGCCTGCGCCGCGTTACCCGCCGATCGGCTGCCCGCGCGACTTCAGCGCTGTCAGCCAGCCAAGGCCCTGCGCCGTGCCCTTTGCCGGGCGGTATTCCGCCGCGATCCAGGTTTCCGGGCAGTGCTGGTCCACATCATCGCAAAGGTCGGGCAGAGAAAAGCCGCCGCCACCGGGTTCGTTGCGGGCGGGGAAACCGGCGATCTGGACATGGTTGATCCGGTGGCGGTGATCGGCCCAGACCAGACCTGCATCGCCATGGAGCCGGGCCGCATGCCACAGGTCGAACTGCAGCCCGATCCTTGGGTTGGCAAGGTCATCCAGAATGCGGGCGGCCTGATCGTAGTCGTTCAGGAAATAGCCCGGCATGTCGTCGGGGTTCAAAGGCTCGATCGTCAGCACAAGATCAGGCGCTTCGGCCAGCGCCCAGGCGAGGTTTTCGGTGTAGCATTGTTCCGCCTGCGGGCCCTTGGCGACCCCGGCCATCACATGCAACCGCCCCGCCTGCAGGCGGGTGGCATAATCGGCGGCGCGCAGGAAACTTTCGCGAAAGCGCAGTTCCATCCCCGGAACGGCGGCAAAGCCGCGGTCACCGCTGCCCCAGTCACCGGGGGGTGTGTTGATCAGCGCCAGTGGCAGGCCTGCCAGGGCACGTTCCCAATCCGCCATGGGGTTGTCATAGGGAAACAGCACCTCGACCCCGTCAAAGCCGCAGCGTGCCGCCCAGTCGGGGCGGTCAAGCATCGGCACTTCGGTGAAGAGAAGGGTCAGGTTCGCGGCGAAACGGGGCATGAAGGGCAGCGGCCTTTCAGGGCAAGTCTGTGCATGTGTCGGTGCAGTTTCTCAGGACAGGTCGGCGGGCAGTTCTGACGACGGGATGACCGGGAAGAACTGGCCCGAGGACCACACACCAAACCAATCCTGCCCGTCGTAGGCGTGATGCGACCCAAGATCAACCAGCCGATAGAAGGTTTTGCGGTCGATCAGGGCCCAAAGGTTGGACCTGACCAGCACATAGGGCGACGGCTCACCGGTTGAGGGGTCCCGCTCCACCCGCAGCGGGTGGTCGGGGCCGAGGGTTGCCGTATCCTCGGTCTTGGTGGTGAAAGTCAGGGTCTGGTCACGGCCTTCGCCGGTTGCGTCGAAATCGACGGCAAGCAGCGGGGCGTCGTCAACGGTGATGCCGACCTTTTCCACCGGGGTGACAAGGAAATAGGCATCGCCTTCCCGTTTCAGGATCTGCGAGAACAGTTTGACCAGTGCGGGGCGACCGATGGGCGTGCCAAGGTAGTACCAGGCCCCGTCGCGCGTGATGCGCATGTCGATGTCGCCGCAGAAGGGCGGGTTCCACAGATGGACCGGGGGCGGGCCCTTTTTGGTGGCGGCCTTGGCGGCGGCAGCGAGGGTATCGGCGGTGGTCTTGGTCATGTGCGCAATGTAATGGTCTTGGCCCAAGGTGCAACGGGGGGCGGGTTGGCGCCGCCTGGTGGGGCGCGGGCAAATCTTTTCGAAAAGATTTGCAAAAGCCTTCGAAGGCTTTTGGTCGCGGCCTGCGCATCTGTTTGGCAGCTTTCACGATGATTTGTGCCAAGTCGGCTTTTGCCATTTGTGCCGGGCGGCATAGTTGGGTCTAATGATGCCGCATCACCCTGAACGGAGCTTTGCCATGGCCGATACCGCAGCACTTGTCGCCGAGATCGAGGCGCTGGGCACGACCTTGGGCGAGGCGAAGGCCTCGATCAACCGCCGCTTCATCGGGCAGGAAAAGGTTGTGGACCTGGTTCTTGCCAGCATGCTGTGCGGCGGCCATGCGTTGCTGGTCGGTCTGCCGGGGCTGGGCAAGACCCGGCTGGTGGATACTTTGGGCACGGTGATGGGTCTCAAGGCGAACCGGATCCAGTTCACGCCTGACCTGATGCCAGCGGATATTCTGGGGTCGGAAGTGCTGGAAAGCAGCGCTGACGGCGGGCGGGCCTTCCGCTTTGTCGAAGGGCCGATCTTTTGCCAGCTTCTGATGGCGGATGAAATCAACCGCGCCTCGCCCCGGACGCAATCGGCGCTTTTGCAGGCGATGCAGGAAAAGGAAGTGACGATTGCCGGGCAGCATCGGCCGCTTGGCAAGCCGTTCCATGTGCTGGCCACGCAGAACCCGATCGAACAGGAAGGCACCTATCCCCTGCCCGAGGCGCAGCTTGACCGGTTCCTTGTGCAGGTCGATGTCGAATATCCGACTCGCGCGACCGAGCGGGACATTCTGATCGCCACCACGGGGGCCGAGGAGGCCGAGGCGCATCAGGTCTTCACCGCCGAAGGGTTGATCAAGGCCCAAGGCGTGATCCGCCGGATGCCGGTGGGCGATCAGGTGGTCGAGGCGATCCTTGACCTTGTCCGCGCCTGCCGTCCGGGTGAAGCGGAGGGGCGCGAACTGGCGGATTCGCTGTCATGGGGTCCTGGCCCCCGGGCGGCGCAGGCATTGATGCTGACGGTCCGCGCGCGGGCGCTGCTGGATGGGCGGCTCGCGCCGTCGATCAGCGATGTGGCGGACCTTGCGCAGGCGGTTCTCGTGCACCGAATGGCGTTGAGCTTTGCGGCGCGCGCGCGGGGCGAGACGTTGTCGGGCATCATCAGCCGCGTGACGGGCCGGGTCCTGGGCCTTGAGGCCGCCGCGTGAACGCAGCCCCCGATCTTCGTGCCCGGGCGGAAGCGTTAGGGCAGACGCTGCCCCCGCTTCTGGCCGAAGCCGAGATGTTGGCGGCGACCGTCATGCTGGGCGAACACGGGCGCAGGCGCGCGGGGCTGGGCGATGAGTTCTGGCAATACCGGCCCGCGCATCAGGGCGATTCTGCCCGGATGATCGACTGGCGGCGTTCGGCCCGCAGTGACGCGCATTTCGTGCGCGAACGCGAATGGCAGGCGGCGCAGTCGGTGACGCTTTGGGTCGATCCGGCGAAGTCGATGACCTTTACCGGCGACAAGGGCCGTGCGCCAAAGGGCGACCGTGCCAAGCTGCTGGCGCTGGCGCTGGCCGTCCTGCTGCTGCGCGGCGGCGAACGGGTGGGTCTGGCCGGTATGGCCAGCCCCCGCGCGGGCCGGACGCAGATGCTGCGGCTGGCGGCGCGACTGGCAGGTGAGGAGGCGGGCGCGGAATACGGCGCGCCGGAAACCGAAGGCATGGTCAGCCATGGCCGGGCGGTGTTCCTGTCCGATTTCCTTGGCGATCTGACGGCGGTTGAGGCAGGCCTTGCCCGGGCGTCGGACCGGGGGGTGAAGGGCGTCCTGATTCAGATCCTTGACCCGGCTGAGGAAGAATTTCCCTTCGACGGCCGCACGATCTTTGAATCGATGGGTGGCACGGTACGGCACGAAACCCAGCGCGCTGGCGATTTGCGCGACCGGTATCTGGCGCGCCTTGCCGAACGGAAGGACCGACTGGCCACGCTGGCCCGCGCGGTGGGATGGCATTTCACCACGCATCACACCGGCAACCCGGCGCAGTCGGCGTTGCTCTGGGCCTATGCCGCCTTGCAGGGGGGCCGCTGATGTTCATGGTCGGCCCCATCGGGTTTGCGGTGCCGTGGCTTTTGCTGGCGCTGATCGCCTTGCCGATCCTGTGGTTCCTTTTGCGCGCCGTGCCGCCCGCGCCGATCCGGCGGCGGTTTCCCGGTGTGGCGCTGCTGCTGGGCTTGAAGGACGAAGAGTCCGAGACGGACAAGACGCCGTGGTGGCTTTTGCTGCTGCGGATGCTGGCGGTTGCGGCGGCGATCATCGCCTTTGCCGGGCCGGTGCTGAACCCCGATGTGCGCGCGGGCGGGTCGGGGCCGGTTCTGGTGGTGGTCGATGGGTCTTGGGCTGACGCCCGCGACTGGCCGCGCCGGGTGGACAAGGCGGCGGCACTTGTCGCCGAGGCGGGGGCCGAGGGGCGTGCGGTCGCGCTGATCCGGCTGACGGACGCGCCTGAAGCGGTGGAGTTTCAGACCTCGGAAGCGTGGGAAGGTCGCGCGGCAGGTTTGCAGCCGCAGGCTTGGGCCCCGGCGGGGTTCGCCGATTGGGCGGCGGTCTTGCCGGATGGTGGGTTTGAAACGGTGTGGCTGTCCGACGGTCTGGCGCATGCTGGCCGTGACATCCTGCTGGACGCTTTGCAGGCGCGGGGGCCGGTCCGTGTGATCGAAAGCCCGCGCCCGGTGCTGGGGCTGCACCCGGCGGGGTTTGAGGAGGGCAAGGTTGTGGTCGCCGCCAGCCGGATGCCGGTGGGCGATGCCGTGTCGGTCGAGGTGATCGCGCGCGGGCCAGACCCTTCGGGCATCGAACGCGAACTGGCGCGGGTTACCTTGGGCTTTGCCGCCGGAATGGGCCGGGCTGAAGCGGTGCTGGACGTGCCGCCTGAACTGCGCAACCGGATCACCCGGTTTGAACTTGAGGCCGCGCGGACGGCGGGGGCGGTGTCCCTGACCGATGACAGCCTGAAGCGCCGCAAGATCGCGCTGATCGCGGGCGGCCCGGATCAGGAGGGGCTGCAGCTTTTGTCGCCGACCCACTATCTGCGGCAGGCCTTGGAGCCGGTGGCCGAGATCATCGAGGGCAGTCTGACAGACGTGCTGCTGGCCAACCCGGATGTCGTCATCCTCGCCGATGTGGCGCGGCTGACGCAAAGCGAGACCGACGCGACGTTGGACTGGCTGGAGGAGGGGGGGCTGCTTCTGCGCTTCGCCGGACCTCGGCTGGCGGCAAGTGACGTCAGCCGTTTTGATGAAGACCCGTTGTTGCCGGTGCGCCTGCGCGAAGGTGGGCGGTCGGTCGGCGGCACGATGAGCTGGGGCGAACCGAAGGCACTGGCCCCGTTCCCCGAGGGATCGCCGTTCTACGGGCTGGTGGCGCCGGATGACGTGGTGGTCCGGGCGCAGGTTCTGGCGCAGCCTGACCCGAACCTGACTGAACGGACGATTGCGGCGCTGGACGATGGCACTCCGCTCGTCACGCGCAAGGTGATTGGCGATGGGCAGGTCGTGCTGGTGCATGTGACGGCGAACGCCGAATGGTCGTCCCTGCCGCTGTCGGGCCTCTTCGTGCAGATGCTGGAGCGGTTGGCCGTGTCCACCCGGCCCGCGCTGCCGGAAGCGTCGGATCTGGCCGGGCAGATCTGGTCACCCGAGGTGGTGCTGGACGCCTATGGCCAATTGTCCGACGCGGGCGAATTGCCCGGCGCCGAGGGTGAGGCTTTGGCCGGGGCGATTGCGGCTGGCCCGACACTGGCCATGCCGCCGGGGCTTTATGCCGGGGCCGACCGGCGGGTGGCGTTGAATGTGCTGGCCCCCGAAACCGAGCTTTTGCCCGCCATATGGCCCGCTTCGGTGCCGGTGGAAGGGCTGGAAGGCCGGGAGGCACAGGCCCTGAAAGGCGCGTTCCTGACCGCTGGGCTGGCGCTGCTGCTGATCGACGTGCTGGCGGCGCTTTGGGTCGCGGGGCGGCTGTCCGGGCTGCGTCGGGGGGCTGCGGTGCTGCTGGTGGTGGCGCTTCTTCCGGTGGGCGAGGCGCGGGCACAGGACACGTCGCAGGACACCTCACTGCCCGATGACGCGCTGGCGCTGGAGGCGACGACGGCGGTGGTGCTGGGCCATGTGCTGACCGGCGACGCGCAGGTGGACGAGGTGGCGGCGGCGGGGCTGCTGGGCCTTGGGGACCGGTTGTGGCAGCGCACGTCGATTGAACCGCAACTGCCGATTGGCGTGGATATTGAACGCGATGAACTTGCCTTCTTTCCGTTCCTTTACTGGCCGATCACGGCGGGGCAGGCCCAACCCTCGGCCGAGGCCTATGAAAAGCTGAACCAGTATCTGCGCACTGGGGGCATGATCCTGTTTGACACGCGGGATGCGGATGTGGCCGGCTTTGGTGGTGCCACGGCTGAGGGTCAGACCCTGCAGCTTATCGCTTCGGGCCTTGATATCCCGCCGTTGGAGCAGATGCCGGGTGACCATGTGCTGACCCGCACTTTCTACCTTCTGCAGGAATTTCCCGGCCGCCATGCGCGCGGTGCCATCTGGGTGGAAGCCGCCCCGATGGCCGAGGCGGAGGCGGCGGAAGGCATGCCGTTTCGCAACCTCAACGACGGGGTGACCCCGGTCGTGATCGGTGGCAACGACTGGGCGGCGGCCTGGGCGGTGGATGAGATCGGGATGCCCTTGCTGCCGGTGGGACGGGGTTTTGCGGGCGAACGCCAGCGCGAGATTTCGTACCGGTTCGGGATCAACCTGATCATGCATGTGCTGACGGGCAACTATAAGTCGGATCAGGTGCATGTGCCTGCCCTTCTGGAAAGGCTGGGGCAATGACACAATCCATCGTCTTCGCGCCGCTGGTCAGCTGGCTGGTGATCTATGGCCTGGCGGCTGTGGCCGTGCTGCTGGTGGCCCTTGCGCTGTGGCGCGGGCTTGGCGGCTGGTGGCTGCGCGCGCTGGGCTTTGCGGCGGTGCTGGCGGCACTGGCCAACCCGGCCTTGCAAGAGGAAGAACGCGCGCCCCTGACGGATATTGTGATCCTGGTGGTGGACGAAAGCGCGTCGCAATCCCTGGGCGACCGCGCCGCGCAAGTGGCCGAGGCCATCGCGGCGGTCGAGGCCGAAGTGGCGGCGTTGCCGAACACTGAACTGCGTATCCACCGGGTGGGCGACGCCGAAGATGATGCCGGAACCTTGGCCCTGACCGCGCTGGCCGAGGCTTTGGCCGAAGAACCCCGCGCGCGGGTGGCCGGGGCGATCATGATCACAGATGGCCGGGTGCATGACCTTGGGCTGGTGCCGAACCTGCCCGCGCCCTTGCAGGTGCTGCTGACGGGCGAGGAGGCGGATTGGGACCGCCGTCTGGTCGTCAAGGACGCGCCGGCCTTTGCGATCATCGGCGAGGAATTCAACCTGACCCTGCGGATTGAGGATATCGGCGCTGTCCCCGCCTTTGCCGGGGGCGAGGCCGAGCTGACCATCTCGATCGATACCGAAGAACCGGCGACCTATACCGTGCCGGTCAATCAGGACCTTGATCTGCCGGTGACCCTGCCGCATGGCGGGATGAATGTGCTGCAGTTCAGCGTGGCCCCGATTGACGGCGAACTGACAGACCGCAACAACGCCTCGGCCATCCAGATCAACGGCGTGCGGGACCGGCTGCGGGTGCTCTTGGTGTCAGGTGAGCCGCATGCGGGCGAACGGGTCTGGCGCAACCTGCTGAAATCCGATGCCAGCGTCGATCTGGTCCACTTCACCATCCTGCGCCCGCCGGAAAAGCAGGACGGAGTGCCGGTCGACGAACTGTCGCTGATCGCCTTCCCGACGCGCGAATTGTTCATCGAGAAGATCGAGGAATTCGACCTGATCATCTTCGACCGCTACCGGATGCGGGGCATCCTGCCGATGTCCTACATTGAAAACGTTGTGAAATATGTGCGCGAGGGGGGACGGTGCTGGTTGCCGCAGGGCCGGAGTATGGGGCGGTGGACAGCCTTTACCGGTCGCCGCTGTCGGAAATCCTGCCGGTCGCACCCACGGCGCAGGTGGTCGAGGAAGGCTTTCGCCCGGCGCTGACCGATCTTGGCCGCCGCCATCCGGTGACCGAAGGGCTTGAGGAAGCCGCGCCCGAAGGCGGCTGGGGCCGCTGGTTCCGCGCGATCGAGGTGGAGTATCTGGATGGCCAGATCCTGATGACCGGCCCGCGTGATCTGCCCTTGCTGGTGCTGAACCGGGTGGATCAGGGGCGGATCGCGGTGCTGGCGTCGGACCATGCCTGGCTTTGGGGCCGGGGGTATGAAGGCGGTGGCCCGCAGTTGGAATTGTTGCGGCGTCTGGCGCATTGGATGCTCAAGGAGCCTGAACTGGAGGAAGAGACCCTGACCGCCGAAGTGCGCGGGCAGGCGGTGACCATCATCCGCCGGTCACTGGCCGAAGAGCCTCCGGGGCCGGTCACTGTCACCGGGCCGGATGGGGCGGAAGTCGTGCTGGAGATGCCGGAGACCGGGCCGGGACGGTTCGAGGCGGCATGGGAGGCGCCGATGCTGGGCCTGTACCGGCTGGAGCAGGGCGATCTGACCCGGGTGATAGCCGTGGGCCCGGCTGCCCCGCGTGAGTTTGTGGAAACCATCGCCACGGGCGACGATCTGGAGCCGCTGGCGGCGGCAACGCTGGGCGGCGTCACGCGGCTGGAGGATGGTATCCCGGATATCCGCACAGTGGCCGAGGGACGCCCTGCCGTTGGCCGTGGCTGGATCGGCGTCACCCCGCGTGAGGCCTATCTGACGGCGGATGTGAACGTGGCGGCGCTGCTGCCCGCGTGGATCTGGCTGCTGATCGCCGCAGGGCTGGCCATCGCGGCATGGCTGGTCGAGGGCCGGAAAGGCGCGCGGGCGGCCTGAGGCTTTGCCTTGCGGCCGGCGGCGGACCGGGGGTTTTCCACCCCCGGACCCCCGGAGAGTATTTCAAAAAGAGCAACTGCAGGGGGCGGGCTGGCCCATCTGCCAATTCCATTGGTTCGAATCGGTTGAATTGTCATCCTGAGCGCATTTGAGAGCGTGGGGGATTTGGAATGACGGATGTGGATGTGGTGGTCGTTGGCGCAGGCTGTGCCGGGCTGGCGGCGGCGAAGCGGCTGCGTGCGTCGGGGGCAAGTTTCGTCGTGCTGGAGGCGATGGGCCGGATCGGCGGGCGGGCCTGGACGACCAGCGATGATTTCGGCGTGCCCTTTGACATCGGCTGTGCCTGGCTGCACGCGGCGGACCGCAACCCGTTCTTCACCGAGGCTCAGGCCGCGGGATGGACCTTGCAGCATCACGATATGGGGCTGGATCACCTGTGGTTCGGCAAGCGCCGCGCCACGGATGCCGAGATGGCGGCAGAACGCCTGGCAGAGGCGGAGCTTGCCGCCTGTATCGAACGGCATCGAAGCGGGGATGACCGCTTGTCGTCAGTCGTTGAAGCCTGCCATGCGCTGCGGGTCAGCGCTACCTTCGCCGGGCCGATGGACTTTGGCGCCGATGACGACGAGATCAGCGTTGCCGATTACCGCAGTGCGGCGGACCTTGATCCGAACTATTTCACCAAGGAAGGCTTTGGCGCCTTGATCCACCGCTGGGGGGCGGATGTGCCGGTGCAGCTTGCGACCCCGGTCAGGCGCATCCGTTGGGATGGCCCCGGCGTCGAAGTGGAGACGGCAAAGGGCACAGTGCGCGCGCGGGCGGTGATCGTGACGGTGTCGACCGGCGTGCTTGCGTTCGAGGAGATCGCCTTCTCCCCTGATTTGCCCGACCCGCATCAGGAGGCGATCTTTGATCTGCCGATGGGTTTGCTGACCAAGGTGCCGGTGAAGGTGGAGGGGACGCGGCTGGGACTTTCGCCCTTCGACGACCTGCTGATGGAACGGCACGCGCGGCATGATCTTTACTTCCTGGCCTTCCCCTTTGACCTTGACCTGATGGTCGGTTTTGTCGGCGGCGACTTTGCCTGGGAGATGGAAGCTGCCGGGCGCGAGGCGGCGGTGGATTTCGTGACTGACCGGCTGGTGGACATGTTCGGATCTGACGCACGCAAAGCCGTGACCCATGGCGCGATGACCCATTGGGGGGCGGAACGCTATGTGCGCGGGGGGTACGCCGCCGCCCGGCCGGGCAAGGCGGCTGCACGGCAGGTCTTGGCAGAACCAGTCGGCGAGCGGATCTGGTTTGCGGGCGAGGCCTTGGCCGGTAGCCTGAAACAGACCGCTGCAGGGGCGCGGCTGTCGGGGGAAACCGTGGCGGGCAAGGTGGCGCTATGGCTCTCGCATCAGAAACACCCGGCGTGAGGCGGATGCGAACTCTCGCCTGAGCAGGACGGCCGTCGACAGGAATGTGCCGGCCAAAAGGCCCCAGGGACCAAGCAGCCAGCCAAGGGCGGCAAGGGCGAAATAGATCGACCGCAGCCCGCGGTTGAAGCTTTTGGCCGCAGTGATGTTGATCTCGGCCGCCTGTCCGGCGCGGTGAAAGGCAAGCGGATCGGTCGGCTCGTTCGGAACGGCGGCCATCAGGATCGAACAGTAGCCGAACAGCCGGTGCGCCCAGACGAACTTCAACAGCGCGTTGGACAAAAGACCGATCACGGGAAGCATGTGCAGGGCAACATCCTGCCCGCCGGTGGACAGGGGAAGCTCGGCCGTCAGCGTTTCCACCGCGCGGGCGTTGCCGATCACGGCGATGCCGCCCCCGATGGCGATCATGCAGGCCGAGGCGAAGAAGGCAGTGCCTTGCCGCAAGCTGTCGATCAGGGTGGCGTCGAAGATCCGCGGCTGGCGGGTGACGAAGGTGCGCATCCAGTCACGCCGGTAATCCTGCATCAGGATCGAGACGGACAGGTGCTTGCGCGGCGGGTTCTCGATCAGCCAGCCCGACAGAAGCCAAGCCGCCAGCAGCGCAAGCAGTGCGGCCATGTCGAGGAGCGGCAGGGTTTCGGGGATCAGGGACATGCGCGCAGCCTAGTTCGGGACGCCGGAGAACGGAAGAGACTGGGGCAGGCACGGATCATGGTGACGCGGTCGCGGAACAAGGGTCAGTAGGCACCCCTGCCCGACAGGACGGCGCGGGCGGTGCGGGCCAGGATGGACAGGTCGTTGGACAGGCGGCCATCGCGGGCATAGGCCACATCCATGCGCACCATGTCGTCAAACCCCACCTCGGCGCGGCCTGACACCTGCCAGAGGCCGGTGATGCCGGGAAGGACGGCCAGCCGCTCCATCGCGCTGGCGGGGTAAGCGCGCACTTCTTCGGGCAGGGCGGGGCGGGGGCCGACCAGCGACATCTCACCGCGCAGCACGTTGAAGATCTGGGGCAATTCGTCCAGCGACAAGCGGCGCAGCACGCGGCCGACAGGGGTGATGCGCGGGTCTTTGCGGGCCTTGAAGCACAGCCCCTCACGGTCGGACTGCGCCAGAAGGGCGGCGCGCCGGGCCTCGGCATCGGCGTGCATCGAGCGGAACTTGATGATCCCGAACGGGACACCGCCGCGCCCGATGCGGGTTTGCACAAAGAACACCGGCCCCGGCCCGGAAAGCCGCACGGCGACGGCGATGGCCAGCAAAAGCGGCCAGATGGCAAGGAGGCCAAGGATTACAAGCGTCAGGTCAAGCGGGCGTTTCCAGCGCGGCACCGGATGGGGGGCGGGCAGCGATTGCAGCGCGGGGCGGGCGTGGGCGGACGGAAAGGCGGGGGAATGGGTGAAGGCGAACATTTGGCAATCTCGTCAATGGTTAAGGAGGGAGTTGGGTGGATCAGGCAGGCAGGCCGGGGTCGCCGGCGCTGGCGTGGGTGAAGACAAGGGCACCGCCTTGGCGCGGCAGGTTGTCGAGCCGCAGGATATGGGCGGCAATGGATGCCTTGCGGTCGGCGGGTTGCACGTCGGCAAGGCCAAGATCGCTGGCCGACATCAGAAGTTCGGTCATCAGGCTGTTGGCCGGGCTTTGCGCACAGATCAGGATCAGATCCTGATCGGTGGCCAGATCAGCCAAGGTGCGGCGGATCGCGCCGATGCCCGCGCTGGTGTCGGTCAGCCGGGGGTCAAGCCCGGCGGGCAGGACGGAAAGGCCGTCGGCCATGGCCACAAGGGCGGGCTTCTGGTCAAGCAGCGCTTCGCGCCAACCGGGGCGGTCGGTCAGGCCAAGGGACTGCGTGATGCCCTGTTCGGACAGGTCCGTATCGATCAGCAGGACCCGGGTTCCGGCACGCACGAAGCTGCGCGCCAAGGCCAGCGCATCGTCGGCGGGTGCCCCTTGGTCCAGCCGGGCAAAGGTGAGCACGCGGGTCTTTCCCGGCGGCTGTGGATGGCGAAGTGGGAGGAGTTGAAGCGCATTGCGCAGCCGGTCAGGCTCGGACGCGGCGGGGCGGCGGCGGGGGACCACGCGCAGCACGGGCACCAGATGGCCAAAGCGGCTGAGGGCATCGGAATGGCGCACCCGGCCTGACAGAAGCCCCAGCATCAGCGCCACCGCGAAGGGAAGCACACCGCCGCCGGCCAGACCCGCCGCTGCCAGCATCTTGCTGCTGTCCTCGGCCGGTTCGGCGGGTTCGGTGGCGGGCGACAGGATCGCGGTATAGCCCGGAAGGGCGCGCCCGGCCTCAAGCCGGATCACCTCCAGCGCGCTGCTGGTTTCCTCCAGCAGTTTGCGCACATCGTCAGCTTCCTCCTTCAGGGCCGCCAGTTCGGCGCGCTTGCTGTTCAGGTCGCGGGCTTCGCTGCGAGCGGTGGCGAGGTTGGCCGTCACCTTTTCCAGCAGGGCGGCGATTTCGGCCTGGCTCGCCTCGGCATTGGCGCCGGACGTGTCGGTCAGCGCGCCGGTCTGGCCCAGCACCTTGATCTGCTCACGCCGCTCGGCCATGGCGCGGTCGATGACGGCAAGTTGTTCGCGCAGGTCGCGGACCTGATGGCTGTCAGCGGGATAGCGGAGAAGGAAGGTCGACAGTTCGGCTTCGCGCTTGGCACGTTCAAAGTTCAGGTCGGCCAGTGCGCGGTCCAGAAGGGTGGCGCGCATGATCTCGTCATCCGACATGTCGGCAGAGGATTCGCCGCTGGTGGTGCGCATGGCGGCCAGCGTTGCCTCTACCTCGGCACGGCGGGATTCGAGCGCGTCGATCTGGGCGATCTTTTCGACATGCGCCTTGGCCAGCGCGTCGATGCCGTATTCGCCCCCCACCTCCAGCGTGCGGCGGCGGATGTCGGCCTGTCGGGCCTGCAGGTCGGTCTCACGCGATTGCAGCTCGGCCAGGCGCACGTCGCTGCGGGCGGATTCCGCCTCGGCCTGCAGGTCGAGGTATGCCGCGACCACGGCGTTGACCTTGGCGGCGGCAAAGGCCGGGTCGCGCGATTTGGTGTTCAGCGTGATCAGGCTGTCGTTGCGCTTGATCTCGATCGAGCTTGCAAGGTCGCTCGCGGTCATGTCAGCGGCCAGTGCGGGCCAGTCCGCGGCGAGTGCGGCGCGGGCGCGGTCCATCACCGGGTTCGACGCGACCGAGGTCGTCTCGGCCTTCACGAAACTGTCGAAGGTCTTCAGCACGGAATCGTCGCCGGTGCGATACAGGATGTTGGATTCCTGCGGAAAAACCCGCAGGATCGCGCCGCTTTGATAAAGGCGCACCCCGGAAACATAGCCGCCAAAGGCGAAGGCCGGGCCGATGACCGCCGCCACCAGCCCCGCCGCCAGCCAGCGCCCCCGCATGGCGCGGGCAAGGCCGGCAAGCGGGCTTTGCTCGGGCGCGGCAGGCGGTTCGGCAAGCGGCAGCGGCTCGGCGGCTGCGATGTCGATGGAGGCGTTCGCGGTCATCGGATCAACCTTCCAGCGGCGTCGGCAGGCGGTTGGTCAAGTCGCGCTCCCACCGCTGGGCGGTGTCACGCTCGGTGGCCAGCAGCAGGCGGACCACGGCCATCACGGCAAGGAACACCGCAAGGTCGGGCCAGCGCGACGGGCGGGCCAGGGCGGCGCGCAGCATCGCGTGGGAGCCTTCGCCTACGGGCGCGGGGCGACCCATGGCAGTGATCGCGCGCGCGCCGCGCAGGGACCGGCGGCGCGTCTGGACCAGCGCGCGCAACGTGCGCGGGGCATGGGCGACAAAGCGGCAGGCGGGCACGAAGGCCACCTCGGCGGGGGCAAAGGCGCGGCGGATGAATTCGTCATCCGCCGTCAGGACGGGCAGTGGAAACACGCGGTCCACCCCGGCGGGCGACAGGGCGAAGAGGCCGCCAAACTTGCCGCGGGCGAAATAGGGGTTCATTTGCCAGGCGCGCACCCATGCCCGGACGCTGGCCGAGGCGGCGGCAGCGTTCACCTCCATCTGCCCGCAGGCGGCAAGCGCCTTCCCATGGATAAGGGCCGAAACCAGGGCCAGCACGGCAGCCGCCGTGACGTCAAGATCGGCATCCAGCACGACTACGGGCCGCCCGGGTTCGGCATGGGTCAGGCCCAGGTTCAGCGCGTGGCATTTTCCCGGGACAGGGGTTTCCAGCACCACGGCATCGGGTGCTGCACGCCGGGCGGCGGCGGCGGTATCGTCGCTGCAGGCGTTGGCGATGACGACAATCCGCAGCGATCCGCGCGCCAGTCCGGCTTGCAGGCCGGTCAGGGTGCGGGCGATGACGGTGCCTTCATTCCACGCTGGGACCAGAACGGTGGCCAGCGGTGTCATGCGCGCAGCCCCTGACGAAGGCCGAAGCCACGGCGGGAGGGTTGGCTTTCCTCGGTCCAGATGAAATCGCGCACCGCATCCAGAAGCCGGGCTGAGGCGACGCTGCTGCGGGCGGCAAGCGCCGGGTTATCCGCCCGCGCCAAGGCCGCGCTGATCGCCGTGCACAGGGCAGTGCTGTCTTCAACCACGGTCACATTCGACAGCGCAGACATTTCAGCCGCCGTATCGCGCTGATGGTCGTTGCGGTGTTCGCCCAGATCGGCGCGGCGCGGCATCAGGATCACCGGCTTGCCCGCCTCGATCGCGGTCAGGATACTGCCCATGCCGGCATGGGCGACGATCACCCGCGCTTGTGCCACGCAATCGGAATAGCGGCTTTGGTCAAGATGCGGCAGGCAGGTGAGGTTGCTGTAGGTTGTGGTGGTGCGGCCGGTCTGGGCCACCACCGGCACGTCGCGGTGCATCGAGGCCCAGGTGTCCACGGCGAGCAAGAGGCGGTCGAAGGGCAGTTGCGTGCCCACGGTTGCGAAGATCATGGCGGGGTCTTTCGTGGCTGGGTTATGGGTCAGAGAGTCTGGGGGGGTCAGAGGACAGCACCGCGGTACTGCGCGCCGGTCTGGGCGGCGACCGCGGGCCACTGGCTCAGCACCAGATCGGCGGCCTGCTGCGCCAGACGGGCCGACACCGACAGGTGCCGGGTGTTGGCGATGGAATCGATGAACACGGTCCGGGCACCGATCAGCCGCGCGATGCGGATCGCCAGATACCCGCCCGCCGCGCCGGTGGAGATCACCACATGCGGGCGCACCCGCAGCACGATCACCGCCAGCCGCAGCGCCGACAGGATCAGGCGCAGCTTGGTGTCCTTGTTTGCATCCGGATAGACATGGACCGGGGCCGGAGCCACCATGGCGCGGCTGGCGGGATCGACGGTGGCGTAATGGACGTCCGTCCCCTCAAACGCGGGGCGAAGGCGCATCAGCTGCACCCAATGGCCACCGCCCGAAGCGACGGCAAGGACCCGGCGACGATGGCGCGGGCGGGGAAGGTTGGTGGGCATGGGTCTCTCCGGTACGATGGGTCTTGTTGCCGGAAGGTCTAACCAGGAACGTCCCCAAACGCTTGTGTGCAAAAGGCTTTTTGGCAGAGCGGTGGGGTGGTGGGGCTATCCTTGCGGATAGGCCGCACGCCGGAGGAGGGGGGTCTGCAGGTCGTGGTAGAGATCAACCAGACGGCGGGCCTTGACGGGCCAGAGGCCCTCGGCCAGCACCCTGTCACGGGCACCCTGGCCAAGCGTGGCCAGCAGGGTGGGACTGCCGTGCAGGCGGCGGATGGCAGTGGCGATGTCGGCGGCATAGCGCGCCGGCGTGTTCACCGGCAGACGCAGGCCGCAGCTGTCATCCACGATGAAATCCGGACCACCGCGCGCGGCAGTCACCACCGGCAGGCCGTGGCGCATCGCCTCATACAGCACCCCGCCCGCCGGTTCGCGGAACGAGGGGAACACGAAGGCGTCGTGGCTGGCATAAAGCTCCTCAATCCGGGCGCGGGGCTGGGGGCCAAGGAAGGTGACACGGTCGGCCACGCCAAGGGTTTGCGCTTCGGCCTGACACAGCGCGATTTCTTCGCCCGCACCGGCGCTGGTCAGGGTGACATGCGGCAGGTCCGGCAGATGTGCCAGCGCCCGGACCGCATCACGCAGCCCCTTGGTACGCACCCCGCGCCCGACATGCAGCAGGCGCAGCTGGCCCGGCGTGATCGGGCTGGGGCGTGCCGGGGCTACGTCGTCGATGCCCAGTTCCAGCATCGGCTCGAACCGGCGAAGGGGGATGTCGGCCAGCACCTCGGCCACATAAGGTGCCACGCCAAGGATACAGGCGGCCCCCGAATAGCTGGCGCGGAGCCATGGGTCGTTGCGGAACCGAAACGCATCCAAGGCGCGCAGACGGGTGAACAGGGGGGCAGACCCCGCCTCGGCGCGGAAGGCTGCGGGCGTGTCTAGCGCGCCGCCCAAGGGGCCGATGACATAAGGAATGTCGAAGTGCCGCAACGGCGAGGCATAGCGCGCCGCCTGCGGCATCAGCTGATGCGCGACGTCGAACCGCTCACCTGCCGCGAGGGTCTTGGTCAGCCAGTGCCGCACATGGGCGGCGAACACCGGCCAGGCTGGCTTCAACATGGCGTTCAGCCGTTCGTGTTGCCGCGCCCAGGCAGGTTCCGGCCAAGTGACGACCCGCACGCCGGGCAGTTGCGTGGCAAGGGGCGTCCGGCCCGGCCGTTCAAAGGACAGGACCGTCAGCGTCACCAGCGGGGCCAGCGCCTCGGCCCATTTGAAGGCGACATAGGCTTCGCCCACGTCGGTGCCGTCGATGTTCGGCGCGATCAGAAGGATGTTCATGCGCGTTTCGCCTTTGGCCATGCGCTGGCGTAGCCCGCCACCACGCCGCGGAAATGCCGGGCGCGGTCGGCAGCACCGGGGCGGTGGAGAAGGGCCAGCGCGCCCCACCCCGCCGCGCGTGAGGCGTTGAACACCGCCAGCAACAGGTAACAGGCCAAGGCCCCCATCGGGCCGGAATGTTTGGCATGCAGCCGCACTGTGCCTTCGGTCAGCATCAGATCACGACGGTGGTTGAGGCGGCGCACCGACCCGCTACCGAAATGCGTGATCTCGCCCACCGGGACGAAGACCACATCCCAGCCGGCGCGGGTGAAGCGGCGGCACCAGTCGGTTTCCTCGCCGTAAAAGAAGAACGCCTCGTCCAACAGGCCCACAAGGGCCATCGCGCGGCGGCGCACGACCATCGCACAGCCCGAGATCACCTCGGCCCGGTGCAGGCGGGTCTGCCCGCAGTTCGGGGCTTCGTGCTTGTGCAGGCCCAGCGTCTGGCGGGCCAGCCGATACAGCGACGGAAACGCCGTGGCCGAGCTTTGCAGCGTGCCGTCCGCGTTCAGGATGCGGGGGCCAAGAACCGCCGCGCCGGGGTGGTCGTCCATCCAGGCCACCGTATCGGGCAGTACGGACCCATGCACCAGCGTGTCGGTGTTCAACAGCAGGACGTACCGCCCGCTCGCGCGCGACAGCGCCTGATTGTTGGCCGCCGCAAACCCCCGGTTGTCGGGGTTGGCGATCAGCCGGACCCTTGGAAACTCTTCGGCCAGCATCGCGGGCGATCCGTCGGTCGACCCGTTGTCGACGACCCAGACCTCGGCCTGCAATGTGCCCAAGCCCGCATAGACCGAGGCAAGGCAATCGCGCAGCAGGTCGCGGGTATTCCAGTTCACGATGACGATGGACAGGTCCATGGCAGGCTCCTTTGGGGTACGCGTGCTGGCTATCAGAACAGCCGCTGCGGCGGCGGGCGCAGGCGGGGGGTGCGGCGGGGCAAGGGGACAGGCCGCCCTATCCCTTTGGACGGCTCGACCTTGGCATCGTAAAGCCACGCGCCGGACCCGATCAGGAACAGGAACAGCACGAAAAGCGCGTTCCACAGGTGCACGGTGGCAGCGGCGACGGTGATGCCGAACAGCGTGAACGCCCAGGCATGGCGGGCGCGCTTCCATTCCGGCGGCAGGCCCTTGCGACGCCCCACCGCGTAGATCAGCCCCAGCATCAGCCCCACAAGCAAGGCCCAGGCCGGCAGGCCGTAACGCATGGCGATCAGAAGCCAGAAGTTGTCCATGCTGTCCGACATCCAGACCGGGCGCACCCAATCCCCCAGCCCGATGCCAAGAAGGGGGTGCCGTGCCACCTCGGCTGTCCCGTATTCGAACAGCAGGATGCGGTTGTAGGCCGAGACGGTGGAGAAGGTGAAATAGGTGACAAAGACGTGGAACGGTGTGCGGTTGGAAAACAGGTCAATGCAGAGGTAGATCACGCCGAACAGCGCAAACAGCATCCGCCAGCGCCCGGCGATGCGGCCAAAGACCCGCTCCCAGCCTGCGACGAACATCTGCATCATCAGAACGACATAAGGCCCGCCCGAGGCGGACAGGAAGGTGGCCGTGGCGACGCCGATCACCTTGGCCATGCCGCCCCAGTTCGTCAGCCGCTTTTCCGCCAGCACGAAATAGGCCAGCGAGAATGCCGCCGCCGAGAACACGCCATAGAGGATGGGGTGGTCGAAGGGGCCGAAGGTCCGCTCCAGCCCCATGCGCTGTTCAATGAACGGGGCGGGCGCGCCGCCGGTGGCGCCCGCGATCCCGTCATGCAGGATGTGGACCGAGGTCAGCGCCTCGGGGATGGTGAAGGCCAGCATCCCCACCACGATCATCACATAGGCCTGCGCCAGCGCGCGGAAGTCCTGATAGCTGCGGATGTAGAGGCGACCGAGGAGATAGGACCCCGCAAACTCGACAATGTAGATGCCACCGGATTCGATGCCCTGCTGCAGCCCGCCCCAGTTGACCAGCGCCACCAGCGCCAGTCCCGCATGCCCCAGCGCCAGCGCGTCGAACAGGTGCGGCTTGCCGTAACGGCCCGAAAACAGCATGACCAGCATCGGCACGAACATCACCAGCAGGACCATGCGGTAGACCGACAGCCGCAGTCCGCCAAGGCTGACCCCGACCGAGGTCGGCATCATCATGCCCAGAAAGAACAGCGCGACGACAATCGGCACGCCCAGCACGGTGCCCTTGCGGCGGGTAAGGGTGTTGGCCATGGCGTCAGGCCCGGGCCAGGCGTGGGGCCAGCATCGGGCGCTCCACCAGATGCCAGCTGACAGCGGCCAAAGGCAGCGTCACGGCCAGCGTCAGGGCCGCCAGCACAAGCGGCGTCAGGCCCGGCAGGTGGTGCATCAGGCTCTGCGCCACAGGCCAGCCCAGCAGATAGAGGCCATAGGACAGGTCCTGCCGCAGGGGACGCGCGGGCAGCCTGAACGCTAGCATCAGCAGGCCATGCCCAAGGGCCGCCACCGCAAGCGGCCATCCCAGCGGGGCCAGTACGACCAGCGCCAGCGTCACGCGGGGCGACAGCGGCAGGAGGTCGTGCAAGGCGTGGGCCAGCATGCCAAGGGTAAAGGCCAGGAACAGCGGCGCAAAGGTGTCGGCGCGCGCGGGCAGGTCCGGGGCCGCCCACAGCGCCAGCGCCGCCACCGCCAAGGCCACAAGCCCCGCCCGGTGCCGGAGCAGCCCCAGTTTCACGGCGGCAAGGCACAGGGCATAGGCCGTCACCTCATGCGACAGGCTCCACAGCGGCCCGTTCGCCACGCCGGGCATGGGTGCGGCGGCAAAGGCACCGGGCAGATGATGCTCCAGCGAAAAGAGGGTGATCCCGCGCAGGACATAGGTCGCAGACACTGCGGGTGTCAGCGCTGCGCCAGACAGCATGGCCAGCAGCAGTGTCACCACAAGCGCAAAGCCAAGTCCCGGCAACAGGCGCAGCCCCCGCGCCGTCCAGAAGGACCAAGCGGTGTGACGCTCGGCGCTTCCCGCGATCAGGAGGCCGGAAAGGAAGAAGAACCCCGCCACCGCCCATCCGCCCAGCGAATGGCCGGTCAAGGTCTCCAGCGGCTCGGGCGTGGCTGCGCCAAGGGCCATCGGCCAGGCGTGGCTGACGATCACTGCCGCCGCCAGCAGCAACCGTAGCGCGTGCAGGTTGTTCCCCCGGCCCGAGGTCATGGCTTGAGACAGGGTCATGCTTCCGTTTCCCGGATCGTTACAGGCCGCCAGAGGCGCAGCCGCGCTATCCGGCGGACGGTGCCCGCGACAGATGACAGCCGCGCCCGCCACGGCAGCGCGCGCCATGCCGCGAACAGCGGCAGGCCACGGTCGGCGGGCACGGGCAGCCCCATGGCGCGCATCGCCAGCCGGCGGCCCCAGACCGCCCCTTGCGCCGCCACCAGATTGGGTTGCGCCCGGGCGATCACGTCATCTGGCTGCGCCTGCGCCACCAAGACCCCCGCCGCCAGCGCCGCCTGCACCAGCCGCAGCCCCGCCGGCGTGCGCGCGATGATCAGCGACCGCCCCGCGTCGGTATGCCCCTCGGGCGGGTTGTGCCATGGGTCGCCGACCGAGATGTCGGCCAGCGCCCCGGTGTGATCGGTGCAGATCCGGCAGCGCCAGCGCCGTTCGGCCTGCAGGATGCCGCCCCAGCCTGCGGCATAGGGGATGCCCTCGGACTGCTGCTCCACCCCGTCCGCATCGCGGTAGCGCGCCTGCATCAGCCCCGGCCAGCCGTTGCCGCGATAGCGCAGGTCGGTCAGCGTGGCATCCTTTGGCACGCCCAACCGGTTCAACAACCGGTCAGTCGCCACAAGATTGGGCGCCCCGGCGCAGAAGATGGCGATGGTCAGCGGCAGTTTGGCGGCCAGCGTCGGGTCGGCCTTGGCGCGGGTGACCGAGGCCACGTCGCAGGGTTTGCCGATGAAGGCGACGGGGACGGCCCCGGCGGCAATCGCGCCCAAAGCCTCGGCCGGGCTGGCCTGCGCATAGCGCGACCCCGCACCCCGCAACAGGCCCTCGCGGTCATGGCTGATGACGGCCTCGTTCAGGCGCGGATCGTCCCGGCGCGCGGCGATATGGGCCACCCCGCCCGCCAGCCCCGACTGCAGCGCGAACAGCGCGAGCGCTGTGACTGCCCCACCTGACGATCCGCGATGGCGGATTTCGGGGTCGGCGGCATGGCCCTCCCATGCGGCAAGGACGGGGCCAAAGCCGTCATGCGCGGGCAGGGTGCGGAAATCGGTGCCAGTTCCGGCGCACAGGGTTGCGGCCTTCACGGCGGCGGCGCGGCCCTCTGGGGTGGGGGCCACGACGGGGCGGCGGCCGTTCACCGGGTCGTCCACCATGCGGATGGCGGCGGGAAAGGCCCCGGCGCAGGCACCGCAGCCGGTGCAGAGGTTGCGGGCAACGGCGCGGGTGATCGGGTCAGGACGGGTCATATGCGGACTTTCGACAGTGACGGGAACAGGACGCCGCGCGCCAGATGCAGGGCGCGGCAGGTGGCGGCGGCCTCGCCCACCGCAGCGGCGGCGGCGATGGCGGTCAGGGGCAGGCCAAGCGTGGCGGCGATCAGGGCGGGCACCAGCGCGCCAGCGCGCCACAGGTTGGCCCGGGCCGGGTCACCAGTGCGGCCAAGGATGACGGCCAGTTGCGACAGAGGGGTGCGCAGGATGCGTGCCCCGGCGGCAAGGCCAAGGGCCAGCGCCAAGGCGGGGTCGGGGCGGAAGGCAGGCCCGTAGACCAGCGCGATGCACGGCGGGGCGGCCAGCGTGAACCCTGCCGCAAAGCCAAGCCCAAGGCCGAGATGCCCCAGCACCGCCCGGCGGGACAGGTCAACTAGCGCCGCGCCCGAGATCCCGCGCAGACCTGGGGCAAGCAGTGACCCCGCCGCGCGCCCGGCGATCTGCGCGGGCAGCATCGCCAGTTGCAGCGCCACGCCATACACCGCGACAGCAGCCCAGCCATACCAGCCCGCCACGATCAGCCGGTCCGCCTGAAAGGTCAGGAACATCAGGCCCGCATTAAGCACCAGCGGCGCGCCAAAGCGCAGCACCTCCGCCAGCACCGCCCGGTCGAAGGCCATCTGGTACGGCACGCGCGCCACCAGATGCGACAGCACCACCTGCGCCCCGGCCTGCATCAGAAGCACCACCAGCATCGCCCGATGGTCGCCCCACAAGGCCAGCGCCGGCAGAAGTGCGGCCAGCATGGCCAGCACGGACCCGCCTTCAACCACGGCCATCGGCCAAAGCCGCATCTCGCGTTCGTCCAGCCGGTAGGCCAGATGCAGACCGCCGCGCAGCAGCGGCGCAAGGGCAAGCGCGGCATAGGTCGCCGCACTGGCCCCATCCGGCAGGCTTACGGTCATCGGCAAGGCCATGGCGACCAGCAGCGCGGCCATCCCCAGACCGCGCAACAGCACCGCCCCATGCAGGGCTGCAAGCATCTGCGGCGCCATGGCCCCCGGTTGCCGGATCAGGAACCGCTCGATCCCCACATCGCTGACCATCTCGGCCAGCCGCAGCACCAGTGTCAGCACCAGCGCACGGCCCAGTTCCTCGCCCCCGATCATGCGGGCGAGGATGGCGGAACGGGCCAGCGCAGCCGCCTCGGACATGAGCGGCACCGACCAGCCGATGAGACGGGCGGAAAGGCGCATCGGATCAGCTACGGATCTGGTGGACGATGGCATCCATCTGCGCCTCGGCCCGCCGCAGCAGGTCAGGCAGCCGGTTGCCCAGATCGCAGCGCGTCGCTTCGCGCGCGGCAAGCGAGACGCGCACCGCCTGCGCCAGCGCGGGCGCGTCCAGACGGCGCAGGTCGGCCACATGGTCGCCGATCCCGCATTGCGCAAAGACGCCAGCCGCCTTGTCGGAATATCCCAGACCCAGAGTCGGCGTGCCCGAGGAGAAGGCGCCGATGGTGGCATGCATCCGCGCGCCCGCGAACCAGGACAGCCGCGACAGCACCCATTTCAGTTCGGTTGCGTCCAGACGGCCCGGCAGCACCTCCACCCGGTCGGGATAATCGGCATCCAGCCGCGCCTTCAGCGCCAGTGACGCCGCAAGGTCGCTTTCGCGGTCGCCCAGGTCGCGGTGGACATGCGGCACCAGAAGCAGGCGCATGTGGGGGTCCTGCTCCAGCACGGCACGCGCCGCAGCCTCGATCTGGCTGTCATGGCGGTCCGCCAGACCAAAGGTCGCCTGCGCCCCGGCCGCGTCCTGCATCAAGAGGCCCGACACGTTCAGCCCCGCCACCGGAAAGCCGCGGGCATGGGATGTCCACACCCGCAACCGGGGCGACAGATCGGCGGGTTCGCGGCGGGGCAGGGCTACTGCCATGTCCAGGCCCAGACAGTGGCGGTCGGGGTCGAACCGGGGGCCAAGCGCATCGCGAAGAAAGTCGAAGCTGGCGGCGTCACGCACCCAGACGGCGCGGGCGGCGGCAAGGATCGCCACCGCCTCGGCGCGGTTGGCCGGGTCGCGGAACGGCCCCAGCGTCTGCGGCAGCAGGATCAGCGGCAGCCCGTTGTCCAGCGCCAGCCGCTTGGTCAGCACCATGGCCCGAAACCGGCGCGGGCCGTAAAGGTCGGTAAAGCTGTCGCCCCCCGAGACGTCCAGAATGGCGCGCGACCCGGCGATCATCCGGGCCGAGGCGCTGGGCCCCCCGCCGATGCGGGCCAGCGCCCGCACCGTGGCAAGGCTGTCGCCGCGCCAGAACCGCCGGTTGTGCGTCAGGCCCAGACGGCTGACCCGGGCAAAGCCCATGTCGTCCATCCGCACGCCGCGGCCGTGGTCTGCCACAGCCAGTGGCCCGGCCTCGCGCGCAGCCAGACCGGCCAGCGCGGACAGGCACAGGGCACTCACCCCTTGGTTGCCCGTGTCGGGCGCGGCATTCAGCAAGGTGATCATATTCATTGCCTTTGAAAAGGTGTTGACGGCATTCCGAATATCCGCGCCACATATGCTGTGTCTGCTACAAGGCGGGATAGGTTTCGGGTCCAAGCGAAGCACTTAGGCAATTCAGGGTCGGCAGAATGAACCTTCGGAGTGCGGGACTATCCCGTTGGATAGGGTGCGTGGCGGCGCTGGCGCTGCTGGGCGCCTGCACGCCCAGGCCCGCTGGCAGCAACTTGCGCCATGATGGCGTGGTGGAGCGGATGGCCGTGACTGCGCCGGGTGTGGCACGGTCGGCCGGTCCGGCCTGCGGCACAGCGCGGCTGGCGGCAGGGGTAAAGGGCGGCGACGGGGGCAGCGCGGGGTTCACGCCCACGGTCGGCTATCGCGTGGGGCCGGGCGACAACCTGCGGTTTAACATCTTTGGCGAGGAAGGCCTGTCAGACATCACCGCCCGCGTCGATGACGCGGGCTATGTGCAACTGCCCATCGTCGAACTGGTGCGCGTCGGCGGCAGGACCACGCGCGACATCCAGGCCGAGTTGAAAGAGGCTTATGCGCCGCATTTCATCAACCCATGGGTGACCGTGGAACTGATCGGCGCGGAAAGTGCCCCGCTGTATTTCCTGGGCGAATTCCGCGAACCCGGGGTGCGCTACATGAAGGGTGCGACGAACGTGCTTGAAGCGGTGGCGCTGGCAGGCGGTCTGGGCAAGGACGCCTATCTGCCGGGCGCACGGCTGTTGCGCGACAACCGGATCTGCACGGTTGATCTGAATGCCCTGCTGCGCAATGGCGCGTTCGAACAAAACGTCTGGATGAAGCCGCGCGACGTGCTGTTCGCCCCGCTCAAGGAAGACATGTCGGTCTACGTCCTTGGCGCGGTGGCGGGGCCGCAAGCGGTCCCGTTCGGGGCTGAGGGGCGGACGCTCTTGCAAGTGCTGGCGCTTGCCGGTGGGCCGGTGGGCGGGCAGGCACTCCTAAGCGACATCCGCATCATCCGCACCACATCGCCCACGCAGGGGGAGCTGATCATTGTCGATGCAACGCGGATGCTGACGGGCAAGGGCCTGGACTTCCCGCTGGAGCCCGGCGACGTGGTGTTCGTGCCACGCTCGGCGCTTGGCGACTGGAACGTGGCGATTGGCGAGATTTTGCCAAGCCTGCAACTGATCGGCGGGGTTTTGACGCCCATCACGCTGATCGAAAGCCTCAAGGACGAATAGTTCTGTGACAATTGGCGGCCGGTACCTTGCAAGAGTAGCCGGTCGGGAAGTGAGGGACCGATGAAGATCCTGTTGGCGGACGATCAGGAACTGGTGCGCGACACGATTGCCGCCTTCCTGCGGCTGGAGCCGGGTATCGAGGTGGATGTTGCCGCCGATTTCCCGGTGGCCTTGGCCGCAGCACGGGCGGCGGCAACGGCCGGGGCCGCGCATGACCTGATCCTGCTGGATTACATGATGCCCGGCATGAACGGCCTTGCCGGACTTGCGGCCATGCGGGCGGCCTGTCCGGGCGTTCCGGTGGCCATCCTGTCTGGAACGGCCCCCCGATCCGTCGCGGAACAGGCGCTGGCCGAAGGTGCGGCGGGCTTTTTGCCCAAGACAATGTCGACCAAGACTCTGATCGCTGCCCTGCGGTTCATGGCGGCGGGTGAGGTCTATGCGCCAATGTCGATGATGACCGAACGCGACGCGCCAGCGGCGTCGCTGGCCGGGTCGCAGCTTACCCCGCGCGAAACCGAGGTGCTGCGCCTTCTGTGCCGGGGATTGGCCAACAAGGAAATCGCCCGCGAACTTGACCTGCAGGAGGTGACGGTGAAGCTGCATGTCAAGACGCTTTACCGCAAGATCGACGCCCGCAACCGCACCCATGCCGCGATGATCGCGAAGGAGGCGGGGCTGTTCTGACCACCCTATCCGAAAGGGTAGGGACGTGTGCCGATGGCCAAAGGACGGGGGTGGTGGGCTGTGCTATCTGGCAGTCAGGACTGACATATTGAAGCGGGGCTGATGATGCAGACGATCCGAACTTTCCGGGCGACATGGCTGGGCGCGTGCCTTGCGGGGGCGCTGCTTGTGTCGGGTCCGGCCCTTGCGGAAACCCTGCCCGCCCCGCAGGCTGAGGTCATCCTGACCGTGTCGGGGGCGATCGGCACAACCAACGCCGATGGCGTGCTGGCACTGGATGCCGACCTGATGGCCAGCCTGCCCCAGCACAGCTTCACCACAGCCACGATCTGGACCGAGGGCACAGCCACCTATTCCGGCGTCCTCTTGCGAGATCTTCTTGCGGCAGCCGGGGCCACGGGGGCCACTGTCAAGCTGACCGCCCTCAACGACTACCAGATTTCGATGCCAGCCGCCGACGCCCTTGCCGATGGCCCGCTCTTGGCCTTCCTTGCCGATGGCCAGCCCATGTCGACGCGCGACAAGGGGCCGGTCTGGCTGATTTACCCCTTTGATGACGTGGCCGCTTTCCGGACCGAGCAGACCTATGCCCGCTCGATCTGGCAACTGAACCGGATCGAGATCACAGACTGACCGAACCAGCCGATCAGCCCGCTATCCTTCCCGCGTCGGGCACCTCTGCCCGGGTGCGCTGGCTGCGCAATGCGATGGTCGGGCTGACCGCACTGGCCTTCGTCGCAATCGTGGTGCTGGCGGTGCAGCTGCGAAGCGAGTTGCAGAAGCTGCAGGAAGAGCCTGTCGACAGTCTCCACTGGAACGTGACGCAGCTGGAGCTGGATGTCGTGCGGCTGGAAGCGGCGGCGACGCTGGCGCTGGCGGTGCCCGGTGCCGATCTGGCCGACCTGCGCAAACGGTTCGACCTGTTCTACAGCCGTGCCGAGACGGTGGTGAAGGGCACGATGTTCCTGCGCCTTGGCCTGTCGAACACCGTGGCGCCCCTGAAGGCGCGAATGCGCACCTTTCTGGACGAAACCGCCGCACTCATTGATGGCGAGGATCGGGCCCTGCGGGCAGCCCTGCCGCAGATAGTCGCCGATGTGGGCGCGCTGCGGACGGACCTGCGCGCCACGGCCATTCAGGTGATCGATATCAACGCTGGCTTGCAGGATGCCCGCCGCGCCAGTCTTTCCGACGTCATCCAGAAGATCGCTGGCGCGAGTGTGGCGTTGATCACCCTGCTCTTGGGGTTGCTGGGTCTGGTCGTGGCGCTGAACCTGCAGGCCGACCGCCGCGCATATGAAGTGCAGCGGATCACGTCGCGGCTGGCGGCGACGGTGGGCACCTCGCTTGATGCCGTGGTGGTGGCCGGCATGGACGGCTGCGTGATCGATTTCAACGCTGCCGCCGAAACCATCTTCGGCTACACCCGCGCCGAGGCCATCGGACAGCCGCTGGGCACCCTTATCATCCCGCCGCGGCACAGGGCGGCGCATGATGCGGGCATGGAACGGATGAAGGCGACCGGCGTGCGCCATGTGGTCGACGCCGGGCGCATCAAGATCACCGCAATCCGCAAATCGGGCGAGGAGTTTCCGGTCGAACTGTCGATTGCCAGCAATGACGGCCCCGAGGGGATGATCTTCATTGCCTACCTGCGCGACATTTCGGACGCCCGCAAGGCCGAGGCGGCCCTCGTCGCGGCGCGGGACGAAGCGCAGGCGGCAGAACGCACGAAGACCAGCTTCATCGCCGTCATGAGCCACGAGATGAGGACACCCCTGAACGGTGTGATCGGCGCGCTTGACGTCTTGGGACGCACCCCCTTGGAGCCAAAGCAGGAGCGGTTCCTGACCCTGGCGCGCAGCTCGGCCAAGCAGTTGCTGCGCCATGTGAACGATGTGCTGGACATCAGCCGCGTGGATGCCGGTCCTGTCGGACTTCTGGCAGACCGCTTCGACATGCCCGCGCTGCTGACCACCTTGGTCGATACGCTGCGCCCGGCGGCAGCGCAGAAGAACAATCACGTCGAGGTGCGGATCCTTGGCGAATTTCCCCCGCTGCAGGGCGATCCGTTCCGGATCGGGCAGATCGTGCAGAACTTCCTGTCGAACGCGATCAAGTTCACCGACGGCGGCCAGATCACCGTTGAGGCCGAGGTGCAGCGGACCACCGGCCTTGAGGTCGAGGTTGAAGTGCGGGTGATCGACACCGGCATCGGCATCGCCGAAGCCGACCAAAGCCGGATCTTCGAAGACTTTGTCATGGTCGATCCGACCTTTGGCCGGTCGGTCGGCGGCACGGGGCTGGGTCTCGCCATCTCGCGCAGGTTGGCGCGGGCGATGTCGGGCGAAGTCGGGGTGGAAAGCGCTGCGGGTGAGGGCAGTTGCTTCTGGCTGCGTCTGCCCCTGCAATCGGCGGCGGACCCCGCACAGGTGGCGGTGCCGGACACCGCCCAAGGCAAGCCTTTGGCGGCGCAAGCGCTGGACGTGCTGGTGGTCGAGGATAACGAGACCAACCGGATCGTGCTGGAGGAAATGCTGCACCATCTGGGCCACCGGGTGACGCTGGCCGTCGATGGCGGCGACGGCGTCGAAAAGGCGCGTGCAAGACGCTATGACGTCATCCTGATGGACCTGTCGATGCCGCTGATGGACGGCTGGACCGCAGCCACCGTGATCCGCCAGGGCGGCGCCTCGCAGCACAGCCGCATCCTGGCCGTGACGGCCCATGTTCGTCCCGACCGGATGGACCGTTTCGAGGAGTCGGGCATGGACGGCTGGCTGACCAAGCCGCTGTCCATCCGCAGCCTGACCGAGGCGCTGAACGCCGTCCCCCACGGCACACCGGCAGAGCACCGGGCCGGGGGCACGCAAGATGGGTCGGACGCGCTGCTGGATGCCGACCGGCTCAATGACCTGCGGCGGATCGCCGACAAGGATGGCCTGCAGCGCCTGCTGCAGAAATTCCATGCCAATATGGAAAACATCCTGGCCACCATCGATGCGGATGCCGAAACCGCCTCGGCAGAGGAGCTTGCCGCCGTTCTGCACACAGGCGTCGGTGCATCTGCCGTCGTCGGCGCCAGCCGGCTCAGCCGTGAGCTTGCCAGACTTGAAGCCGCCTGTCGGGCAGGGGACACCAAGGCCCTGCAAGCCGCCCGGAAAGGGCTGGGCTCTACATGGCTTGAGACCTGGGCGGCACTGCGTGCAGCCTTCTGGGACACCCCGACCTAGCGCCAACACGGGTTCGAGACGCTGATCGGCCTCCAAGCGGGGAGATTTGGCCTGCGCAGGGGGATTTTGCTTGTCAGCCCGGAAAATTGGTTATATTTATTTACCAATCACGGGGGAAAATGACCATGGAAATGCCGCTGCCCGATGCTGCGATCCTGTCTGCCAAGGCGCGGATTGTCACGCGGCTGCGCGGAGTCTTGCCCGCTGATGCCGTGATCGACGACCTTGCAGAACTGCGCGCCTATGAATGCGACGCCTTGACCGCCTATCGCTGCCCGCCCCTTGCTGCCGTCTTGCCGCGCACGACCGAAGAGGTTGCGGCCGTCCTGCGCGCCTGCTGGGAAGAGGGGGTGCCGGTCGTCCCAAGGGGCTCGGGCACGTCATTGGCCGGGGGGCATTGCCGACGGCCGACAGCGTGATCCTGGGTGTCGCGCGGATGAATGCGGTGATCGAGACGGATTACGACAACCGTTTCATCCGGGTGCAGTCGGGGCGAACGAACCTGTCGGTGTCCGGCGCAGTCGAGGCGGACGGGTTTTTCTATGCCCCCGACCCCTCCAGCCAGCTGGCCTGCGCAATTGCCGGGAACATCGCGATGAACAGCGGCGGGGCGCATTGCCTGAAATACGGGGTGACGACAAACAACCTCTTGGGCGTCACGCTGGTCAAGATGGATGGCACGGTGATAACCCTTGGCGGACCATGGGCCGAGGCCTCGGGGCTGGACCTTCTGGGCGTGGTCTGCGGGTCGGAAGGCCAACTTGGCGTGGTGACGGAAGCCTGGCTGCGGATCCTGCCAAAGCCTGAAGGCGCGCGGCCGGTGCTGGTGGGCTTCAACTCCAACGAGGTCGCGGGGGCCTGTGTCGCCGACATAATCCGCGCTGGGCTGCTGCCCGTGGCGATCGAGTTCATGGACCGCCCCTGCATCCGCGCGACCGAGGCTTTTGCCAAAGCGGGCTACCCCGATTGCGAGGCGCTGCTGATCATCGAGGTAGAGGGGTCCGAGGCGGAGATCAGCGAACAGCTGGCCCGCATCCGCCAGATCGCCATGGCGCATGACCCGGTGGAGTTCCGCGAGGCGGCGGATGAAGATCAGGCCAAGCGCATCTGGCTGGGGCGCAAGTCGGCCTTCGGCGCGATGGGGCAGATCAACGATTACATGTGTCTGGACGGGACGATCCCCGTTTCAAGCCTGCCGCATGTGCTGCGCCGGATCGGCGAGATGAGCGTGGAGTTCGGGCTGGACGTGGGCAACGTGTTCCATGCCGGTGACGGCAACATGCACCCGCTGATCCTGTTCGATGCCAACAAGCCCGGCGATCTGGAAAAATGCGAGGCGATGGGGGCCGAGATCCTGAAGCTCTGTGTCGAGGTCGGGGGCTGCCTGACCGGAGAGCATGGCGTGGGCATCGAAAAGCGCGACCTGATGTCCGTGCAATTCGCCCCCGCCGACATGGAGGCGCAGATGCGGGTGAAGGATGTGTTCGACCCGAAATGGCTGCTCAACCCGGCGAAGGTGTTTCCCTTGGCGACAAGTGCCGCGCGGCGCGCGGGCTGAGATGGCGGAGCAGGGGTTTCACACCCCCGCACCCCCGTGGGATATTTGAGCCAGAATGAAAGGTGGGGTGATGCGGCCTGTGACTGAGGCGGAACTGGCGGCAGCCATTGCAGGCGCAGCGGGGCCCTTGCTGGTGCGGGGCGGGGGCACACGCACCATCGGGCGCGCCGTGGGTGAGGTGCTGGAAACCGGTGGCCTGTCCGGGGTGGAACTGTATGAGCCCGGTGCCCTTACGCTTGTCGTCCGGGCGGGAACCCCCTTGGCCGAGGTTGAGGGCGTGCTGGCGGGGGAACGGCAGCGGCTGGCCTTCGAAGTGCCGGATTTCCGGCAACTGCTGGGGCGCGAGGGGGCTTCGACCATCGGGGGCGTGGTGGCGGCCAATGCCAGCGGGCCGCGCCGCGTGCAGGTGGGGGCCTGCCGCGATGCCTTGCTGGGGGTGCGCTTTGTCGATGGCGCGGGGACTGTCGTCAAGAACGGTGGGCGGGTGATGAAGAATGTCACCGGCTATGACCTGGCAAAGCTGATGGCGGGAAGCCACGGCACCCTCGGTGTGTTGACCGAGGTGTCCTTCAAGGTTCAGGCCCTGCCCGAAGCCGAGGCGACGCTGGTCATCGACGGCCTCGCCGATGCCGAGGGGCTGGCGGTGCTGCGCCGGGCCTTGGGGTCGCCCTTTGACGTGTCGGGCGCTGCGCGGGAAGGCGGGCGGTCGCTGGTCCGGGTCGAAGGGATGGCGGGATCTGTCGCCTATCGCGTCGGGCAGTTGCGGGCGCTTGTTTCCGGGGATGTCCGGGTGGTGGAGGGGGCAGAGAGTGCCGACCTTTGGCGCCGGGTGCGGGATGTTGCAGCCTTCGCCGGGCAGCCCGGTGCGGTCTGGCGGCTTGCGGTGGTGCCGACGGCGGCGGCGGGCGTTGTGGCTGCCGTGGGCGGTGAGGCGGTCTGGGATTGGGGCGGCGGCCTTGTCTGGCTCCTGACAGCCGAGGGCCGGGCCGAGGCGGTGCGCGCGGCCGTCGCCGGGCATGGCCATGCAACGCTGATCCGGGGCGAGGGCGCGCCGGTCTTTCCACCCGAGGCGGCAGAGGTCGCGGCGCTGGGGGCTGGCTTGCGGGAACGGTTCGACCCGCGCGGGATCTTGAACCGGGGGATGATGGGCTGATGCAGACGACGTTCACACCGGAGCAGTTGAAGGACCCCGGCATCCAGCGCGCAAACGAAATCCTGCGCTCTTGCGTGCATTGCGGGTTCTGCACGGCGACCTGCCCGACCTATCAGGTGCTTGGCGACGAACTGGACAGCCCGCGCGGCCGGATCTACCTGATCAAGGACATGCTGGAAAAAGGCCGCCCGGCAGATGAAAAGACGGTCAAGCATATTGACCGCTGCCTGTCCTGCCTTGCCTGCATGACGACCTGCCCGTCGGGGGTGCATTACATGCATCTGGTCGATCAGGCGCGGGCCTATATCGAAAAGACCTACAAACGGCCCTTTGGCGACCGCGTCTTGCGGGCGGTGCTGGCGCGGGTGATCCCCTATCCGACGCGGTTCCGGCTTGCGCTTCTCGGAGCCAAGATCGCGCGGCCGTTTGCGTTTCTTGTGCCCGACAAACGGCTGAAAGCCATGCTGGCGATGGCGCCAAAGCAGATCCCCCCGGTCAGCCGCAACGACGACGCGCAGGTCTTTCCCGCCATCGGGGAACGCCGGATGCGGGTGGCCCTGATGACCGGCTGTGCGCAAAAGGCGCTGAACACCGACATCAATGACGCCACCATCCGCCTCTTGCGCCGGCTGGGATGTGAGGTCGTGGTGGCCAAGGGCGCCGGCTGCTGCGGGGCCTTGACGCATCACATGGGGAAGGAAGACCTGTCCCATAGCTCAGCCGCGGCCAACATCCGGGCATGGATGGCGGAAAAGGCCGGGGCGGGGCTGGATGCGATTGTCATCAACACCTCTGGCTGCGGCACCACGGTCAAGGATTACGGGCACATGTTCCGGCTGGACCCCCTCGCCGCCGACGCTGCCACGATCGCAGGGCTGGCCAAGGATGTCAGCGAGGTGCTGACCACCCTCGGCCTGCCCCAAGGCGCGCCCAAGGGCCTGCGCGTCGCCTATCACGCGGCCTGCAGCCTGCAGCACGGCCAGCAGATCAAGACTGCGCCCAAGGACCTGTTGAAGCGCGTCGGGTTCGAGGTGGTGGAGCCTGCCGATAGCCACCTCTGTTGCGGGTCGGCCGGGACATACAACCTGCTGCAGCCCGAGATCAGCCAGCAACTGAAGGCCCGCAAGGTCCAGACGCTGGAGGCGAAGGCGCCGCAGATCATCGCGGCTGGCAACATCGGCTGCATGCTGCAGATCGGGTCGGGAACCGCTGTTCCGGTGGTGCATACGGTGGAACTGCTGGACTGGGCGACCGGCGGGCCAAAGCCCCGCGCTTTGCAGGACTGATCGCAAACGCCCGCCAACTGCCCCTCTTGCGCCGATGGACAAAAATCCGCCAAACTTGGGCGGTAGCAAGTCAAATGCTCTGGGCCATGTGGTAGGGGAGGATCCATGCGTCATCTGTTCCCCGGCCTTCTGGCGATAGCCCTTGGCCTTGCAGGAATGGCCCCGGCACAGGATGCCGCCATGGTCAGCCTGCAGACGGCCGATGATTCCCGTGGCTGGGATGCCGTGGGCAAGCTGATGCTGGGCGAGCGGGGGTTTTGCACCGGCGCGCTCATCGAACCTCAACTGGTCCTGACCGCTGCGCATTGCCTTTACGACAAGACAACCGGGGTCCAGATCCGCCCGGAAGAGATTCAGTTCTTCGCGGGCTGGCGCAATGGCCGGGCTGCCGCCTACCGCGGCGTGGCCCGGGCCGTGACCCACCCCGACTACCGCTTTTCCGGCATGGACAAGCTGGGGCGCGTCACCGCCGATCTGGCATTGCTGGAGCTGAGCCAGCCGATCCGCCTGCCCTCGCTGATCCCGTTCGAAACCGGGGCCACCCCGATCGAAGGTGATTCCGTTGGGGTCGTTTCCTATGCGCAGGACCGGTCCGAGGCGCCCTCGATTCAAGAGTTTTGCGAAGTTCTGGCCGGGCGGCGCGAAACCTTGATCCTGTCGTGCAACGTGGATTTCGGGTCCTCGGGCGCGCCGGTCTTTTCAATCACCGACGGCATCGCGCGGGTCGTCTCCGTCATCTCGGCCAAGGCCGAGGTTGAAGGGCGCAAGGTGGCGCTGGCTGTGCCCTTGGCCGCCCCGCTGGCGGTTCTGCGCGCGACCCTTGATGCAAGCAAACGGCCTGCCAACCCGGGCTCGGGGACCGTCAGCGTGCTGTCGGGGGGGCAGGGCACCGGTGCAAAGTTCATCAAGCCATGAAGGCGCTGGCGCTGCTTCTGCTGCTGGCCTGTCCTGCCGTGGCGCAAGACAATTCGGGTCTCGACCGGCTGGAAACCCGCGATGACCTGCGCGGCTGGGAACCGGTCGGGCGGGTTGATATCGACGGCGGCGGGTTCTGCACCGGGGCGCTGATCGCCTCCGATCTGGTGTTGACCGCCGCGCATTGCGTGATCGATCCCGGCGGGGTTCCGGTCGATGCCGGGCGCATCAGCTTTCGCGCCGGACTGGCCGATGGCGTGGCACTGGCCGAGGTCAAGGTTCTGCGCACCGTGGCACCTGACGGGTTTCTGTCGCTGGCGCCGGCCCCGCCTGAACAGCTGGCGCTTGACGTGGCGCTGATGCAGCTGGCCAGCCCGATCCCGTCCAGTCTGGCCGCCCCCTTCACCGTCGCCCGTCCGGGCGCGGGGGACGAAGTCAGCGTCGTGTCCTACGCCGCCGGGCGGGAAGAGGCGCTGTCCTGGCAGCGGGTCTGCCGTGTGCTGGGCAAGCAGGACGGTCTGATCGCGGTTGATTGTGACGTGACCTTCGGATCCTCCGGCGCGCCGGTGCTGGACCGGTCGGGCTATCGCGCCAAGATCGTGTCGATCATCTCGGCCGGCTATCAGGACGGCGGGCGAACCGTGGCCTTCGGCATGGAACTGCCGGGGATCGTGGAGGACCTGAAGGCACGCCTGCGCGCGGGCCGGGTAACAAGCGAGGTCGCGGCGGCAAGCGCGCGTCCGGGCGTCAAGCGGATCACGGTCGGCGGTGGCAGCACGACTGGCAACGACACGGGCGCGCGTTTCGTCAAGCCCTGAGGGGGGTCTTGAAACCGGGCTGGGGCTTTCCCAAATCATCCTCATCCGGGTGCCATGACGGGCCCGGGGACACCTGCCTTGCCCCAAAAGGGAAGGCCTTTGACATCGCTTCCAGGAGGATGACATGCGCAACCTTGATTTCGCGCCGCTTTACCGTGCCACCGTCGGCTTTGACCGGATCGCCGACCTGATGGATCGGGTTCTGTCCAACGACGTGGCCCAGCCGACCTACCCCCCTTACAACATCGAAAAGACCGCCGAAGATGCCTATCGCATCTCGATCGCCGTAGCCGGCTTCGCGCCGGAAGAGCTTACGGTCGAAGTGAAGGATGGCAGCCTGCACATCACCGCCCGCAAGACGGTCGAGGAAGGTGATCGCACCTACCTGCACCGTGGCATCGCCACCCGCGCCTTCGAACGCCGCTTTGCGCTGGCCGACCACGTCCGCGTCGCGGGTGCGGTGCATGAACATGGCATGCTGCACATCGACCTTGTGCGCGAGATGCCCGAGGCGCTGAAGCCCCGCCGGATCGAGATTGCCCATGCCAATGGCGCAACCCCGGTGCTGGAGTCGAAGGCCGAAACGGTCAACTGATCCTTGATCACGGAAACCGATGCGGCGCGTCCCGGACCCGGGGCGCGCCGTCCTTTTTTCTGTCTAAGAAGGCTCGTCGATGACTTCGTCACTCCTCGCCAAACGCCCCGCGACGAGAAGACGAAGTCGAACGAGGAGCTAGCCCCCGACCTAATTCGCAGACAGCGACTGCGCCAAGCGCATCAGGTTCACGGCTTCAACCCGGTAGCCGTAGGGATCATCGCCCCGGGCCGACCCGGCCAGCGCAATCGCCTCGTCCCAGCCCCAATCGCCCAGATAGACCGACCCCTGCAGCAGCTGGCCAAAGCCTGCGACGGCGGCGGCAAAGCGCGTCTCATCCGTTGCTGTCTCGCTCCCGCTGATCGGCGTTTCGATCAGGGTTGAGGTGTCTGCCCCCGGCGCTTTCCAGCGCAAGCGCAGGAAGCCAAGCTCGCCCTCGGCCACGTCGGTTGCGGTCGCGGTCCCATAGCGCAGCGGGTCGTTCAACAGCGCGTCCGACCCCGGAGCCGTAACCTCGTAGATCGCGGTGACTTGGGTGCCCGCACCGATTTCACCCGCGTCCACGGCGTCGTTGTTGAAATCCTCGCGCCGCAGCGCGCGGGTCTCGTACCCGATCAGCCGGTATTCGGCGACAGTGGCGGGGTTCCATTCCACCTGAATCTTCACATCGTCGGCGATGGGAAACAGCGCCCCGGTCAACTGGTCCACCAACACCTTGCGCGCCTCGGACAGCGTGTCGATATAGGCCGCGGTGCCGTTGCCGTTCTGCGCCAGTGATTGCATCACCGCGTCATCCAGATTGCCCCGGCCAAAGCCCAGCACGGACAGGTAGGTCCCCGTCTCGCGTTGGCGGGCGACGTAAGCCTCCAGCCCCTCGGGATCGCTGACGCCGACGTTGAAGTCACCGTCCGTGGCCAGCAGGATGCGGCTGACCTCGCCCTCTGCCGCCATGCCGCTTGCCACACGGTAGGCCAGTTCCAGCCCCTCGGCCCCGGCGGTGGACCCGCCTGCCGAAAGACTCTCCAGCGCGGCAAGGATCGTCGCACGGTCGCTGGCCTTGGTCGGCGGCAGAACCTGCCCGGCGGACCCGGCATAGGTGACGATGGCGATCTCATCCTCGGGCCGCAGTTCGGCAAGCATCAGGGTCAACGACTGCTTCAGAAGGCCCAGCTTGTTCGGGTCTTCCATCGAACCAGAGGTGTCGATCAGGAACACCAGATTCAGCGGTGGCCGTGCGGCAACCTCGGGCAAGGCACCCTGAATGCCGATGGTCACCAGCCGCGTGCCGGGGTTCCATGGCGTCGGCATCACGCTGACGGTGGACGAAAACGCTTCCTCCGCCGTGGGTGCGGGGTAGGCGTAGGGGAAATAGTTCACCATCTCCTCGATCCGCACCTGATCGGGGGTGGGCAGGACGGCCATGTTCAGCGTCGACCGGATGACCGCCCATGACGCCGTGTCCACATCGATCGAAAAGGTGGAAACCGGTTCTTCAGCCGTCACCTTCACCGGGTTTGCCGGTTCGTTCGCATAAGCCTCGGTGTTCTCGGTCAGCGTCGGCTGGCGGAGGTCTTGCAGCGGCGCGATGGCCGGCGCCGGGGCCAGGTAGCTGAGAGTGCCGCTTTCAGGCGCCGCTTCCATCCGGACGCGGGCGCCATCATCCGCAAGGCTGCCGCCAAGGGCCAGCCCGGTGGGCGCCTCTTCCGCCAGTTCCATGACCTCGGCATCGGCCATGGGTTCGGCGGCCGGCTCAGGCGCGGCTTCGGCCAAAGGCTCCGCCCGGGCGACGGAGGTTGCACTGTCAGCCTCGGATGTCTGCGCCATCTCGGCAGGCGCTTCGGTCGCGACGACGGTGCCGGTATCCACCGCGACCTTCGGCGCTTCGGTCTTGGGCTGCGGCAGGTCGGCCCGGCCGGGCAGGCGCAGATCGGCCACCGGCAGGATCACCGCCACGCCGATGACCAGCGCTGCGATTGACGTGGTGGTGGCAAGGGCGGGACGTGAGGTGAGGAAGTTCAGCATGCGACGCACTCCGTTCAAGGGGGCCGCCGGGGTCTGGCGGTCCTCACTGGAACGGGCAGGGTCGGCTGATCCTTGGAGCCGGTCGAAATTTTCCATCGCCAGCGCAAGGGCACGCGCCTTTGCATCGACGTCGGGGGCCGGGGCCGCCCGCAGCGCCTTGCGCAGGTCTTGCAGCCGGGGGTCGTCAAGATCGTCGGTCATGTCGCGTCCTCCCGTGCCATGGCCCGCAGGCGTTTCTTCACTTCGCTCATCCGCCAGGCAATCGTGCCCTCGGACAAGCCAAGGACAAGCCCCGCTTCGGCTTGCGTCATCTCTTCGCCCAGCACCAGCGCCACGGTGTCGCGCAGTTCGGGGGGAAGCCGGGTCATGGCCTGGGCAAGCCAATCCTGCGCTTCGGCCTGGGTGGCAATCTCGTCCTGCCGGGCCAGTTCCCAATCGCCCCAGCCAAGGGCGGCCCGGCTGCGGGTGGCCTGACGGCGGCGCAGGTCATGGGCGGCGTTGACGACAACGCGGTAAAGCCAGGTGGTGAACTTCGCCTCGCCCCGCCAGTGCCGCAGCTTTGACGGCAAGGCAGCGCAGATGTCCTGCGCCAGATCCTCGGCTTCCGTCCTGCTGCCCGTCAGCCGCCAGGCAAGACCATGGATGCGGTCGTAGTGCCGGTGCACCAGCGTGGCAAATGCCGCACGGTCGCCGTCAGCGGCGGCAGTCGCAAGGGTTTCATCGGGCGTGTCCATCAGCATCACAGTATCTGGGACGCACGGGCCGGGGCAATCCTTGGGCAGGCCGTGCCGTGGGTACGGAATTTCTTCCATCTGGTATAAAGAACGCCCCCGGCCCTGTTGGACCGGGGGCGCTGGGCCTGACCTCTTGGGGGGATGGATCAGAAAATCAGGCCGTCGTAGACCGCAAATGCGCCCGAGGTGGACCGCAGGTTGCCGGCAGCCCCTTCATCGCGGGCATAGGCCTGGATGGCGTTGTAGGTGCCCGGACCAAAGGCGCCGTCGATCCCGCCGTGATAATAGCCCCAGGCGCGCAGGTTGCGCTGGATGGCCCGACGCTCGGACGCGGAATAGCTGTTGAACGCGCGGGCCGCCGGCGTGGCGTAAAGCGAGGTGGTGTGCTTCGGCTGGGTGTAGACCGTGCGCGGCTCGGCATAGACCGGCGCGCTGTAGCGGCGGTCATAGGCCCGGGCCTTGCGATTGTTCTTCAAAAGCTCGTCGACGATGACGGCGGTGGCAACACCGGCGACAAAGCCTTGCTCCTTTTCGCCCCAGGCAAGCGCTGGTGCAGCGGGGACGGCAATGGATGCCGCAGCGATTGCAGCGATCAGGGTCGATTTCACGGTCATGACAGTGGGCAGCATGTCGTTTCCTTTCAAAAGTTGGCCCCGGTCGGTTGGGGCGATACGAAAGGACATGGGCCAGACCGCCGCGCTAGGCAAAATCAGCGCGTTGTTATCGCATAACGCCTTTTGTTTCAGAGGGTTGCATCATGCCGCCCAGCTGTTCAGCAAGGCCGAAAGCCGGTCCAGCCCCTCGACAAGCCGCGTTTCCGGCCCGCCACCCACGCCAAGGCGGACGTGGTCGGGGCAGCCATAGGCCGACCCGGGCAACAGGAACGTCCGGTAGGGGCTGGCCAGCAGGCGACGGGCAAGGGATTCGCCGCTGATCCCGTCCAGCCGCGCCAGCCCGATCAGCCCCGCCTGTGGCCGGTGCCAGCTCAACCGCGCCTGATCCGCCACGAACCGGTCCATCCGGTCCAGCGTTTCGCCGCCCTCGGCCCGGGCGCGGGACAGGGCCTGCGCCAGTCGGTCCGGGCGCAGCGCGATTTCCGCAATCCGCTCACCCAGCGCGTTCATGATCTCGGACGCATTCTCGCGCAGGATCATCGCATCGCGGATGATCCCGGGGCTTCGGCAGATCATCCAGCCCGTGCGCAGCCCCTGCAGGCCAAGCGCCTTTGACACCGACCCGGTGGATATTCCAAACGGCGTCAGCCCGGCGATGGAAGGGGGGCGCGGATGGCCCCACTCCAGCCCGGCATAAACCTCGTCCACGACCAGCCAGATGCCATGCCGGTCCGCCAGTGCCGCAAGCGCGCGCAGGTCGGCTTCGGGGATCAGTCGGCCGGTAGGGTTGTTGGGGTTGGTCAGAAAGATCATCCGCGTCCGCGGGGTGATCGCCGCGGCCACCGCCTCGGGATCAAGATACCAGCCCTGCGCCTCGTCACGCGGCACTTCGCACAGCGTGGCGCCTATCGCCTTGGCCATGACCCCGGCCTGCGGCCAACCCGGAGCTTCGGTGATGATCTCATCCCCCGCGGTCAGGATCTGGCGGAACAGCAGGTAATTCGCCTCGGCCGCCCCGGCGGTGATCAAGACGTCATCGGCGGTGCAGGTGGCCGCCAGACCGGCCTGATCGATCACCCGTTGGCGCAGGGTCGGCAGGCCAAGAAAGCTGACGCCGTTCCAGTCCAGCGACAGGTCGGGGTCAAGATCAGGCAGGAAATCCTTCAGCCGTGGGGACCGGGCCAGCGAGAAGCCGATGAAACATTCCGGCGGTTCGCTGGCGGTGGTTTCCAGCAGATAGTCGAACAGCTTGTGGATGGTAACTTTCATCGGCACCCCGCGCGCCCCGGAGTTTTCGAAAACTCCGGACCGGAGCCTTCAAAGGCTCCGGCCCGATTTCTTCGAAGAAATCGGCCCCTCACCGGACGTCGCGTCCCTGGTTCAGGATGATGATATTGCCCGAAGACACATCACCTGCGGGCGAGATCAGGAACCCCACCCAGGCGGCAATCTGATCGGGTTGCATCGCGTGGCCATGTGGCATCGCGCTGATCGCGCGGGCCAGCACATCCTCGGTCAGGACGTTGAACAGCGGCGTTTCCGTCATGGCGGGCGCGATGGAGTTCACCGCGATCTTCTCCCGCGCATAGCGGCGGGCGAGGTCCTTGGTCAGCGTGTCCATCGCCGCCTTCGAAGCCCGGTAATGCGGCGGGTCGAAGACGTCAAAATTATACGCCCCGTTGGAGGAGATGTTGACGATCTTGCGCACACCGGGCCGCCCCGCCATCGCCTTCACCGCTTGCTGGCAGCAATGAAAGGCCGAATGGAAGTTGATCTCCATCTGCCGGGTCAGTTCCGCTGCCGGGATGTCGGGGAAATCCGACATGAAGCAGGTTCCGGCGTTGTTCACCAGCGCATCGACCCCGCCAGAGCGGGTGGTCACCCGGTCGAAAAGGTCGGCAATCGCTTCGGCGTCGGTCAGGTCCACCGCCTCGGGGACAAAGCCGTCACGGTCGGCGGCCATGGTCAGCAGGGCTGGGCCGTCGATGTCGACGCCCACCACCTGCAGCCCATCCGCCAAAAGCCGGTCGGTGATCGCCCGGCCCATGCCGCCAGCGGCCCCGGTGACGATGGCAACCCGCATCAGCCAACCACGAAGTCAAAGTGCTTGCGCACGTCTTCTTCGATCTTCCATGTGCCCTTGAAGTCTTTCTCCACCACGAAGGCATCGCCTGCCTGCACGGTCACCGGGGTGCCGCCATCCGGGGTGATCACAATCCGGCCCTTGATCAGCACGACATATTCATAGGCGGTGTAGGTGGCATGATAGCTGCCCTTCGTGCATTCCCAGATGCCCGAAACCATCGCGCCGTCTTTCGACGTATGCAGCACCCAGGTCTTCATCGAAGGCGTGCCCTCGGTGACGACCCAGCCGTCCAGATCGCCGGTCGCGGGGTCGATTCCATCGGTCGAGGGCAGCTTGGTAATGGATTGCATGGCAGTTCCCTTTCTTTCGGACATCAGCACAGGGTGATGCCCTGCGCCTCAGGTGTCATTGCTGCCCACGACCGCCGCGGGCTTGATCCCGACCTCACCCCCTTAGGTCAAAGCCCGTCGAAATCGGCGGAGGAATGGCGTTCGGGCAATTGTTCGTGCGGTTCGCCCCAAGTGCGGTTGACCTTGCGGCCACGGATCACGGCGGGGCGGGCGTCGATCTTCTGGGCCCAGGCCAGAAGGTGCTTGTAGCTGGTCACATCAAGGAACTCTGCCGCACTATAGGCACGGCCAAGGACAAGGTTCCCGTACCACGCCCAGATTGCGATATCGGCAATCGAATAGCTGCCGCCAGCCATCCAGTCCTTGTCGGCAAGGTGGCGGTCCAGCACATCAAGCTGGCGCTTTGTTTCCATCGCAAAACGGTTGATCGGGTATTCCATCTTGGACGGTGCATAGGCGTAGAAATGCCCGAAGCCCCCGCCCAGATAGGGCGCCGACCCCATCTGCCAGAACAGCCACGACAAACACTCCGTCCGGCCCGCGTGATCCTGCGGGATCAGGGCACCGAACTTTTCCGCCAGATACAGAAGGATCGCGCCGGATTCGAACACCCGCTGCGGCGGGGTCACCGAATGGTCCATCATCGCGGGGATCTTGGAATTGGGGTTCACCTCGACAAAGCCGGATCCGAACTGGTCACCCTTGCTGATCTCGATCAGCCAGGCGTCATATTCGGCGAGGTGGCCTTGGGCCAGAAGCTCTTCCAGCATCACGGTGACCTTCACGCCATTCGGCGTGGCCAGCGAATAAAGCTGCAAGGGGTGCTCTCCGACCGGCAGCACCTTGTCATGGGTGGCCCCGGCGATCGGGCGGTTGATGCTGGCGAACTGGCCGCCGTTTTCCTTGTCCCAGGTCCAGACTTTCGGCGGGGTGTAGTCGGTGGTCATCCGGTTCTTCTCCTCGGTGCTCCTCGCCGCACGTCGTGCGCTCATCGCGGGGACGCGAGGAGCGACGACGTCGACGACGAGCGCATGTTCAGATCGAGAGGCAAACGTATTTCAGTTCCATATAGTCATCCAGACCATGACGGCTGCCCTCGCGGCCAAGGCCGGACTGCTTGACCCCGCCGAACGGTGCCATTTCGTTCGAGATAAGGCCCGTGTTCACCCCGACCATCCCGTATTCCAGCGCTTCCTGCACCCGGGTGATGCGGCCGATGTCGCGGGCGTAGAAATAGCTGGCAAGGCCGAAGATCGTGTCATTGGCGCGGGCGATGACCTCTTCCTCGGTCTCAAAACGGAAGAGCGGGGCGAGGGGACCGAAGGTTTCCTCGTTCGCCACCTTCATGTCCGGCGTGACGCCGGTCACGACCGTCGGCTGGAAGAACGTCCCCCCCAACTCATGCCGCTTGCCGCCGGTGACGATCTTCCCGCCGCCGGCCACAACGTCGGCGATGTGCTCTTCAACCTTCTCGACCGCGCTTTCGTTGATCAGGGGGCCGGTGGTGACGCCCGCCTTCAGACCGTCGCCAATAGCCAGCTTGGCCACCGCCGCCGAAAGCTTTTCGGCAAAGGCGTCATAAACCCCGGCCTGCACATAGATCCGATTGGCGCAAACGCAGGTCTGGCCGTTGTTGCGGAACTTCGAGATCATGGCGCCTTCCACCGCAGCATCCAGATCGGCGTCGTCAAAGACGATGAAGGGCGCGTTGCCGCCAAGCTCCATCGAGCATTTCAGGATCTGGTCGGCGGCCTGCTTGAGCAAGATGCGCCCCACCTCGGTCGACCCGGTGAAGGTCAGTTTGCGGATCAAGGGGTTCTCGCAGAACTCCTTGCCGATGTCCGACGACCGCTTCGAGGTGATGACCGAAAACAGCCCCCCCGGAATCCCCGCGCGTTCCGCCAGCACCGCAAGCGCCAGCGCCGACAAGGGCGTCTCCGCCGCCGGGCGCGCAACGAACCCGCAGCCCGCAGCCAGCGCCGGTGCCACCTTCCGCGCGATCATCGCGTTCGGAAAGTTCCACGGCGTGATCGAGGCCGCCACGCCGATCGGCTGCTTCAGCACCTGAATCCGCTTGTCGCGCTGATGGCCGGGGATGATCTCGCCATAGGTGCGCTTGGCCTCTTCGCCATAGAACTCGATGTAGGACGACCCATAGGCAATCTCGCCCTTCGCCTCGGCCAGCGGCTTGCCCATCTCGGCGGTCAGGATCGTAGCCAAGTCATCCTGGTTTGCCATGCACAGGTCAAACCACTTGCGCAGCACCTGCGCGCGTTCCTTTGCCGTCCGCCCGGCCCATTCGCGGTGCGCCGCATGGGCGGCAGTGATCGCGCGGGCGGTCTCAGCCCGGCCAAGGTTCGGCAGGTGGCAGATCACATCGCCACGGGCGGGGTTGGACACGGGGAAGGTCGTCCCGTCATCAGCCGCAACCCATTGGCCTGCAACATAGGCCTTGGTCACCAGAAGCGAGGGGTCTTTCAACAGCGATGCAAGGTCGGTCACGGAATCGAGCATGGGAGCCTCCATAGGTTGCCACAAGGGGTGCCATGCGGGGGGCGCGATGTCCAGATTGGCAGGCTGTATCAGGCCAAGGTTTGATCAAATCACCGCGCGGCTGGACGGATGCGCAAATCTTTTCGAAAAGATTTGCAAATTCCTTCGAAGGAATTTGGCCGCTCGCCGCCTGGCGCGCCCTTACCCGTTCGCGTGCATCCGCTCGATATAGGCGCGCATTTCCTCGGCCTCGTGCCGCGCATCGCGCAGGCCTTCCATGGCGGCGCGCAGTTCGGCCTCGGTCTGGTTGATGTGGTTCATCAACTCGGACTCGCGGCTTTCCATGTAGGCCAGCGCCTGATCGCGCAACTCTTCCGCCTCGTGCAGGGATTGGGCCAGCCGGTCCATTTCCCCCATGTCGCCGCCCGCAACCCGGGTGAACCGATGCAACAGCCAATGGGTGAACCATCCCACTGCAAAGGCGACAAGCAGGATGATCGCCGTGGCGATGACAAATTCGGTGCGGTTCATGGGCTTTCCTGGGACGCAAGGCCTTCGGGGCGTGGCAGCGGGCGGATGGTCTTTTCGGTCGGCGCGACCGAAGGGCTGGTGTCGCCCGAAAAGTCGGGACCTTCCGCTGTGGCGGCCACGGCGACAGGCGCAGCCTCACCGTCAGCAGGGGCCGCGTCGGCGACGGTTTCAGCGACCGGTTCACCATCTGGCCCGGCTTCCGTTTCGGGCGCAGCCGCCGGGTTGGCCGGGGGCGCCACGGTTTCCGTGCCATCCGCCGCCTCTGCCCCGGGGTCACCAGCCACCGGTGCGGCTTCCGCCCCTGCGCTGGCCGCTGCACCCGCCGCAGCCTGCACACCCTTCAGCACGAACTCGATCCGCCGGTTCGCCTCACGGCCTTCTTCGCTTTCGTTGTCGGCAATCGGCGTCGCTTCGCCAAAGCCCACCGCAGTCATCCCCGAAGTATCGACCCGCCGCCCCTGCAAAGCCACCAGAACCGCTTCCGCCCGGGCCTGCGACAGCGCCTGATTGCCGCCTTCAGACCCCTGACTGTCGGTATGCCCGCCAATCTCCAGCTGCATCGGCGGACATTCCACCAAAATCGCCGCCAGCGCATCCAGCACGGGCCGCGCCGAGGTTGCAATCTCGGCAGAGGCCGGGGTGAAGGTGATCTTCGTCTGCGCGATGACCCCATTCACATCCGCCGCACATTCCTCGGGCGTCGGGATCGAGGCGATGGGGTCCAGCGCCTCATCATAGCGGACGTTGACCTGGAAGGTCTGGCCCTGACCCAGCTTGCCGGACAGGATCTGCGTGATCCGCCCGCGCGTTTCCTGTGACCCGGTGACCCCGGTCACTTCAACCGTATCGGCCCGCACCAGCAGCGACCCATGGTCCACCTCGGCCAGCGCCTCAAGCCCCGCCAGCACCCGCACTGGCCAGCCATCGGGCAGGGTGGCATCCACCCGCGTGGCAGTCAGCACGCCAGCGCCTTCGAACGCGGCACGGGCATAGGCATCAACCGCCTCGCGCTGCATCTCGTCGGTCAGGCGGCCGCGCAGGATGACGTCGCCTGCTTCGGACAGGGTGGCGGTAAACTCTGCCGGTCCCTGCGTCGCGGTTTCCTTCTGTTCCAGCGTCGAGGTCAGCGAAAACGCATCCGGCAGGCTGGTTTCCAACTCGCCCACCACCTTGTCAAAGGCCGCCTGACTGACGTCGCTGCCAGCCAGCAGCGTCACATCCGCATCCGAAAACGTGACCGAGGCTGACCCAAGCTCTGCCACAGCGCGGATCGCCAGAGACACCGCCTCGGCCCAACGCGGCGTGGGGGTGCCAAGGCCGATGGTGCACAGCGGCCGTCCGCTCAGCCCGGCGGTGGTGGCGGCGGACAGGATCTGGCTTCGGGCCCGTTCGGTGTCGGCGGAACAGCTGTCGAACCGCGCGCCTTCGGCGTCGACCACAAAGCGCAGCGTGAAGGGCGTGATGACCGGCCTTGGGGCCGAGATGTCGAGGACGAGCTGCACGCCCGCCGGGGCGATGGCGCGCAACTCGTTTTCAAACCGGCGCTTCTGGGCCTCGCTGTCGGAAATCGCTGTCACCTTGACCTGCGACGCTCCGACCGAAACCTTCGACCGTTCCAGCCGCTCCAGCGCCTCAAGGCCAAAGGCCAGCGCCGGTCCCCAGGTTTCGGGGGCGGGGTAGTTGGCCGATTCCAGCATGTTGGTCAGTTCGGTGCCGGGGGTCAGCGCAGCGGCAGCCTCGGCCAATGCCAGTTCGGTCATGGCGCCTTCGCCGGGCGTTTCCGGCATCAGCCCGATCAACTGGATGCCATCCTCGGTCCGCAGCATCTGCACCGAAAAATCCGGCGCCTCGATCGCCTGGGCGGGAATTACATCCAGCCCGTCCCGGATGCGCGAGCTGTCGACCAGCGACCCCACCATGTTGACCGCACGGAACCGGGCCGCTTCATTCGGGGCGGTCCCGGTCAGGCGCACTTGCAACCCGTCGGCCTGCACCGTGACCCAGTCGATCTTCGCCTCGACCAGCCGCTCGGTGACCACCTTGTCAGTGCGCGCCTCGATGACGAGGGCGGCCGCATAGGCGACCGTGACCATCAGCATGGCCGCCAGCAGAAACGCCAGCAGGGCCAAGGTGGTCTGGGAAAGCTGGCGAATACGTTGGGGCAAGGGCAGGGGACTCATGCGTTGGGCAGGTTATACGATGGTTCCTAGGGCTTTGGGCGGGCGGGTTCAACCAAGCCAGGCCGCTACGGCAAGAAACGGCACAGGGATCAGGCCCGCATCCCGGTTGGACCGGAACACGACAAGGCAGGACGTCGGGTCGTCCAGATCCAGCTTCCGCATCTGCCACGCGATATGCCACCCCATCGCCCAGACGCCCGCCAGCGCCGTGACCAGCGCCAGCACCCGGCCTTCTTCGGCATGGGCAACCACGACCGCAGCGCCCAAAAGCAGGATGGTTGCCGCGAAAAACCCCCAAAGCCAGCCCCGGCTCCTATCCCCGAACAGCCGCGCCGTGGACTTGACGCCGATCAGCGCATCATCCTCGCGGTCCTGATGGGCATAGATCGTGTCGTAATACAGCGTCCACGCGATCCCGCCCGCGTACAGAAGCACAGCCGCCAGTGGCACTTCACCCGCATGCGCCGCCCACAGAAGCAGGGCCCCCCAATTGAACGCCAGCCCCAGAAACACCTGCGGCCACCAGGTGAACCGCTTGGCAAAGGGATAGACCGCTACAAGCGCCAGCGAGGCGATCCCCAGCCCGACGGCCAGCCAGTTGTAGGTGAACAGAATCACCGCCGCGAGCGCTGCCTGCACCACCATCCACCCCAGCGCCCCGCGCACAGTCACCTGCCCCGCAGGGATCGGCCGGCTCCGTGTCCGCGCCACGGCGGCGTCGATGTCGCGGTCGCTGATGTCGTTCCAGGTACAGCCCGCCCCGCGCATCAGGAACGCCCCCACCGCGCAACTGGCCACCAGCCACAGGTCCCACCGCGTGAACCCCGACACCCCGCCCGCCAGCGCAATCGCCCAGAGGCACGGGATCAGCAAGAGCCACGTCCCGATCGGACGATCCGCCCGCGACAGCCGCAGATAGGGCCGCGCAGCCGCCGGAGCGTACAGATCCACCCAGTTACCCCGCGGCGCATCCGCGACCGGTCCCGCAGGCCCCGCAATGGGGTCAGCCTCTGGCATTTCGGGCGGCAGGGACATAGGGTCACGCTCATGTCGGATGCGAAGATCAGGCTTCATGTAGACCACCCGCTGGGCCACGGGCAAGCCGTGCCCCTGTCCGAGGCCCAGTCGCATTACCTGACCGGGGTCATGCGCCTTGCGCCCGGCGCGGCCATTCTGCTGTTCAACGGCCGCGACGGCGAATGGCGCGCCACCCTGACCACAGCCGGCAAACGCGGCGCCATCGCCACCTGCGACACGCAGACCCGCCCGCTGCACCTGCCGCCTGACCTCTGGCTCCTCTTTGCGCCGATCAAGAAGGCCCGCACCGATTTCATCGTGGAAAAGGCCGTCGAACTGGGCGCCCGCCGCATCCTGCCCGTCCAGACCCGCCACACCAACGCCGACCGCATCCGGCAAGACCGCCTGCAAGCCCATGCGATGGAGGCGGCCGAGCAATGCGGCGCCACCTACCTGCCGGAAGTGGCGGAACTGGTCGCGCTGGAAAAGCTCATGTCACAGTGGCCCGCAGACCGCCGCCTCTACTGGTGCGACGAAACAACGCTGGACCAACCTGCGCGCCTGACGCCTGCCGAAGGCCCCGCCGCCATCCTGATCGGCCCCGAAGGTGGCTTCTCCGCAGATGAGGCCAAACGCCTACGCGCCCTGCCCATTGTCACGCCCCTGTCCCTTGGCCCGCGCATCCTGCGCGCCGACACCGCCGCTGTCGCCGCCCTGACCCTGTGGCAAGCCTCCTGCGGTGACTGGACATGAGCTTTCTGCGCCCTGAAGTCGCCGAGGGTCTCTACCGCTGGCGCGAGGCGCTGGCCGCGCTTGCCCTTGCCGCAGCGGGGCTCTGGGTGATGACTTGGGGCGGCTATGCCTACCCGGTCCTTGGCCTGATCCTGCTGGCAACCGGGATCGGCTGGGCCGTCCTGTCCACCCGCCGCCTGCGCTTTGCTCAGGCGGGCGAAGCGCCCGGCATCGTCCGGGTGACCGAAGCCCAGATCGCCTATCTTGGCCCCCGCACCGGCGGCTTTGTCGGCCTGCCCGACCTTGCCGAAGTCCGCCTGCTGACCCTGCGCGGTCGCCGCATCTGGAAACTCCGCCCGACCGAGGGCGAGGCGCTGCACATCCCGGTCGAATCCGCCGGGGCCGAGGCGCTGTTTGACGCCTTCGCCACCCTGCCGGGCATGGACACCGCCGCCCTGGTCGCCGCCCTGTCGGCTGAAACCACCACCGACAGCCGCGTGGTCGCGCTGAATGCGGTTGACCGGCTGATCTGGGCGCGCAGTGGCGCAGGGGTCATTGTGCGGTGATCGCCCCCTTCCGACCCCCGGCACACCCTGACGGGGCCTTGACTTGGGCCTGCGCAATTGACACCCATGGGCGCCCGGTCCCCACCGGTCCCCACGTCCTGAAAGTCCCGGAGCACGGCCATGTCAATTCCTCAGTCCGGCGGTGGGCCGATCGAAAGCTTCGACCAGCTTGCCGCCTATATGGAGGCAGGCTCCAAACCCCGGGACCAATGGCTGATCGGCGCGGAACATGAAAAGTTCGGCTGGCTGACCGACACCCGCGCGCCCTTGCCCTATGCCGGTCCCCGCTCAATCTCCGCGCTGTTTGACGGGCTGGCCGCCCGCTATGGCTGGACCCCGGTGCGGGAAGGCGACCATGTCATCGGCCTGACCCGCAACGGTGCGAATGTCAGCCTTGAACCGGGCGGGCAGTTCGAACTGTCCGGCGCGCCGCTGGCGTCCACGCTGGAGGTCGCGGCGGAACTGCAAAACCACCTCGACGAAGTGCGCTCCATCGCCGACCCGCTGGGCATCCGCTTCATGGGGATCGGTGCCGCGCCGGAATGGGGGCACGACCAGATGCCGGTCATGCCCAAGGGCCGCTACCGGCTGATGACCGATTACATGGGCCGCGTCGGCACCCATGGCACGCAGATGATGTACCGCACCTCGACCGTGCAGGTGAACCTCGACTACGCGTCCGAAGCCGACATGGTCAAGAAACTGCGCGTGGCGCTGGCGCTGCAGCCCGTGGCAACGGCGCTTTTTGCCAGCAGCCCCTTCTTCGACGGCAAGCCGAATGGCCACAAAAGCTGGCGCAGCCGCATCTGGCGCGGGCTGGACAACAGCCGCACGGGCATGCTGCCCTTTGCCTTCGAAGACGGCATGGGCTTTCAGGCTTATGTCGATTGGGTCCTCGATGTGCCAATGTATTTCGTCTACCGCGACGGGAAATACATCAACGCGCTGGGCCAAAGCTTCCGCGATTTCCTGAAGGGTCAATTGCCAGCGCTGCCCGGCGAAAAGCCCACCCTGTCCGATTGGGCGGACCATATGACCACGGTCTTCCCCGAAGCGCGGGTGAAGAAATACATCGAAATGCGCGGGGCCGATTGCGGTGATCAGGCCCATATCGCGGCGCTTCCCGCCTTCTGGGTCGGCCTGATGTATGACCAGACAGCACTCGATGCCGCCTGGGATCTGGTCAAGGGCCTTGATGCGGACACGCGCGAAGGGCTGCGGGTTGCAGCCTCCGTCTCGGCCCTGCAGGGCGAAGCCGGCTCGGTCAAGCTGATCGACCTCGCCCGCGCCGCCGTCGGCCTCAGCCACGCCGGTCTTGCAGCGCGTGGCCTCGGGGAAGAGGCGCAGCTTCAACCGCTTGTCGAAAGCCTGAAGACCGGACAGGTGCAGGCCGACCGCTGGCTTGCGCTTTACCAAGGCGCGTGGGGCCAAAGCCTCGCCCCGCTTTACGACGCGGCATCGCTCTGACCGACAGGCACAACCCTCTCTAGCCTGATCCCGTCTTTCCTTTCTGCAAAATATCCCACGGGGGTGCGGGGGTGTGAAACCCCCGCTGCCGAGACCCATGCGCGCCCTTCGCGCGCATGGGGCGAGACAAAAGGCTTGCAGTCGCGCTTGCGCGGCTGCGCAATGATCTTCGGTCTGTGGCTGGCGGCAGGATGGCTTATCGTTAACCGCCGGTTAATACCCGCAGGCAAGCCATTGAATTTGCGTGCGGTCACCACTGTCCCTGCCCGGGACACTCATGCACCCGCGTCTGTCACTCCGGCCTCTGTCGTCCCCTTCCGGCCGATCTTCGGCTCGGTCCCCGCCTTGATCCGCCGCAGGTTCGCGGCGTGGCGGATGTAGACAAGGATCGTCAGGATGACGACCAGAAACAGCATCCGGCCCTCCCCGAAAAAGAACAGCCATCCCGACACACTCGCAGCCGACATCAGCGCCGCGACCGATGATGTCCGGGTGATCGCCGCGACCACCGCCCAGGTCGCGCAGGCCGCAAGCCCCACCGGCCAGGCCAGCGCGATCAGCGTCCCAAGAAAGGTCGCCACCCCCTTGCCGCCCTTGAAGCCCAGCCAGACCGGGAACAGATGCCCCAGAAACGCCGCCAACCCGGCAACCTGCGCCGCATCCTCGGCCAGCAGCGCCCGCGCGACCAGCACCGCGATCCCGCCCTTGGCCGCGTCAAGGACCAGCGTGGCAAGGGCAGCGCCCTTGTTCCCGGTCCGCAGGACATTCGTGGCACCAATGTTTCCCGAGCCGATCCTGCGCAGGTCCCCAAGCCCAAGGGCCCGGGTGATCACGATGCCGAAGGGGATCGACCCCAGAAGGTAGGCCAGGACCGCCGTCAGGATCAGCAAGGACTGGTCAGTGGTGATTTCCGGCATGGCTATTCTTCCGCAGCAAAGACCTGCGTCCCGCCGACGAAGGTTGCCAGCACCTTACCCTCCATCCGCGCGCCGTCAAACGGGGTGTTCTTCGACTTGGACCGCAGCTTGAAGCGGTCCATCAGGAACGGAGCGTCAGGGTCAAACAGGACAAGGTCGGCAGGCGCGCCGGGGGTCAGGCGACCCTGCGGCAGGCCAAGGCGGGTGGCGGGGTTCAGGGCCATGGCGCGAAACAGGGCGGCAAGGCTCAGGTGGCCTGCGTGGTACAGCCGCATGGCGGCGGGGAGGAAGGTTTCAAGGGCCACGGCACCCGCCGCCGCCTCTTCGAACGGCAGGCGCTTGGATTCTTCATCCGCGGGCGTATGCATCGAGCTGATGATGTCGATCGACCCATCCGCCACGGCAGCGACGATGGCCAGCCGGTCCACCTCGGACCGCAGGGGGGGCGTGAACTTGAAGAAGGTCCGGTAGTCGCCCACGTCAAATTCATTCAGCGTCAGGTGGTGGATCGACGTGCCGGCCGTGACATCCAGCCCCGCCGCCTTGGCGCGGGCAAGGGCGGGCAGGGCACGCGCCGTGGTGATCTGGTCGGCGTGGTACGCGACGCCGGTCATTTCGACCAAGGCCAGATCCCGCTCCAGTCCCATCCTTTCGGCCATCGGCGACACGGCCGGAATACCCTTCAGCGAGGCGAACTTGCCCGACGTGGCCGAGGCCCCCGCCGACAGGCCGGGGTCCTGAGGGTGGCAGACGACCAATGCCCCAAGCGAGCGGGCATAGCTCATCGCGCGAGTCATCGCCTTGGCTTCCGTGGAAACGCGGGTGGCGTCGGTAAAGGCGATGGCGCCTGCGTCGCGCAGAAAGCCGATCTCGGTCATTTCGCGCCCGTCGCGGCCCTTGGTCAGGGCGGCCATGTGGCGGATGCGAACCGGGCTTTCCGCCGCGCGGCGGGTGACGAATTCCAGCACCTCGGGCGTGTCGATCGCGGGCAGCGTATCGGGGCGCGCGATAAGGGTGGTCACCCCGCCGGCCGCCGCCGCAAGCCCCGCAGAGCGAAAGCTTTCGCGGTGTCGCTCACCCGGCTCACCTATCTTGACGCCGATGTCCACGATGCCCGGGGCAAGGCACTTGCCGCCGCAGTCGATGACCTTGGCCCCTTTCGGTGCGGTGCCATCGCGCGCCACGATCAGCCCGTTCTTCACGGTCAGGCTGCCAAGGTCTTCGGTCCCGCCCTCGGGGTCGATGAGGCGGGCGTTGGTAAAGTGCAGGATCATTCGGTGCCCATCTGGATGCTGCGGATCAGCCGATAGACGCTGTCCCCGTCGGCGATATGTTCAAAGCCTATGCGTGTCGTGCTGCGGTCGCCATCCGAATCCTTCTCGTCCCTTGCATGAAACCAGACAGAATCGGCAGACTGGCCCTTTTCAAGGCCGATGCTGCTGGCTGGCAGGATCGGGTAGCTTTCGATGGTCTGGGTCCACCAGGACTTGGCGACATAGGCGCAGCGGGTGCTGAGCGCATAGCGGATGCGGCGGTGGGACTGGGCGGCGACGTACCACTGGCCGAAGACGAGGAACACCCCAACCCCGACGAAGGGCAGCGAAAACAGGGTCAGGAACAGCCCCAACCCCTTTTCCGTCAGGGTTTGGCCGCCAAAGACCGCGACAAGCCCGGCGATGCAAAGCCCGCCGCCGATCACAAGGAAGGGCAGCCCGAACAGCGCCATGCCGATGATCTTGGCGCGACCCCGCACCCCCGGCAGTGGCGCGCCTTCCCAAAGCAGTTTTTCCCCCGGCTGGAAACAATCTTCCCATGCCTTAGCCATGACCGGCCCTCTGACCGGCCAGTTGCAGTCTGGTGGCAACGGCAGCGGGGTCTGACTGATACTTGATCAGGTGCCTGTCGCCCAGTGTCGTCGTGACCTGCACCGCGCCAAGGAAGGGGCGGGCGGTGCCAAGCTGGGTCAAGGGCACCACCCGTCCGGCCGGGCCAAGCAGACGGCGATTGGTCAGGCGCCAGACCTCGGCCAGCGCTTCGGAGGCGACATAGGCCGCCCTGACGCCAATGGCGAGGACAGCCGCCACCGGGCCGACCACGGGATAGGGGTTGCCCTGCCAGAGCAGGATCAGCCCGGCAAAGATGCCAAGGATGACCGCCATCACCAGATGCGCCCGCCAATAGGCGGTGCGGTCGGGGCGGAACTCTTGCACGACTTTCTCACCCTCCAGCAGGGGGGCGGCGTGGCCCATCACGCTGTCAGGTTCGATGCGGGCCATCAGGCGATCCAGATGATGACGGTGGTGAAGACGGCGAGGAAGAGCAAGACAACGGTCGCCACCATGCCGCCGATGCGGGCGTCGGATTTCGGGGGTTTGCGGTCTTGGGTCATCGTGATCTTCCTTCCGCGCGCTCATCGTCGCATTTCATGCGCTCTTCGCCGGGGTGCAGTCCGACGAGGGTCAAAGACCCCGAGGAGGTGGGCGAAAGGGTCACGCCATCATCCCCACGATCTTCCGGCCACGCTCGGCCCGCAGGTTGCGCGCCAGCAGGTCCATGCAGGCCATCCTGACCGCAACCCCCATTTCCACCTGTTCCTGAATGACGCTGCGGTTGATGTCATCGGCAAGCTCGCCGTCGATTTCCACGCCCCGGTTCATCGGGCCGGGGTGCATCACGATGGCATCCGGCGCGGCAAAGGCCAGTTTCTCGGCGTCCAGACCGTAGCGGTGGTAATATTCGCGTTCCGAGGGGATGAAGCCGCCGTCCATCCGTTCCTTCTGCAGCCGCAGCATCATCACCACGTCAGCGCCCTTCAGCCCTTCGCGCATGTCGTCGAACAGCTCGCAGCCAAAGTCTTCGACGCCTGATGGCATCAGCGTCGGCGGCGCGATCAGGCGCAGGCGGTTTTCCATCTTGCCCAGAAGGATCAGGTTGGACCGCGCCACGCGGGAATGGGCGATGTCGCCGCAAATCGCGACGGTCAGGCGCTGGAGCCGGCCCTTGGCGCGGCGGATCGTCAGCGCGTCGAGCAGCGCCTGCGTGGGGTGTTCATGCCGCCCGTCGCCCGCGTTCAGGACGGCGCAATCCACCTTTTGCGCCAAAAGGTTCACCGCGCCCGACGACCCGTGGCGCACCACCAGCAGATCGGGGTGCATCGCGTTCAGCGTCATCGCGGTGTCCATCAGGGTTTCGCCCTTCTTCACCGAAGAATTGGCGACCGACATGTTCATCACATCCGCCCCGAGGCGTTTCCCCGCCAGTTCAAAGCTGGATTGGGTTCGGGTGGAGGCCTCAAAGAAGAGGTTGATCTGCGTCATCCCCGCCAGCGTGTCGGACTGTTTGACCGTTCGGCGGTTCAGGTCGACATAGCGTTCAGCCAGATCAAGGACCGTCGTGATCTCCAGCGGGGCAAGCTGTTCGATCCCCAGAAGGTGGCGGGCGCGGAAGGCCATGGGCGGTATCCCTTCGATTTCACCCTCTATGGCAAACCGGGGGATGCGGGGCAAGCGTCAGGGTGAAGCGGGGCTGGCCGCGGCTGCCCGATAGGTTCTGGCCCCCGGCCCGTCCAGCGCCTAGTCTTGCCGGTATGGGAATCGCCGCCGACATCACGGATGACTGGCACGCCTCGCTTGCGGCTTTGGCCTGGCAGGTCGATGCCGGGGTGGATGAGGTGATCGGGGATGCCCCGGTCAACCGCTATGATCTGGCGGCGGAGGCTCCGAAAGCGGCTGCGTCCCGCAGCCCCGCGCAGCCGATGGCAGAGCCGGTGGCCGGCACCGATCCGGTCGCGGTCGCCAAGGCGTTGGCAGCGCAGGCGGCGACGCTGGAGGACCTGCTGGGGGCTTTGCAAGCCTATGACCACTGCGAGTTGAAGCGGGGCGCGCGCAACACCGTCTTTGCCGATGGCAACCCCGAAGCGCGGGTGCTGATCCTTGGCGAAGCCCCGGGCCGGGAGGAAGACCTTGAAGGCCGCCCCTTCGTTGGCCGTGCCGGGCAGTTGCTGGACCGCATGTTTGCGGCCATCGGGATGTCCCGCACCTCACCCGATCCCCGGATGGCGCTGTACATCACCAATGTCATGCCCTGGCGCCCCCCTGCCAACCGTGACCCGGAGCCGGCCGAGATTGCCATGATGCAACCCTTTGTCGAGCGTCACATCGCGCTGGTTGATCCTGATGTGATCGTCGTGATGGGCAACACGCCCCTGATGGCGCTGACCGGGGCCAAGGGCATCCTGCGGGCGCGGGGCAACTGGACGCAGGCCTTGGGCAAACCGCTGCTGCCGATGACGCATCCGGCCTACCTTCTGCGCAACCCCGCCGCCAAGCGTGAGGCCTGGGCCGATCTGCTGGCCCTGCGGGGCAGGCTGCGGGGATGATGCTTGCGGTCGATCCCCTTGTCCTTCTGGCGTTCATCCCTGCGGGCCTTGCGCTGAACCTGACGCCGGGGGCGGACATGATGTTCTGCCTTGGGCAGGGGCTGCGCGGGGGGCGGCGGGCGGCGATGGCGGCGAACTTTGGCATCGCGGCGGGGGGGATGGTGCATGTCACGCTGGCCGCCCTTGGCCTTGGCGCGCTGGTCGCGACCCATCCGGCGGCGTTCGAGGCGATCCGCTGGCTGGGCGTGGCGTATCTGTTGTGGCTGGCCCTGTCGGCGCTGCGGTCGCCCTTGCCCACGGGCACCGAGGTCAGCCCCAGCCCCGCGCTTCGCGTGTTCGGGCAGGCGCTGATGGTCAACCTGCTGAACCCCAAGGTCATTCTGTTCATTCTGGCGTTCCTGCCGCAGTTCGTGGATCCTGCCCGCCCGATCCTGCCGCAGTTCCTGACGCTTGGGGTGGTGTTCAGCCTTGGCGGGCTGATCGTGAACGGGACAGTCGGGCTTTTCGCCGGATCCATCGGCCAGCGCTTGGCGCGGTCTGCCGGCTTTGCCCGCTGGCTTGGCCGGATCAGCGCGGGTATCTTCGGCGCGCTGGCGCTGCGTCTGGCGCTGCTGCAAAGGACCTGACATGTCGCGCATTGACGAAAGCCTGCCCTTCCATCCGGTCCGCATCGCCGTGCTGACGGTCAGCGACACCCGGACCCCCGACACGGACCGGTCCGGTGACACGCTGGTCGAGCGGTTGACGGGGGCAGGGCATATGCTGGCGGCGCGCGGGATCGTGCCGGATGAGCGCGCCACCATCGCCGCCCGGCTGCGGGACTGGATCGCCGACCCCGGGGTGGATGCCATCCTGACCACGGGGGGCACTGGCCTGACCGGGCGGGATGTCACGGTGGAAGCGCACCGGGATGTCTATGAGAAAGAGATCGAGGCGTTCGGGACGGTGTTCACCCTCGTCAGCATGCAGAAGATCGGCACCAGCGCCGTGCAAAGCCGCGCCTGTGGCGGTGTGGCGGGGGGGACCTACCTATTTGCGCTGCCCGGCAGCCCCGGGGCGTGCCGGGATGCCTGGGACGAAATTCTGGTCCTTCAGTTCGACAGCCGCCACCGCCCCTGCAACTTTGTCGAAATCATGCCGCGGCTGGAAGAGCATTTGCGACGGAAATAGCCGCCCGGCGCGTAACATCTGCGTATGCCGGGCCATCTTTGCTGGTGTTGTGCTGCTGTTGCGCTAGGTCTTGGCCACCAATCAAGAGGCAGGTATGCGGTTTCTGAGGCGAAGTCTGACGGGGCTCTTCCTTCTTGCGGTGACGCTGGGCCTTCTGGGGCTGGCAGCTGTGACGGTGGGAAATGCCCTGCGGCAAAGCCTTTCCGATGATCGCCCCGGCCGCACCCCCGAAGAACGCGTGGTCGCGGCCAATGTGCTGACCCTGACGCCGGGAACGGTCACACCGCAGATGACCGCCTTCGGCAAGGTCGAGGCGCGGCGGACGCTGGAACTGCGGAGCCGGGCCGGGGGCACGGTGGTCTGGGTTGCGGACAGCTTTCGCAACGGACTTGCCGTGACTGAAGGCGAGGTGCTGGTCCGGTTGGACCCGGCCCCGGCGGCTGAGGCGCTTGCGCTTGCGCAGGCGGGCCTGACCGAGGCGCGTGCCGCAGCGGATGAGGCGGTGGCTGCAGTGGATCTGGCCCGCGACGACCTTGCAGCAGCCGAGGCGCAGGTGGAGTTGCGGCGGCAGGCCTTGGCCCGGCAACAGGACCTTGCCGCGCGCGGGGCGGGGTCTTCGCAAGCGGTCGAGACGGCAGAACTGGCGCTGTCGGCGGCGGATCAGTCGGTGCTGTCGCGGCGGCAGGCCTTGGCTTCCGCCATCGCGCGGGTGGATCAGACGGCAGTTGCGGTGACGCGGGCCGAGATCGCCCTGACCGAAGCGGAACGCGGACTTGCGGATACCGAACTGCGCGCCGGGCTGGCGGGCCGTGTCGATGGCGTGACACTGGTGACCGGAGCCGTCGTCGGCGCGAATGAAGTGTTCGGGCGGATCGTCGACCTGCTGGCGCTGGACGTGGCCGTGCGCTTGTCGACGGCGCAGTTCGGCGGCCTGCTTGGATCTGATGGCGCCTTGCGCGACGCGCTTGTCACCGTCCGTCCGGGTGGCGCGGGCGAGGTGACCTTGACGGGCCGGCTGGACCGGGTGGGTGCGGCGGTTGGCGAAGGTCAGACCGGTCGTCTGGTCTATGTCGCCATGGACGCCGCACCGGGTGTGGAAACCTTGTTGCAGCCGGGCGACTTCGTGTCGGTCAGCATCGAGGAGGCAGCTTTGCCAGATGCTGCGGTGTTGCCCGCCACGGCATTGGGGCGCAACGGCACCCTGCTTGCCCTTGGCGCCGAGGATCGGCTGGAGGAAGTCGCGGTTGATGTCCTGCGGCGGCACGGCGATGACGTGATCATCCGCGTGGGCAGCCTTGCCGGGCGTGATGTGGTGTCCGAAAGGTCGGCCTTTCTGGGTGACGGCATCCGCATTCGCCCGATCCGCCCGCAGGCCGCGGCTGATGTCTTTCTGACCCCCGAACGCCGGGCGGTTCTGATGGCGCTGGTCGAAGCCAGTCAATCGCTTGCCGAGGCGGAAAAGACCGCCCTGCTGCGCGCGCTTGAAGCGGAAACCGTTCCGGCCGAGATGATCGACCGGCTGGAGCGGCGGATGGACGGGTAAGATGGACCTGATCCGCTACTTTGCCCGCCACCGGACCATTGCCAACCTGCTGCTGGTCCTCATGGTGGTGGCGGGGGTTGTCGCCGCGTCCAACATGCGGGCGCAGTACTTTCCCGATGTGATCCTGAACGAGGTTGGCGTCACCGTCGTCTGGGATGGTGCCGGGGCCGAAGATGTCGACCGCGCGATTGTTCAGGTGCTGGAGCCGGTGTTTCTGGCGATTGACGGGGTGGCGGGCGTGACATCCAGCGCCAGTGAGGGCCGCGCCGACATTGATCTTGAATTCGAACCGAAATTCGACCTTGCCGCCGCCGAGGAAGAGGTGCAGGCCGCCGTCGACGCGGTCAACACCCTGCCCGAAGGATCCGAAGATCCGATAGTTGCCTCGGCGGCCTGGCGGGACCGGGTCACGGATGTGCTGATCAGCGGGCCGGTGGGCGTGGATCAGTTGGCGCGTTTCGCCGATGAATTCACTGGCCGCCTGTTTTCAGCCGGGATCACGCGCGCCACCATCACCGGGCTGGCCAGCCCGGAACTGGTGGTGGAAATCCCGTCGACCGTGCTGATGCGCCACGACATCACCATGGCCGACGTGGCCAGCGCCATCGCTGCTGCCGTGGCGGATTCCCCGGCGGGCGAACTGGGTGAGGGCGCGCGGCTGCGGACCGGGACGGAACGGCGGACGGCGGCGGAAATCGGGGCGATCATCCTGCGGTCGGCCCCGGATGGCAGCACGCTGACTGTGGGCGACATCGCCACCCTTCGCGCCAACAGCGTCAACTCGGTGCGGGCGTCCTTTGTCGGGGACAACCCGGCGATGGCCATCCGGGTGGACCGGGCCGATGACGGTGACGCGATCCGCATGCAGGCCACCGTTTCGGACGTCGCAGCGCAGATGCAGCTTGGCCTGCCGCCCGGTGTGACGGTGGAACTGGTCCGCACACGGGCCGAACAGATCAGCGACCGGCTGGTCCTGTTGATCGACAATGGCCTGACCGGGCTGGCGCTGGTGCTGGGGCTGCTGTTCCTGTTCCTGAACGCCCGCATCGCCTTTTGGGTCGCGGCGGGCATTCCTGCGGCCATGATCGCGGCGCTTGCCGGAATGTGGGCGCTTGGGGTGACGCTGAACATGATGTCGCTCTTTGCGCTGATCATCATGCTGGGCATCGTGGTCGATGACGCCATCGTGGTTGGCGAACACGCCGACTTCCGCGTGCGCAAGCTGGGGGAACCGCCTGCGCTGGCCGCCGAAAACGCCGCGCGCTGGATGGCGGCACCGGTCTTTGCGTCCTCCATCACCACGATCATCGCCTTCCTTGGCCTGCTGGCCGTCGGCGGGCGGTTTGGTGAGCTGATCCTGGCCATCCCGCTGACGGTGGTGGTGGTGCTGATCGCCTCGCTGGTGGAGTGTTTCCTGATCCTGCCGAACCACCTGAAACATTCGCTCACCGCCACAGGGGAGGACCGCTGGTACGACTGGCCCTCGCGTCAGGTGAACCGGGGCATGGCATGGTTTGAAACCTGGGTCATCCGCCCGGTCATGCGCTGGGTGATCATCGCGCGCTATCCCGTGCTGGCCGCCACGGTGCTGGCGCTGGCGCTGCAGGTGGCGCTGTTCATCCGGGGTGACGTCCAGTTCCGCTTCTTCGCCCCGCCCGAACAGGCCTCGGTCAGCGGCAGTTTTTCCATGCTGCCCGGTGCCACGCGCGACGACACGCTGGAGATGCTGCGCGAATTGCAGCGCGCGACCGATGCGGTCATGGCGCGGTTCGAGGCCGAGCATGGCCAGAGCCCGGCCACCTTCGTGCTGGCGGAAATCGGCGGCGGGGTCGGGCGCAGGCTGGCCGGTGCCGACACCAAGGGGCCAGACCTGATCGGCTCGATCTCGATGGAACTGATCAGCCCCGACCAGCGGCCCTATCCCACGTCCGAGGTCATCACGGCCCTGCAGGACGAGGTTGTGGCGCATCCGCTTCTGGAAGAGCTTAGCTTCCGGAACGCGTTTTTCGGGCCGGGGGGCGATTCCCTGTCCGTCGACTTTTACGGTGGCGAAGCCGAGACGCTGAAAGCAGCGGCTGAGGCCCTTAAGGCAGAGCTTTCGGCCTATCCCGAAGTGTCGGGCCTGGAAGATTCGCTGTCCTATGACAAGGAAGAGCTGATCCTGACCCTGACCCCGCAGGGTGACGCCTTGGGCTTTGACACCGCCACCCTTGGCCGCGCCCTGCGCGAACGGCTGAGCGGGATCGAAGCGGCGACCTTCCCCGATGGCCCGCGCGAGGCGTCCATCCGGGTGGAACTGCCGGAAGCGGAACTGACGGCGGATTTCCTGAACACCAGCCTGATCCGCGCCGGGGCCGGGGTCTATGTGCCCTTGTCCGAAATCGTTCAGGTGGAAAGCCGGTCTGGCTTTTCAACGGTGCGGCGCGAAAACGGGCAGCGCACCGTCAGCGTGACCGGCGCGCTTGCCGAGGACGACCCGGCCCGTGCCACCGAAGTGCAGCGCGCCCTGAACGAAGAGATCCTGCCCCGCGTGGCGCAGGAATTCGGGCTGGACTGGCAGCTTTCCGGCCAGGCCGCGGATGAGCGCGAGTTTCTGGGGGGCGCCGCCGTTGGGCTGGTGCTGTGCCTGCTGGGCATCTACCTGGCGCTCGCCTGGATCTTCGCGCATTGGACGCGGCCGCTGGTCGTGATGTCGGTGATCCCCTTCGGCCTTGTCGGCGCGGTCTTCGGACATTGGGTCTGGGGGATGCCGTTGTCGATGTTCTCCATCGTTGGGCTGATCGGCATGGCGGGGATCATCGTCAACGACAGCATCGTTCTGGTCAGCACCATCGACCAGTATTCAGAACGCCGCGGCTTGCGACCGGCGATCATCGACGGCGTGGCCGACCGGTTCCGCCCGGTCCTGCTGACGACCCTGACCACGGTGCTGGGGCTGGCGCCGTTGCTTTACGAAGAATCGTCTCAGGCCGAGTTCCTGAAGCCCACGGTGATCACGCTGGTGTTCGGCCTTGGGTTCGGGATGCTGCTGGTGCTGGTCGTAGTCCCGGCCCTGCTGGCCGCGCAAACCGATGTCGCCCGCGCCTTCCGCGCCTTGAAGCGGGTTATGCGCCGTGGCCCGCGCGGGGCGCGTCTGGCCGTGGCAGCAGGGGCGGCGGGGATGCTGGCGCTGGCCGCTGTCCTGCCGCTTTGGTCTGCGCTGACCGGGGCTTTGCCGGGCTGGCTGATGGCGCTGTGGCCAGAGTTGGCCGGCGCGCCCGTTGGCCTGACAGCGGCGGGGCTGTTTCTGATCGGAGCGCTGGCCCTTTGGGTGGTGTCGGCCCTTGCCGCGCTGGTCACCCTGCGTCAGCAGCGCGGTCAGGGCTAGGCCGTTCCTCCCGCAGTCCGGTTCCGGCAGCAAGGCGCGACAGCGGGCAGCTTTGCAACGTCAAGGCGCCGGGCAGCCCCGAACCTCGATCGCGCGGCCTTGCGACAGGATCGTCATCACCACCCCGGACCGGTCAAGGGCAAAGGGCGCCCCGTCGGGTGGAACCAGTTCCGTCATCGTGACCAACTCCCCCCCCTCGCGCTGGGTCACGGCCTCGGACACCCAGACTGCGGGGTCGGCGGTTTCAAACGCCACAACCTCGGGGCTGCCCGGATCGGGAAGGCGCATCCGCGCGGTCAGGCGCAAGCCATCCGCAATCGGATCGACCACGCAAGACACCGTCGTCACCCCCGCATCAAGCGCCGAGGTGGCCAGTGTCTTCAGCGCGCTTCGGATCCCCTCATCCGGCGCGCCGGGGGGCATCAGGTCAGCGATCAGCGCAAGGTTGGCTGGCAGACAGATTTCGTCACAGACCCCAAGGTCAACCGACACCTGCAGCTTGACAGGCATGGACGGGTCCACCGCCACCACCTCGATCGGCAAAAGCAGCCGGTCATGGTAGCCGATCGTCTGCATGCCGTTGGTTTCAAACACCGAAGGCGCGGGCCAGTGGATATGGACGGACTTCACATTCGTCGAACCTGACCAGTCAAAGCTGGGGGGAATGCCCGCCTCGCCCGGGCTGCGCCAATAGGTTTTCCATCCCGGCGCAAGGGTCATGTCCATGGCCGCCATATGCGCGCCGCTGTCCATCTGCCACCCGGGGCGCAAGATGGCGGACAGGACATCATCCTGCGTGGTTGCAGCCGCCGGTGTGGTCGTCAGGGCGAGAAGAAGGGAAAGCACGGTTCTGGTCATGCCAGCACCATAAAGAGTGACCTTCCCAAGGGAAATCACTTTGCGGCGAAGGAACGTGAGCGTGATCTTCCGCCAAAGGGGCTTGAGACCCGCGCCCCCGGGGGCCATGTTGAGGGCATGGTTTCGGGAGCGAAAACATGATGGACCTGGCCGGACAGATCCTGATCGCGATGCCGGGCATGGCAGACCCGCGCTTTGACCGAAGCGTGATCCTGGTCTGTGCGCATTCGGGCGATGGGGCCATGGGGCTGATCGTCAACAAGCCGCTGGAGGATCTGAGCTTTTCCGGGCTGCTGGAGCACCTTGGCATCCCCCGCGTGCCCGAGGGGCGGGATATCCACGTCCATCTGGGCGGCCCGGTGGAGCGGGGGCGGGGGTTTGTCCTGCACTCCCCCGACTGGCAGATGGGCCGGGGCACGATGGCTGTGCCGGGCGGGTACGGCATGACCGCGACGACGGATATTCTGGAGGCTTTGGCCAAGGGCGGGGGGCCGGCCAACGCCTTGCTGGCGCTGGGCTATTCCGGCTGGGGGCCGGGCCAGCTGGAGGCCGAGATCGCGCGGAACGACTGGCTGACCTGTGATGCGGCGGAGGGGCTGGTGTTCGGGGCGGATGACCGGGTGAAATGGTCAGCGGCGCTGCGGGGGATGGGGATTGATCCTTTGACGCTGAGTGCGGCGGCGGGGCGAGCGTAGCGGCCGCAAGGGATTGGGGGCGGTGGGTTGGCACCCACCCTACGGCCAATCGCTGTTGGCCTCACTCCCCATACGGCACCCAGACTGTCTTGACCTCGGTGGCCTGGGACAGGAACGTCCGGCCTTCGCCCTCGGGTCCCATCCAGTTCCTCGCGCGGCCGTGGTTGACCCAGGTGCGTTTGACGTTGCTGGCCGCCTCGCGCTCGATGAGGGCGGAGAGAGGGTGGGAGGAGAAGCTCCACACCGCGTCGACGTCCATGTGGCCGGCGAGGCTCTTGGCGAGGTCTTGCGGAGGGCCGGTGACGATGTTGACGACCCCGGCGGGGACGTCGGAGGTGTCGAGGATCTGGTAGAAGTCGGTGGCGCTCAGGGGGTGCTGGCCGGGGACGAGGATCACCGTGTTGCCCATCGCGATGGCGGGGGCCATGAGGGAGATGAGGCCGAGGAGGGGGGCCTCGTCGGGGCAAAGCGCGCCGATCACGCCGGTGGGCTCGTTCATCGCCAGCGCGATGCCGCGGATGGGGACGGATTTGGCGTGCCCGTCATATTTGTCGGCCCAGGCGGCGTAGGTGAAGAGGCGTTGGATGCTCGCGTCCACCTCGGTCTGGCCGGGTTTGCCGGTGAGGTCTTGCAGTCTGGTGGCGAACTCGGTGGCACGGGCGGAGAGGTTTTCGGCGATGAAGTAGAGGACCTGCGCGCGGTTGTAGGCGGTGGTCTTGGCCCAGGATTTGGCGGCGTGGGCGGCTTCGACCGCGTTCCTTATGTCCTTGCGGTTGCCGATGCCGACATGGCCGAGGAGTTTACCTTTGGGGCTGTAGACGGGTTGCGAGTAGCCGGAGTCCGGCCGGGCCTGTTTGCCGCCGATGTACATCTTGGCGGTACGGTCGAGGGCGTCGACTTGTGGCTCGCTGGGGACCGCTGGTGTGGTGGCCGGTTTGAGGGCGACGGGTTTGAGGCTGGGTTTGAGGTAGGCCATCAGGCCCTCCCACCCGCCCTCACGTCCGAAGCCGGATTCGCGGACGCCGCCAAAGCCTGCGGCGGCGTCGAAGAGGTTGGTGGCGTTGACCCAGACGACTCCGGCCTTGAGTTTGGGGGCGATGTCGAGGGCGAGGTTGATGTTCTCGGTCCAGACCGTCGCGGCGAGGCCGTATTTGGTGTTGTTGGCGAGTTGGACGGCTTCTTCGGGCGTGCGGAAGGTCATGGCGACGAGGACGGGGCCGAAGATTTCTTCCTGCATCAGCGGGGAGGCGGTGCCGAGGCCGGTGATGAGGGTGGGGGGTAGAAGGAGCCCTGGGCGGGGAGGGGGCAGGGGGCCTGGTAGTGGTCGCCCTCGGGGTTTTCTTTGACTAGTCGGGTGATGGTGTCGAGCTGGATGGGGTCAACGATGGCGCCGATGTCGATGGCCTTGTCGAGGGGGTCTCCGACCCGCAGGCCGTCCATCCGGCGCTTGAGCTTGTCGTAGAAGCGGGGGGCGATGCCTTCCTGGACAAGGAGGCGGGAGCCGGCGCAGCAGACCTGGCCCTGGTTGAACCAGATCGCATCGACGAGGCCTTCGATGGCGGAGTCGAGGTCGGCGTCGTCGAAGACGATGTAGGGGGATTTGCCGCCAAGCTCCAAGGTGAGGGCTTTGCCGGTGCCGGCCGTCGCTTCGCGGATGCGCTTGCCGACGGAGGTGGAGCCGGTGAAGGCGATCTTGTCGACTTCCGCGTCTACCAGCGCGGCTCCGGTGCTGCCGTCGCCGGTGACGATGTTGAGCACACCCTTGGGCAGGCCCGCCTCACGGCTGATCTCGGCGAAGAGGAGGGCGGTGAGGGGGGTGTATTCGGCGGGTTTGAGGACGATGGTGTTCCCGGCAGCCAACGCAGGGGCGACCTTCCACGCGAGCATGAGAAGCGGGAAGTTCCAGGGGATGATCGCGCCGCAGACCCCCAAGGCGGTGAGGTCGGGATGTTCGGAGGGGAGGAGTTGGGCCAACCCTGCGTGGTAGGAGAAGTGGCGGGCGACGAGGGGGATGTCGATGTCGCGGCTCTCGCGGATCGGTTTGCCGTTGTCGAGGGTTTCAAGAACGGCGAGCAGGCGGGCGTGCTTTTGCGTGAGCCTTGCCAGCGCGTAGAGATACTGCGCGCGCTTGTGGGCGGGGAGTTTCGCCCAGCCGGGTTGGGCGCGGCGGGCGGCTTTCACGGCAGCGGTGACGTCCTCGGCAGTGCCTTGGGTGACCTGCGCGAGGGGTTTGCCGGTGGCGGGGTTTGCCGTGGCGAAGGTTTCACCCGGCTTGGTGAAGGACCCGTCGATGAAGTGGCCGAAGGTCCCGTTGTGCCTGGCGATCCAGGCGAGGGCTTCTGCGGCGGATTCCGGGGCGGGGCCGTAGGCCATGCTGTCGAAGATTTCCTTGATGGTCATGGGGTCCCTCAATGATGCGGGGCGGGCTCGGCGATGACTTCGTCACTCCTCGCAGGGGGGGCGACGAGAAGACGAAGTCGAACGAGGAGGGTTTGGTGGGGAAGCATTCGTCAGCCCATCGCGTGGCGGTTGGCGGCGGAGTAGTGGCCGGTAAGGTGGTGTTCCAGCTGGCGCTCGATGTCGCCCAAAAGGCTGGAGGCGCCGAAGCGGAAGAGGTCGGGCTGCAGCCATGGGTGGCCCAGTTCGTCTTTCATTAGGGAAAGGTAGACGAGCGCGTCCTTGGCCTTGGCGATGCCGCCGGCGGGTTTGTAGCCCACCTTGAAGCCGGTGCGCGCCTCATAGTCACGGATGGCGCGGATCATGGTCAGGCTGACGGGGAGGGTGGCGTTGACGCCCTCTTTCCCGGTCGAGGTCTTGATGAAATCGGCCCCGGCCATCATGCAGATCAGGCTGGCGCGGGCGACGTTGCGAAGCGTGCCAAGTTCGCCGGTGGCGAGGATCGCCTTGACATGGGCGTCACCGCAGGCGGCGCGCATCTCGGCCATCTCATCATAAAGGGCCTGCCAGTTCTGCGTGAGGACATGGCGGCGGGAGATGACGATGTCGATCTCCTTCGCCCCAGCGCGGACGCTTTCGCCGATCTCCATGATCCGAAGTTTGTAGGGCGACAAGCCCGCCGGAAAGCCGGTTGAGACGGCGGCAACAGGGATCGAGGTTCCCTCCAGCGCGCGCACGGCGGTTTCGACCATCTCGTGGTAGACACAGACGGCGCCGGTGGTCAGGCCGGTCATCCCCAGGCGTTCCAGCATCCAGGGGGCCACGGGCTGGCGGGCCTTGGCGCAAAGGCGCTGGACGCGGCCTGCGGTGTCATCTCCGGACAGGGTGGTCAGGTCGATCAGGCTGATGGCTTTAAGAAGCCAAGCGGCCTGAAACTCTTTCTTCACCGACCGGCGGCCGGGCAGGGTGGCGGCGCGGCGCTCGATCGCGGAGGTGTTGGCCTGCACGGCGGCGACCCAGTCCAGGTCCAGCGCCATGCCGGGATTGCGGGCGTGGGTCACCTGCGGCAAAAGACCCTGCGTGGGCGATGTCGTCGTATCCATGGTCCCCTCCCGCCGCCAAGCGATGGATGTGACGATGCCACGCGGGGCGCGGGCGGACAAGGGCGGTGGCTGCAGAAATTTGACCGCATGGTCAAAAGTCAAGCTCAGCCGTCGCTGCGGTCGTCCTCAAGTGTGGCCCAAGGCGTACCGGTGCCGGGGTCGGGCAGGCTGGCCGGGTCTTCGTTCCGCATCAGCAGGGTCTTGGCAAGGAACAGGGCCGAGATTGGTGCGGTCAGGAGGAGGAAGACGGTGATCAGCAGCTCCTGCCAGCTGATGCTGCCCTGCGGCACCATGTCGAGGGCCGAAACCAGAAGGGCCGCGCCGACGCCGATGGTCGTGGCCTTGGTCGGCGCGTGCAGGCGCTGCATCGGCTGGGGCAGGCGAAGCAGGCCATAGCTGCCAACCAGCGCGAAGATGCCGCCGCCGACAAGCATGGCCGCAAGGAACAGCTCCAGCAGCAGGGACAAGGTGGGTGTCATTCGATGATGCTCCCCCGCAGGAGGTATTTGCAGTAGGCGACTGTGCCGACAAAGCTGGTCAGGGCCAAAAGGATCGCCGCCTCAAGATACAGGCCGGTACCGGCCCAGATGCCGTAAAGGACCACCAGCGCGAGCGTGTTCACCGTCATCGTGTCCAGCGTCAGGATCTTGTCGGTGATCGTGGGGGCGTTGAACAGGCGGATCAGGTTCAGGATCAGCGCGAGGCAGATGCAGCCGATCATGAAGGTCAGGGCGGTGCTGAGGATCATTCGAAAATCCTTTTCAGGCGGGCCTCATACCGGGCCTTGATGTCGTCACGCACGGCGGCAGGGTCGGGGGCGTGCAGCGAATGGATCAGCAGCGCGCGACCGCAGGCCGACATGTCGGCGGTCAGGGTGCCGGGGGTCATGGTGATGGTACCGGCCAGCAACGTGATCGCTTCGGGTGAGCGCAGGTCAAGCGGGACAGTCACCCATGCCGAACGGATCTTGTCCTTCGGCATAAACAGGACGATCCGCGCCACCTGAAAGTTGGCGACGATCACGTCCCACATCACCAAGATCGAATAGGCTGCAAGGCCGAAGGGACGCCGCACCTTTGGACGGTCCGGCCACCAGGCCGAGGTCAGGTGCGGGATCACCGTGGCAAGGAAGACGGCCATGACCAGACTGCCGACCTTCCACTGGTTGACCAGAAGGAACCAGAAGACGATCAGCGTCAGCGTCAGGTAGGGGTGCGGGAACAGGCGCTTCAGCATGGCTTACCTTTCCTGTCCCAGTTGGTTGGCGGCGATGTAACCGTCAGGCGCGTAAAGCGTGGCGGCGGTTTCGGTCAGCCAGTCGGTGATCGGCCCGGCAAGGATCGTCAGCAGGGCCAAGGCCACCACAAGGCCGATGGTGGCGGTAAAGGCAAGGCCTTCGGGGCGCGGCTCCTCGGGCTGGGCGTCAAGCGCGCTGGCCTTCCAGAAGATGTGGGAACCGGCCCGGGCGTAGCCAAGGATCATCAGGAAGGAGGAGCCGAGGACAGTTGACCAGATCAGCGCCGTCTGGTCGCGGAAGGCGTCAAGGACCAGAAGTTTGCCGATGAAGCCGGAAAGCGGCGGCATCCCGGCCATGGCGACGGCGGCGGCAAGGTAGAGCGACGCGATCAGCCCCGATTGCGCGATGGGGGGCGCGGTATCATCCAGCCGCGCGTGGGTCCGGCGACGGGTGACAAGGTCAGCCACAAGGAACAACGCAGCGGTCGCAAGGGTCGAATGCAGGATATAGTAGAGTGCCGCCGCGGTGGTCTCCGGGGTGAACGCCCCGATGGCGATGAAGGCGGTGCCCATCGAGGCGATGGCGCCAAAGGCCACCAGACGTGGCAGGGTGGACGCCCCAAGGACGCCGACGGCGCCAACGACCAGCGTCACCAGCCCGGCGGGCAGGATCAGGCTGGAGAGGAGGTCGCCCGTGGCGGCAAGGCTTGGTGGAAAGACCAGCGTGCCAAAGCGCAGGGTGGCATAGGCGCCAACCTTGGTCATCACCGCGAACATCGCGGCGACAACCCCCGGCGCGTTGGCATAGGTGCCGGGCAGCCAGAACTGCAGCGGCACCAGCGCGCCCTTGATCGCAAAGACCATGATCAGCATCACGGCGGCCACGCGCAGAAGCGCGGCATCGCCCTCGGGCAAGGTGGGCAGCTTCACCGCAAGGTCGGCCATGTTCAGCGTGCCGGTGACCCCATAGACCAGCGCCAATGCGAACAGGAACAGGGATGATCCAACAAGGTTGAAGGCAACATACTGGATGCCTGCCCGCGTGCGCGTGCCGCCCCCGGCATGGACCATCAGGCCGTAGGAGGCGATCAGCAGGACCTCGAAGAACACGAACAGGTTGAAGGCGTCGCCGGTCAGGAAGGCCCCGCCGATCCCCATCAGCAGGAATTGCAGCAGCGGGTGGAAATGCGCGCCCTTGGCGTCCCAGCCCGACCCGATGGCGTAAAGCACCACGGCCAGCGCCAGAAGGGCCAGCAGGGCAACCATCATGGCAGACAACCGGTCAAGGACCAGAACGATGCCGAAAGGGGCGGGCCAATCGCCAAGGAAATACGCCTCGGGGCCATGAACCGTGGCAGCCCACAGCAGCGCCAGCGCAATGCCGTTCAATGCGATGATACTGGCCACCCCGGCCACGCGCTGCAGCAGAAGATCGCCGCGCATGGTGATGACCATCAGCGCCGCCACCAGCGATGGCAGGACGACGGGGGCGATGATCCAATGGCTCATCATGTCCGGTCCCCAGTTTGCGTCTCAGTCTGCGGATCAGTCTGGGTGTCATCGTCCTTGGCGATGTTCACCTTGTCATGCCCGGCCTCAAGATGGCCGCCGATGGCCATGATCATCAGGACCGCCGTCATCCCGAAGGAAATCACGATGGCCGTCAGCACCAGCGCCTGCGGCAAGGGGTCGGCATAGGGTTCGCTGCGCCCGATGATCGGGGCGGCGTTCACCGTCAGACGGCCGGAGGTGAACAGAAACACGTTCACCCCGTAGCTGAGGAAGGTCAGCCCCAGGATCACCGGGAAAGTCCGCAGCCGCAGGATCAGGTAGATGCCGACGGCGGTCAGAAGGCCAATGGCCGATGCGACAAGCGCTTCCATCAGCGGGCCTCCTCGGCTGCGTCGGCAAGGGTTGCGGCCTCGGACGGGTTGATGTCGAAGGCGCGGGTGTTCACCGTCTCGCCCGTGCGCAGACCAAGGCGCGACAGCGAGGCCAGTGCCAGCAGGATCGCGCCAAGGACACAGAGGAACACGCCAAGGTCAAAGATTGCGGCGGTCGCCAGTTCAAACTCCTCCAGTGGCCAAAGGTTGACGTATTCAAAGCCCGAGGTCAGGAACGGCAGGCCAAAGGCCCAGGCCCCGACCCCTGCCACAACGGACACCAGCACGCCCCAGCCGATCAGCACATGGTGGTCATAGCGCTGGCGTGCATGGCTCCAGACATAGCCCGACGCCATGTATTGCATGAGGTAAGCGATGGCGAAGACAAGCCCCGCAACAAAGCCGCCGCCCGGCAGGTTGTGGCCCCGCAGGAAGATGTAGACCCCCACCATCATCGCCATCGGCAAAAGCAGGCGGGTGGACACCACCAGCATCATCGGATGGCGGTCGCCACCCTCACGCTCAGGCGCGATGCTGGCCAGTCGCCGGGTCACGGCAGGGCTGCGCAGCAGGGTTTCGGACAGGGCATAGATCACCAGCGCAGCAATCCCGAGAACGATGATCTCGCCAAAGGTATCATAGCCGCGGAAGTCCACGATGATGGTGTTGACCGCGTTGGTCCCCCCCGCACCGGGTTTCGATTCCGCAAGGTGAAAGGCCGAGATCGGGTCGAACGCCGGGCTGCGCGTCATCATCGCATAGGCCAGCCAGCCGATCCCAGCGCCCGCGATGCCCGCAATCGCGGCATCACCCAGACGGCGGATGGGCAGGCTTTCCACCGGAGTGGATTTCGGCAGGAAGTTCAGCGCCAGCAGCATCAGCAGGATCGTCACCACCTCGACCGAGATCTGCGTCAGGGCAAGGTCGGGGGCGGAAAACAGCGCGAACATCGGCGCGATCAGCAGGCCCACCACCCCGGTCAGGACCAGCGCGACCACCCGGTCACGATGGAAGAACGGCAGCGCCAGCGCCGCAAGCATCATCACCGCCCAAACGCCGGTCAGCGCAGGCGTGACCGGCAGAAGGGCGCGCGTGCCGGAGGCATGGGTCCCACCCGAGAAGGCCCAGAGTGATGCGCCCGCAATCGCCAGCACCGCCACGGCCACCGCCCGCGACAGCGAACTGTTGTGCAGGGTGTCGGTCAAGGTGCGGGACAGCGCGGCAAGCGGTTCGATGATGCCGTCGAAGATCGGCTTCGCCTCCGGCCGGGGGGTGGCGTCCCACATCGCCCGCAGGCGGGGATAGGCGCCAAGCGCCATCAGGCCACCGCCGACAGCCGCCAGCGACATCCAAAGCGCCACCGCCTCCAGCCCGTGCCAATGGGTGATCTTGGCCGTCACCACTTCACCCGTCACGGCGCTGGCGGCCACATCGACCAGCCAGGCAGCAGTGACCATCGGGAACAGGCCGATCAGCACGACAAGCAGGGCAAGGAAGGCAGGCGCGCCCCAAAGGCCGGGGCCGGGATCATGCGGGGTATGGGGATAGTCATCCCGCACCGGGCCAAGGAAGCCATGCGCCAGAAAGCGAAAGCTGTAGGCGACCGAGAACAGCGCCCCGATCGTGGCCAGCACGCCCATCGCCCAAGGGGTCAGCCAGACCGTGTGGGCCGCTTCCTCCAGCATCAACTCCTTCGACAGGAACCCGTTCAGCGGCGCGATGCCCGCCATGGAAAGTGATGCAAGCAGGGCGATCCCGAAGGTGATCGGCATCAGGGTGCGCAGGCCGCCAAGCCGGCGGAGGTCGCGGGTATGCGCCTCATGGTCGACGATCCCGGCGGTCATGAAGAGGGCTGCCTTGAAGGTCGCGTGGTTGATGATGTGGAACACGGCCACAGTGGCGGCGGCCTTGGTGCCAAAGCCCAGCAGCATGGTGATCAGGCCAAGTTGGCTGACGGTGGAAAACGCCAGCAGCGCCTTCAGGTCATCCTTGAACAGCGCGATCTTGGCGGCCATCACCATGGTGACAAGGCCGGCGGTCGAGACGATCCAGAACCACTCCGGCGTGCCCGCCAGCACCGGCCAGAGGCGTGCCATCAGGAACAGCCCCGCCTTCACCATGGTGGCCGAGTGGAGGTAGGCCGAGACCGGGGTGGGCGCCGCCATCGCATGCGGCAGCCAGAAGTGGAACGGAAACTGCGCCGATTTCGTGAAAGCCCCCAGCAGGATCAGGATCAGCGCGGGCAGATACCAGTCGCTGGCCTGGACCATCTCCTTGTTCTCAAGGATCACGGTCAGATCATAGCTGCCGACGATCCCGCCCAGGATCAGCATCCCCGCGATCAGGCAAAGCCCGCCGCCCCCGGTGACAGCCAAAGCCATCCGCGCGCCCTGGCGACCCTCGGGCAAGTGCTTCCAGTAGCCGATCAGCAGGAAGGACGAAAGCGAGGTCAGCTCCCAGAAGATCAGCAGCAGCAGGATATTGTCGGAAAGGACGATCCCCACCATCGCGCCCTGAAACAGCATGAGGTAGGTGTAAAACTGCCCCATCGGGTCAGACTTCGACAGGTAGAAGCGGGCATAGATGATGATCAGCAGGCCGATCCCAAGGATCAGCCCCGCAAACAGCAGCCCCAGCCCGTCAAGAAAGAAGTTGGCGTTCAGGCCAAGGGCGGGCAACCATTCAATCTGGGTCTGGATTACCCCCCCGGCCAGCACGGTTGGCGCGTTGAGCCCCAGAAGCACCAATGCCAGCAAGGTGACCGAACCGGTGACCGCAGCGCAGGCGTCACGTCCGGCCCGGATCATCAGGCCGGGCAAAAGCGCGCCCAGAAATGGCAGGGCCGCAATCAGGGCTAGGGACATTCGGGCAGTTTCCTCGTCGTGGCGTCTTGTCTTTTGCGGGCTTGTGCGTCGCGGCGGGTTTGGGGCGATGTGGGGTTCAGGTCAAGGGATTCAAGGCCTCAGCCGCCCGATTTCGTGCGCTTTTCCCGCAAGGGGTGCCGTCCTCGGGGCATCGAGCCCCTGCGGACGGCGCTGGCGCATCCCCATCTGCACCGGTGGGATGGCCGCACCGTCAAGAAGCGCTCCGCGCGGGAGTATTTGGAAAAGAGCAACGCAGCCATGCGCGCGCGCCGCCCGACGGGACTTTCGTCTGGGCATGGGATCCCACGCCGGGCGGGGCGACTTGCTCCTTGCGGTCATCGGGACTCCTCCCTGTACCGCCGGACAATCCTGCACCCGCCAAGGTTAACGGATGCCTAAGCAGTTGCTCTTTTCCAAATACTCCCGCCGGAGGCATCCGACAGCAGACCCCGGAGCCCGCGCTGCAGCACCGGGCCGGACAACGATGGCAACCACCGCGGAGCCAAGCGGGCTTTGCCCGCGCCGGCGACCTGAGCGACTTGCGGCGGAACGCCGCGCCACTTTGCGTCAGGCGGCTTCGGTCACGCCTTCGGGCAGCTTGGCGCCGGTCATGAAGGCTACCGCGTCCGACATCGAATAGTCCTGCGGCTTGATCACGCAGAGCCGCGACCCCAGCCGGTGGATGTGGATGCGGTCCGCCACTTCGAACACATGCGGCATGTTGTGGCTGATCAGGATGATCGGGATGCCGCGCGACCGCACGTCACGGATCAGTTCCAGCACCCGGCGGCTTTCCTTCACCCCCAGCGCTGCGGTCGGTTCGTCCAGGATCACCACTTTGGACCCGAAAGCCGCCGCGCGGGCCACCGCGACGCCTTGCCGTTGGCCGCCCGACAGCGTTTCCACCGCCTGGTTGATGTTCTGGATCGTCATCAGCCCAAGCTCGTTCAGCTTTTCGCGGGCGAAGGCCTCCATCCGCGCCCGGTCCAGCTTGCGGAACACCGACCCCATGATCCCGGGCCTGCGCAACTCGCGCCCCATGAACATGTTGTCGGCAATCGACAGGGCAGGCGACATGGCAAGCGTCTGGTAAACCGTCTCGATCCCGGCGGCCCGGGCCTCGATCGGGGTCTTGAAGGCGATCTCCCGGCCTTCCAGCCAGATATGCCCCTCATCCGGCTGCACCGCGCCAGAGATCGCCTTGATCAGCGTGGATTTGCCCGCGCCGTTGTCGCCGATCACGGCGAGGATCTCGCCGGGATAAAGCTCGAAGTCGCAGTTGTTCAGCGCGGTGACCTTGCCGTAGCGCTTGTAAAGGCCCTGAGCGCGAAGAATGGGGGCCTTGAGAATGGGTTCCATCAGCCTGACACCTTTCTGATCCACTGGTCCACGGCGACGGCGAAGATGATCAGCACGCCGATGAGAAAGAAGGTCCATTGCGGGTCGGTGCCGACAAGGCGCAGACCCATCTCGAAGACGCCGACGATCAGGGCGCCGAAGAACATGCCGACAATCGACCCCCGCCCGCCGAACAGCGAGATCCCCCCGATCACCACGGCGGTGATCGACTGGATGTTGCCAAGCTGGCCCGTGGAGGCGGTGGGCGACACGGACCCGAAGCGCCCGATCATCACCCAGCCTGCGATGGCGCAGAACAGGCCCGCCAGCGCATAGACCTGGATCAGCACCTTCTGGGTCGGCACCCCTGCCAGTTCGGCGGCCTGCGGGTCATCGCCCGTGGCATAGACATGTCGCCCCCATGCAGTATGGCGCAGCACATAGGCCATGATCGCCACCAGCGCGATCATCAGGAAAACGGCGTAAAGGACCTTGATCCCCCCAGGCTCGATCGCCTGACCCCAGAAGCGCAAGGCCGGGGCCTGTTCCGAGATATCGGCCGACCGGATCGTTTCATTCCGGGAATAGATGAAGTTGGCGGCCAGAAGGATCTGCCAGGTGCCCAGCGTCACGATGAAGGGGGGCAGCCTCAACTTGGCGATCAGCACCCCGTTGACCGCGCCCATCGCAGTCCCGAGGGCAAGGCCGATGGCGATGGCCAATTCGGCCGGCACGCCGTAGCGAAAGGTGATCTGGCCCATCAGGACCGAGGAAAAGACCGCAATCGCCCCGACCGACAGGTCAATGCCCGCCGTCAGGATGACGATGCTTTGCGCGCAGCCCAGAATGCCGACAATGGCGATCTGCTGCAGGATGGTGGAAAGCGTTCCGGCCTTGAAGAAATTCTCGGCGGCAAAGCCGAAGATCACCAGCGAGATCAAGAGCACGATCAGCGGCACGGCCGAGGGGGTCTGGTGCAGCCAGTGCTGCAGCCGTTTCAAGGCGCCGGTGTCTTCGTGGAATTCGGCCACCGTTTCGGTCGCGCCTTTCAGCCCGGCCTCATAGCTGCCTGAAACCGACTTTGCGTCGTTGGTCATGCATTTCCCTCCCCAAGGACGCGCCCGCTTTCGGGGCCCGTTATGCCAAGGGCGGCGCGATGGCCGCCCTTGGTCTGAGTGTGTGCCCAGTCAGGCCTGCAAATCAACTGCTGGCTGCATGGGGCCGGGGACTTAGCCCCAGCACAGTTCCATGCCTTTGGTGGTGTCGATGGATTCGACCCCTTCAACCGGCTTGTCGGTGATCAGCGCCACACCGGTATCGAAGAAGGCTTTGCCTTCGGTCGGGGCCGGTTTGGTGCCGTCAGCGGCGAACTTGGCGATGGCTTCGATCCCAAGCGAGGCCATCAGCAGCGGGTACTGCTGCGAGGTGGCGCCGATCACGCCGTCCTTGACGTCTGCCACACCCGGGCAACCGCCGTCGACCGAGACGATCAGCACGCCTTCCTTGCCCGCGGCCTTCAGCGCCTCAAACGCACCGGCGGCAGAGGGTTCGTTGATCGTGTAGACCACGTTGATGTCCGGGTCCTTGGCAAGGAGGGCTTCCATCGCCTTCAGGCCGCCCTCTTCGTTGCCGGCGGTGACTTCGTTGCCAACGATGCGCGGGTCGGTTTCGTCACCCCACTTGTTGATGTCGACCGTGTCGATGCCGAAGCCGGTCAGGAAGCCCTGATCGCGCAGAACGTCTACCGACGGCTGCGAGATGGCAAGGTCAAGCATCGCGATCTTGGCGTTGGCCGCTTCCGCGCCCATGCTCGCCGCCGCCCACTGGCCGATCAGCAGGCCAGCCTGGAAGTTGTCGGTCGCGAAGGTGGCATCCGCCGCGTCGATCGGGTCCAGCGGGGTGTCAAGCGCGATGACCAGAACGCCAGCCGCACGCGCGGCAGCAACGCTGTCGACGATGGCCTTGGTGTCGGACGCGGTGATCAGGATGCCCTTGGCGCCATCGGCGACACAGGCCTCAATCGCGGCGACCTGGCTTTCGTGGTCACCGTCGATCTTGCCGGCGTAGGACTTCAGGGTCACGCCCAGCTCGGCGGCCTTGGCCTCGGCGCCCTCTTTCATCTTCACGAAGAAGGGGTTGGTGTCGGTCTTGGTGATCAGGCAGGCGGCAACGCCGTGGCTTTCGGCCAGCGCCGGAGCGGCCGACAGCAAGGCGAGGGATGCCGCGCTGAGCAGGGCTTTGGTGGTGATCTTCATCTGGTTCCTCCCGAGGAACGGGGCGGCTTTGCCCCGGTAAGTTAGACGGCAAAATAGACGGCACGTTACACTGCGCGCAGTCTGGCAGTTTTGCTGCGCCGGGCGTCACAGAACCCGATTCCCTTTCCTGCGTCAAGATAATTAAATCACTCTGATTTATTATTGACATATCGCCCATTTCCTCAGCAAGCTGCCGCTGTCATTCGCAGTCCCGACGACGAAAGCCTTTGGAAAAGCCCTGGTGAAGAGTGTAGCGGACCCCACGCTGGAGACCCGGCCGATGCCCGATATGTTCGGGCCGCGGGGGTCGAATCAGTCCGGCATGCGGGCGCATAACGAACGTCTGGTCCTGTCGCTGGTGCGCCAGCACACAGCGCTGGCAAAGTCGGACATCGCCCGGATGACGGGGCTTTCGGCGCAGACCGTCAGCGTCATCATGCGCGCGCTGGAACAGGACGGGCTCTTGCTGCGGGGCGAGCCGATCCGGGGCCGAATCGGTCAGCCATCGGTGCCGATGTCGCTGGACGCGGGCGGCGCCTATTTCTTCGGGCTGAAGATCGGGCGGCGGTCGGCCGACCTGGCGCTGGTCGATTTTCTGGGCCGGGTCCGTGGCGCGCGCCGTCAGGTCTATCGCTATCCCACGCCCGATGCGGTGGCGGCCTTTGTGGCCGATGCGCTGCCCGCGCTGACGGCCACCCTGCCACGCGGCCAGCGCGACCGGGTCGTTGGCATGGGGGTCGCCATGCCGTTCCAGCTTTGGTCCTGGGTGCAGGACATCGGCGCACCGCAGTCCGAGATGGACGCCTGGCGCGACCGCGACATTCAGGCGGAACTTGCGGCGCTGGCGGGCCTGCCAGTCCATGTGCAGAACGACGCCACCGCCGCCTGCGGGGCCGAGCTGGTGTTCGGCACCGGTGAGAAACCGAAGGATTTCCTGTACTTCTATTTCGGCTACTTCATCGGGGGCGGGCTGGTCCTGAACGGCCAGCTGTTCACCGGCCGGTTCGGCAATGCCGCCGGTGTCGGCCCGATGCCAGTGCCGGGGCCTGACGGCCGAATGCGGCGGTTGATGTCGGTCGCGTCGCTGTCCGTGCTGGCCCATGCGATCGAGGCGACGGGGCAGTCGGCCGACCAGCTTTGGGAAAGCCCCGACCGGTGGGAGATCAGCGAACCGATCCTCGACAGCTGGATGACCTGGGCCGCCGATGGCTTGGCCAGCGCCATCCTCAGCGCGGCGACCCTGCTTGAGATGCAGGCGGTGCTGATTGACGGCTGGATGCCGGTTGAGATCCGGGCCGAAGTCGTGCGGCGGACCGAAGCCGCCTTCTACCGGCTGGACCTGTCCGGCGTCGATCCACCCGCGATCCGCGCGGGCACGGTCGGAGCCGAGGCGCGCGCGCTTGGGGCAGCGGCGATCCCCTTGTCACAGCGCTATCTGATCGACCAGAACGCAGCCGTGCGCGAAGGGTAGGCGCGCGCCTTTGGCCAGCGCTGGAGGGTTTCACACCCTCCAGACCTCCCTTGGGATGTTTTCGCAGACAGAATGTAAGCGGTGTTGGCTCAGGGGGTCAGCCCTGCGGCGTCATCGCCTTGCGCTGCCGGGCGCGTTCCAGCCCCAGCTTTCGCTCGCGCCAGATGATCAGGATACCCGCCGTGACGATCAGCACGGCACCGCCCAGCATGGTCCAGGTCGGAATCTCGGAAAAGATGAAATACCCGATCCCAAGGGCAAACAGCATTGAGGCATAGTCGAACGGTGCCACCAATGAGGCATCCGCCTCGCGGTAGCTGGAGGTCAGCAGGATCTGGCCAAGGCCACCGAGAAGGCCCGCGGTGACCAAAAGCGCGGTTTCCCCGGGCGTGGGCCAGACCCAGCCGAAGGGCAGGGTGACCAGCGACAGGACCGTCGCGGTCAGGGAAAAATAGAACACGATGGCGGCGGTCTTTTCGGTGTTCACCAGCTTGCGGACAAAGACCTGCGCCAGCGCCGCAAAGACCGCCCCGCCCAAAACCAGCATCGCCCCCAGCGCCTCGGCCGTGCTGGCCTGATCGGGGCTGACGCTAAGACGTGGGGCAAGGACGATCAGCACGCCGATCATGCCAAGGACGACGGCCGAGATGCGGAAGAGCCGGACCTCCTCGCCCAGAAACATCGCCGCGAAGATCACGGTCAGCAGCGGCGCGGCATAGCCGATGGCCGTAACCTCGGGCAAAGGCAGATAGCCCAGCCCGGCAAAGCCAAGACCCATGGCCAGCGTGCCGACAACACCGCGCCAGACATGGCCCAGCGGGGCGTTTGCCTTCAGGCCGGTGGCAAGCTCTTGCCGCCAGATCAGCCATGCCACGATCACCGGCATGGCAAAGAGTGACCGGAAGAACACCGCCTGCCCCGCCGGGACATGCTGCGCCGTGGCCTTGATCAGCGAGGCCATGACAATGAAGATCAGGACCGAGGCGAGTTTGAGGGCAATGCCGCGCAGGGGGCGCATGGGAAGATCCGGACAGGGTTACGACGTCTAGACGCCGGACAGGCTTTCAGGTTCCCTGATCGGAAAGGAGAATGCCATGCCGAAAGCACCGTTGAATGACAGAATTGATCAAGGGCGCGGTGTCGCGCCCGCCGACCTGGTGCTGAAGGGTGGGCGGGTCTTTGACCTGATCACAGGGGATCTGGTCGAAACCGACGTGGCCATCTGCGGTGATACGATTGTCGGGGTATTCGGCAGCTATACCGGCCGACGCGAGATCGATGTGTCAGGCCGCGTGCTGGTGCCCGGGTTCATCGACACGCACTTGCATGTGGAAAGCAGTCTGGTCACCCCGCATGAGTTCGACCGCTGCGTGACGCCTCGGGGCGTGACGACGGCGATCTGCGACCCGCATGAGATTGCCAATGTCTGCGGGGTGCCGGGGATCCGCTACTTTCTGGATGCCGCTGCCCAGCTGGTGATGGACCTGCGGGTGAACCTGTCGTCTTGCGTGCCCTCGACCCACATGGAAACGACCGGCGCGCGACTGGAGGCTGCGGACCTTGTGCCGCTGATGGATCATCCGGGCGTGATCGGGCTGGCCGAGTTCATGAACTATCCCGGTGTGCTGATGAAGGACCCCGGCTGTCTGGCGAAGCTGGAGGCGTTTCAGGGCCGCCATATCGACGGGCACGCGCCGTTGCTGCGGGGCAATGACCTGAACGGCTATATCAGTGCAGGGATCCGGACCGAGCACGAGGCGACTTCGTATGAGGAGGGGCTGGAAAAGCTCCGCAAGGGGATGCGCGTCCTGATCCGTGAGGGGTCGGTGTCGAAGGACCTGCACGCGCTTGCCGGGCTGCTGACGGAACGGTTCTCGCCTTACCTGGCGTTCTGCACGGATGACCGGAACCCGCTGGATATCGGGGAGCATGGCCATCTGGATTACATGATCCGCACGGCCATCGCCTTGGGGGCCCCGCCCTTGGCAGTCTACCGGGCGGCGTCTTTGAGTGCGGCAGAGGCGTTCGGGCTGAAGGACCGGGGGCTGATCGCGCCCGGCAAGCGGGCGGATATCGTGGTGATTGATCGGCTGGAGGGGTGCAACGCCTCGCTCGTACTGGCGCGGGGGGTGGTTGTGTCGGACGCGGCCTTTGCTGCGCGAGGGGTGACGGAGCCTGTGGCGCGGCAGTCGGTGAAGGCTCCGATCGTGACGGCGGGGTCGTTCCGGACGGGGGGCAACCGGGTGGAGACGCCGGTGATCGGCATCCTGCCGGGGAAGATCATCACGGAGCACCTGACGTTTGAAATCGCCCCGGTGGATGGGGACAAGCGGCCCGACGTGGCCCGCGACCTCGTGAAGATCGCGGTGGTGGAGCGGCACGGGGTGAACGGGAACATCGCGACGGGGTTCGTGAAGGGGTTCGGGCTGGCGCGCGGGGCGATTGCGTCGACCGTCTGCCACGACCACCACAACATCGCGGTGGTGGGGGTGGATGCGGGGGACATGGCGGTGGCGGTGGCCCGGCTGTCGGAGATCGAGGGTGGGTTCGTTGTCGTCGAGGGGGGGCGGGTGCTGGCGGAGCTGGCGCTGCCGGTGGCGGGGTTGATGAGCCTGCTGTCGTTTGAGGAGGTGCGGGAGAAGCTGGTCCTTTTGCGGTCCGCCGCGAAGGGGCTGGGGGTCGTGTTGGAGGAGCCGTTCCTGCAGCTGGCTTTCCTGTGCCTGCCGGTGATCCCGCATCTGAAGATCACCGATATGGGGATGGTGGATGTGGACCGGTTCGAGGTGATGCCCTGAGGGTGTCCCGGGCAGGGACATGGGTTCACTTGTGAGATTTCAAGGGGTTATGAGGGCCGGGTAAGGTTTGGTTAACTTTTGAGGGCGCCCCCCCACCCCAGCCCTCCCCCACGGAGGGGGGAGGGAGGCGCTGGTGGCTGGTATTCGGCCTGGGGGCCGCAAGGGGTTCGCCTTGGGCTGGCGGCCGGAGGGTTTCACACCCTCCGGACCTCCCGTGGGATATTTGGGGAGGGAAAGGGAAGGGTGCACTGAAAGTGGTTCGAGTGATCGCTAGATACGAATGGCCTTTGCGACCTTTCCATCTACGCTAACCCTGAATAGCTGCCCGTCGGCTTCGATCTCGAAAATGTGCCGCACGTAGCCCAGGTTTACGGTTGGCGCACTGTCCAGAATTTTGGAGCTGCGCTCATACTTTGTCAGGTCGTCTGGATCGCCGATATGTACAGGCCGATAACTGAGCAGGCGGATTGATTTGGGCAATCCACCCATTTCGGAAAAAACTACTTCGACTGCAACGACAGAAGCGCCATGACGAGCAAGCAGGACCGGCCTGCCAAAAAATGATTTGATCCTCTTGCCGATTTCGATCCAAGCGGCAAGGTTTTCATTGAGCGGCTTGCCGAGAAAGAAGGTGGCAATAACGACGCTCCAAAGCGGAACGGATACAGTAGCTATTGTCGTCAGGAACGCGGGAATATCGGCGCCGGGGCCAACGTTTTCGGCCACGAAAGGGACGCCAAATTCGTTTTCTAGGCCCTCTCGGTAGCGTGCGCTATGTTCTTCCCAAGTGTCTTCGTCTCCATCGTAAGTCTCATCAAGAATGAAGATCGAGATCTCCCCGCTTGCTTCGTTTGAACGCAAATAGAAGCCTTTCCTGAAAACGCTAGTGCTCGTTGATAGATTAAACATTACCACAAGTCAGAGCATGTGACGAGTGAACTGCGACAAGTCCCGACCTGGCGCGGTGCGCTGAAGCGCACCCTACGAAGCGCGCCAGAGGGTCGGAAAAGCGACTGTTCAGTGGACAGTCGCCCGACCCGATTGCCTGGAGGCGCAAGCCGGAGGGCAAGGGGGGTGCAGTTTTCCCGAACGGTGGAAAATCGGGGCGCGCCTGGCTGGGCGGGCGCGGTAACGCGCCTGCCAGGGGCAGGCAGGCGCGGCCCGATTTGTCGACGGACAAATCGGGCAAGACACGGATGGGTCAGCCTTTGGCCAAATCCTCAAACAACCGCGCCACGCCTTCCGCGCCCGGGTCGTTGTGGCCCTTGAGCTTGTCGGCGGCGAGGTAGGTTGCCCTTCCGGCTTTGGCGCGGGTCATCTCGGCGGTGGCGTTTGCACCTTCTCTCGCGGCTTTGGCGGCGGCGGACACTCCCTGCGGCAACGCCGCCAGCGCGGGGGCGAGGGCGTCGATCATGGTGCGGTGGCCGGGGGCGGCTCCGCCCACTTGCATCACTCGGTCCAGACCTGCGGTGAGCGCGCCGATCCAGGTTTTGCCAGAGGCGCTCGCGTCGCCGGCGGCGGCGAAGAAGATGGCGAGGAGGACGCCGGAGGAGCCGCCCATGGTTTGGCTCAGCTCCATCCCGATGGCGCGGTAAAGCTGGGTTGGGTCGGCGAGGGGGAGGCGGTCCAGCGCGCTTTGCAGGGCGCGGGCGGCACCGGCGAGGGTGCTGCCGGTGTCGCCGTCGCCGGACTTGGCGTCGAGGAGGTTCAGGTCAGCCTCGGCCGCGATGAGGGCCTTGCAGCACCGGTCGATCAGCGCGCGGCGGGCGGGGTGGGCGGAGGGGACGGGCTGGATGGGGGCGAGGCCATCGGGGAGGGGCTTGACGGCAACGCTGCCAAGGGGGGCGAGGCCGGGCCAGGCATGGGGGGCGACGGGGGCGGCGAGGCTGGTGACCTGCGCGTGGTCAACGGGGAGGAGCGAGACGGAAAAGCCGTGCATGTCGAGTGAGGTCATCATGGCGGCGGGGCCGATGATCCATTTGGTGCGCGCCCCGAGGGGGGAGCGGGCGAGTTCCTCGGTCAGAATTGACATTTCCAACGGCGTGGTGCCGCCGAGGTTGTTGAGAAGGGCAACGTGGTCTCCGCCGCCCATGTGGGGAAGGAGTTTGTCGGCGACCATCTGCATGGCAGAGCGGGCGCCGGTGAAATCCACCTGCTCGATCCCCGCCTCACCATGGATGCCGAGGCCGAGTTCGGCTTTGCCAGCGCTGATGCGGTCTTCCTTGGGGGAGCCGGGGACAGTGCAGGTGTCGAGCGACATGCCGATGGAGATCGCGCCCTTGATGGTGGCGGTCGCGGCGGCGGTGATCGTGTCAAGGTCGGCGCCGGATTCAGCCATGGCCCCGGCGATCTTGTGGACAAAGAGAGTGCCAGCGACGCCGCGGGCCTGCGGCAGGTCAGGCAGGGCGATGTCATCATCGACGATGACCATCGAGACCTTGAGGCCGAAGGCGCGGGCGCGCTCGGCGGCGAGGCCGAAGTTGAGGCGGTCGCCGGTGTAGTTCTTGACGATGAGGAGGCAGCCGGGTTTGCCGGTGACGGCGAGGATGCCCGCAAGGACGGCGTCGACGGAAGGGCTGGCGAAGACGTCGCCGCAGACGGCGGCGGTCAGCATCCCTTGGCCGACGAAACCGGCGTGGCTTGGTTCGTGACCGGAGCCGCCGCCAGAGACGAGGGCGACCTTGGAGCGGTCCCAGTCAGTGCGGGTGACGACCTTGATATGGGGGTAGCCGTCAAGGCGCGCCAGCTTGCCGCCGCTGGTTCGAAGGAGGCCGTCAATCGCCTCGGTCACCAGTTGGTCCTTGGAGTTCATGAACTGTTTCATGGGGTTGGTCCCTGGATGCGGTTGCCGCTGGCGTCAAACCAGAGCGGGTTGTGCGGGCGGATCTGAAGGGTGTCGCCGGGGCGGGCCTCGGTATGCGGATCGGTGAGGGTGATCATCTCATGCGGGCCGAGGGTGAGGTGCAGGCGGGTCTGGTCGCCAAGGTGTTCGACGCGGCGGATGGTGGCGTCGCGGCCTTCACCGACGTGGATATGTTCGGGGCGCAGGCCGATCTGGGTGGCACCGGGCGGCGCTGGGCCGAAGGCGTCGGCGGGCAGGAGGTTGATGCGCGGCTGGCCGAGGCGGGAGGCGACATAGGCGGAGACGGGGTTTTCGTAGATCTCCCTCGGCGAGCCGTATTGGACAAGGCGGCCGTGGTCGAGAACGCCGACATGGGTGGCCATGGTCATCGCCTCGATCTGGTCATGGGTGACGTAAAGGAAGGTTGCCCCAAGCTCGGCGTGGATGCGCTTGAGTTCGATCCGCAGGTCGGCGCGGAGTTTGGCATCGAGGCTGCTGAGGGGTTCGTCCATCAGGTAGATGCGGGGTTGCCGCACCAGCGCCCGGCCGATGGAGACGCGCTGCATCTCACCCCCTGACAGGGCGGTGGCCTTGTTGTCGAGCTTGTGGGGGATGTGCAGCACTGCGGCCACCTCGGCCACGCGCTTGGCAATCTCGGCTTCCGGGAGGGCGATCATGGGGGAGCGGAGCGGGAAGGCGAGGTTTTCGCGCACGGTGAGGTGGGGGTAAAGCGAGTATTGCTGGAAGACCATCGCCACGTCACGCTGGGCGGGGGTGTCTTGCAGGACGCTGTGGCCGCCGATGCGGATATCGCCTGCGTCGGGGCGGTCGAGGCCGGCGATCAGGCGCAACGTGGTGGTCTTGCCCGCCCCGGTGGGGCCAAGGAGGACGACGAAGGCACCGTCGGGGATGGTCAGCGACACATCGCTAAGGGCCTTGGCGGCGCCGAAGGATTTGCTCAGGCCGGAGAGGGTGACTTCAGCCATGATGAACCCCGGCATTGGCGGCAGTGCGGAAAGCGCGGCCGGTGGTGGCGTCAAACAAGGACAGCGTACGGGGGTTGAGGGTCAGGCCAACAGCCTCACCCAGCTTGACGGACTGCGTTGCCGGCGCGCGGGCCTTTACCACGCCGTTTGGGGTGGACAGGGTGACGATCTGGGTGGTGCCCAGATATTCCGTCGCCTCCACCCGCCCGCGATAGGGGCTGTTGTCGGTCAGCCCCACATGTTCGGGCCGCACGCCGAGGACGAGCTTGCCCGCGGCGGGTTCTTGCAGTTCGGGGAGGGACATTGGCACCTCGCCCAGTTGCACGCTGGTCGCCCCCGCCGCCGCCACACCTTCGAAGCGCAGGAAGTTCATCGACGGGCTGCCGATGAAATCTGCCACGAACAGGGTGGCGGGGTGGTCATAGATATCCTGCGGCGTGCCGAATTGCTCGACGACGCCGTGGTTCATCACCACGATCTTGTCGCCCATCTGCATCGCCTCAAGCTGGTCATGGGTGACATAGACGGTGGTCGCCTTCATCCGGTCGTGCAGCGCGCGGAGTTCTTCGGACATGTGTTCGCGAAACTCCGCGTCCAGCGCGCCAAGGGGTTCGTCCATCATGAAGGCCTTCGGGTTTCTGACGATCGCCCGGCCAAGCGCCACCCGCTGACGGTCGCCGCCAGAGAGGCCACCGACCGGTTTGTCGAGGATGTCGGCAATGCCAAGGATGCGCGCCACCTCGGCCACCTTGGCCTGCACCTGCGCCTTCGGCATGCCCTGGCTGACGAGGGGATAGCTGATGTTTTTCCGCACGTTCATATGCGGGTAAAGCGCGAACATCTGGAACACCATCGCAATGTCGCGCTGGCTGGCGGGTTTCTGGCTGACATCCTCACCGTCGATCAGGATCTCGCCCGAGGTGGGCAGTTCCAGCCCGGCGATCATGCGCAAGGTTGTGGTCTTGCCGCAGCCGGACGGGCCGAGCAGCATGAAGAATTCGCCGTCCCTGATGGTGAAGGACGACCCCCTCACCGCCGTGAACGCGCCGAATTCCTTGCGCAGGTTGCGGATGACGATTTCGGCCATGACTATTCCGGAAAGTGGCTGGTGACGATGAACATCAGGGTGCCGATCAGAGTGACAACAAAGGACCAGGTGAAGGCCCAGAGAAAGAAGGGCTGCATCAGCATCACGACGCCAAGCGCGATGAGGACGGTGGCGAGGTTCTCCCACGGGCCACGGCGAAAGCGGAGGAGGCCATTGAAGAAGCTGCTCATCTCTTGGCCCTTTCATTCTGGGAAAAATATCCCCGCCGGAGGCATCCGACCCTGGCTGCGGGAGCCTCCGGCGGGGATACTTGAGCCATTGTGAAAGCAAAGATCATTTGCGCACCGCTCCGAACGTGATACCGCGCAGAAGATGTTTGCGGAGGAGGATCGTGAAGATCATGACGGGCAGGAGGAACAGCGTTGCCCCTGCGGCCACGGCGGGCCAGTCCTGACCGCCAACGCCGATGATAGTGGGGATGAACGGGGGCGCAGTCTGGGCGTTGCCCGAGGTGAGGAGGACCGCGAAGGCGTATTCGTTCCACGCAAAGATCAGGCAGAAGATCGCGGTGGAGGCGATGCCGGTGGCGGCCTGAGGCAGCACGACTTTGCGGAAGGCCTGAAACCGGGTGTAGCCGTCGATCAGGGCGGCCTCTTCATATTCGCGGGGAATCTCGTCGATGAAGCCTTTCAGCAGCCACACGGCAAGCGAGATGTTCACCCCGGTATAAAGCAGGATCATGCCAAGATGCGTGTCCGAAAGGCCAAGCTGGCGGTACATCAGGAAGATCGGGATCGCGACAGCGATGGGGGGCATCATCCGGGTGGAAAGGATGAAGAACAGAAGGTCATCCTTGAGCGGCACCTTGAAGCGGCTGAAGGCATAAGCGGCCAGCGTGCCAAGGAAGATCGACAGCGCGGTGGACCCAAAGCCGATGATGACGGAATTCAGGAACCGCTCGCCAAAGCGCGAGGGGCCAGTGACAACCTCGCCCCGGCGCTGGACGATTTCGTCGACGAAATTGTCGGGCGGGGGCATTGTCGCCAATTGTTCCGGCGTGGCGCGGGTGCGGTCGGTGAAGAGGTTCACATAGCCTTCGATCGAGGGCGAGAAGAGCACCTTTGGCGGATAGCTGATACTGTCCGGCCCGGTCTTGAACCCGGTGGAGATGATCCAGACCAGCGGCAAAAGGGTGATGACCGTGTAGGCCACGACCAAGGCACCCGCGACCCATTTCGAAAGCTTCGATGGTTCGGTGACGGAATAGGCGCTCATTTCTGGCCTCGGGCATTGGTTCTGGCGGGTGTCCCCCCCACCCCGGCCCTCCCCCACGAGGGGGGAGGGAGGTGCGGCGTGGCTGGTGTGCAGCGCGAGGCTTGGCGCGGGGCGGCTCCCCTCCCCCTTGTGGGGAGGGGATGGGGGTGGGGGTGGGGGTGGGGGGCTTGGCGAGGGATCGACATCACCGCTCCTTCACCTTGTTCAGCGCCTTGACGTAGATCGAGGCCAGGCCGAAGACCGTGACGAACAGGATGATCGCGTAGGCCGAGGAATAGCCGGTGCGCCATTTCTCGAACGCTTCGCGCTTCAACTCGATCGAGGACAGAAGCGTGGTGTCACCCGGGCCGCCGCCGGTCAGCAGGACCACGAGGTCGAACATCTTGAAGTTCTCGATCCCGCGGAACAGGACGGCGAGCATCAGGAAGGGCAGGACCATCGGGACGGTCATCGTCCAGAACTGCCGCCACTTCGAGGCGCGGTCGACCTCGGCCGCCTCGTAGATGTAGTCGGGGATCGACCGCAGGCCCGCAAGGCAGATCAGCATCACGAAGGGCGTCCACATCCAGGTGTCGACGATGACGATGGCCCATGGCGCGAGGGTGACGGAGCCCAGCATGGTGAAGGATGAGGCGGGGATGCCGGTCACGAATTCGACCGCGTAGTTGATGAGGCCGATCTGCGGCTGGTACAGGAAGGTCCAGAAGTTGCCCACCACGGCGGGCGACAGCATCATCGGGATCACGATGAGGGTGGTCATCAGGTCATTGCCGCGGAACTTGCGGTTGATCAGCCAGGCGAGGGTGAAGCCGATCAGCACCTGCAGCACCAGCGTCCAGAACAGGAAATGCGCGGTGGCCTGCATCGTCTGCCAGATGTCGGGGTCGGTCAGGATGCGTTCGTAATTGCGCAGGCCGACCCATTCGACAGGCTCGTTCGGGCGGTTGGCGCGGTAGTTGGTGAAGGACAGCCGGATGGTCCAGATCAGCGGGAAGATGTTGATCGCAAGGAGGAGGAGGATGGTGGGGGCAACGAAGATCCAGGCGATGGTGCGGTCCGAAAGGCCCCGCACCTTGCGGGCAAGGGTGGGCGGTGTGGCGCGGGCAAGGCGGTCGGCTGGGGTGTCGGACATCGGGGCGGCCTTGATCGGGGGCATGCGGCAGTCTACGCCAGATTTGGCGCTGTGAACCCTGCTTCGTTGCGGGATGCGGTGGAGAGGGGGCGCTGACCCTGTGGCAGGGCGGGCGATCCCGGGTGGACTAAGGCGTCGGGGGCGGGCAGGCCCGCCCCCATGCCGGATCAGAGCTTGCCGTCATCCTCGAACGTGACGGTCCAGTCGGCGACCAGGCCGTCCAGCGCCTCTTGTGCGGTGCCAGTGCCGGCAACGACATAGTCGTGGAAGCGCTTCTGGCTGTCCGCGAGGAGGGTCGCGTAGCTGGGTTCGGCCCAGAAGTCCTTCACGATGGCCATCGAGTCGAGGAAGGTCTGCGCATAGGGCTGGCTGGAGGCGAAGGCGGGGTCTTCCACCACGGCGCGCAGGCAGGAGAAGCCGCCCATCGACCACCACTTCTGCTGCACCTCGGCCTGTGCGAACCACTTGATGTATTCCAGCGCCGCATCCTGCTTTTCGCTGTAGGACACCACCGAAATGCCCTGACCACCAAGCTGGGCAAAACGTTCGCCGTCGGGGCCCGCGGGGTTCACCAGATAGCCGGTCTTGCCGCCGCCGACGTTGGGGTCAACCTCGAACCCCGGCCAGGTGAAGGCGAAGTTCATCTGCATCGCGACCTGACCGGATTTGTAGGCGTCGATGCCTTCGCCCATATAGGCGTTCGACATGCCCGGCGGGGTGCAGCAGTCGTAAAGCGACTTGTAGAACTCCAGCCCCGCGACGGCACCCGGCGAATTGACGAAGCCCGCCATGTCATAGGGTTTGTCGGGGTTTTCGTATTTGAAGCCGAAGGAGTAGAGGACGTCCATCACGCCCATCGTGATGCCTTCGGACCCGCGTTCGGTGTAGATCGACGCACCGTAGACCGTTTTGCCGTCAATCTCGCGGCCTTGGAAGAATTCGGCCACCTCTTTCAGTTCGGCGAAGGTGGCGGGGGGCGTCAGGTCGCGTCCGGTCTTTTCCTTGAAGGCAGTGGCGATTTCCGGGCGTTCGAACCAGTCCTTGCGGTAGGTCCAGCCGACGACGTCACCGAAGGCGGGCAGCGACCAGTAGTTCGGCGTGCCCTTCGGCCATTCGGAATAGCCGGTCACGGTGGCCGGAACGAAGGCATCCATCGAGATGGCATTGGCGTCGAAGAAATCGTTCAGCTTGACATAGTGGCCCGATTCCGCGCCCGCACCGATCCACTGGCTGTCGCCGATCATCAGGTCGCACAGTTTGCCGCCCGAGTTCAGTTCGTTCAGCATCCGGTCAGCGAAGTTGGGCCATGGGACGAATTCGAAATTCATCTTGATGCCCGACTGCGCTTCGAAGTCCTTGGACAGTTCGACAAGCGCGTTCGCCGGGTCCCAGGCGGCCCAGCACAGCGTCAGTTCGGTGGTCTGGGCATTGGCCTGGGCAGCCCAGACCAATGCAAGCGCCGCGGATGCGGCCAGTGTTGTCCGTTTCATGGCATTCCTCCCGATGATGTTGCAGGTGGACCCGTACCGATGCCGGGCCTTCTTGAATTGCCATGACGATAGACACGAGGGTGGCGACCTGTAAAGCATTTTTGAGGTACGCACCTCATTTCTTGCCATGCCCTTGTTTCAAAGCGATTTGGGGGCGGGATCAGGCGGCGGCGTTGTCCGTTGTGCCAGCGGGATCAAGGCCCGAGTCGGCGGCCAGATCCGGGGTGCCGGGAAGGTTTTCGCGCAGGACGATCTCGATTCGGATCTGTTCCTGGCCGACATCCAACGGCAGATTGTCGGCCTTGGCGCGCAGAACACGCAGGGTGCTGCGCGCAAGGTGGCCGAGGTTCTGGGTGATGACGGCGGTGATCTCGCCCGCTTCAAGCGCCTGGCGGACATGGGGCGTCAACTCGTGGCAGATCACCAGAAGTTTGCCGGAAAGGCCCATGTCGCCAATGACTTGCGAGAGGGCGCGGTGGCCGTCGCCCATGGCGTAGATGCCCTTGATGTTCGGTGCGTTGGCAAGCCGTTCGGCCACGACCTGCCGCAAGGTTTGGCTGGAGCCATGGGTTTCCAGCGATGGCAAAACCTCGATCCCCGGGAAATCGCGCAGCATCACTTCGTCAAAGCCGCGGCGGCGTTCGATCATGTCACGGGCCAGCAGCGAATGGCCAAGCACCAGCACCTCGGCCGGGGTGCCGCCAAGGAAGCGGCCCATGAGCACCCCGGCAGTGCGCCCGGCAGCGCGGTTGTCGATGCCGATGAAATGGTCGCGCCCGGTATTGGGCAGGTCTGACACCAGCGCCACCACGGGCATGCCCTTGGCGCGCAGGCCCCGGATCGCATCGCGCAGGACGGGGGTTTCGGGGGCCATCAGCGCAACCCCGGCATAGCCGCGCCCGGGCAGACCGGTGAGGAGTGCGGCCAGCGCATGCGGATCTTCGGCTGGAAAGCGATGCAGGCTAAGTTCGATCCGCGCGGTGGCGGCGATGGACCCGGCATCCGTCAGCGCGCTTGCCAGGGTTTGAACAAACTGGCTTTCTGTATCGGGAAGGACCACGGCCATGCGGTAGTTGCGGCTGCGGGCAAGGTTGGCGGCGGTCAGGTCGCGGACATAGCCCAGCTTCGAGATAGCGTCATTCACCGCGCGGATGGTCTTGTCCCGCACGCCGGGGCGGGCGTTCAGCACCCGGTCCACGGTGGCAAGGCTGACGCCTGCCTCACGCGCGATGTCGTTGACGGTTGGCCGCACGGGACCGTCCTTTCAAGGTCTTTCGGCGACTATCGGCGGGGCAGTGAGGTACGTCAATCAGGAATTCGGCGGGCGGGGCGCGCGACGTGCCGGGTTGGTGCTTCACCTTGACGGCAAAAGCGGTGCATCCTGCGGGCAGGCATGGGAGGACGGGATGAGGACGCTTCTGCTTTTTGGCGACAGCAACACGCATGGCACGTTGCCGGTTCGCGCGCTTGGTCAATCGGGCCGCTTTGCTCGTGAGGACCGTTGGTCCACGCGGCTGGCGCGGCTGTTGCCGGGGTGGGAGGTGATTGCCGAAGGGCATCCGGGCCGCACGACCTTGCACGACGACCCGGTGGAAGGCGCGCATCGCAACGGGCTGACGGTGTTGCCGGCCCTGCTGGAAAGCCACCGACCCGCGGACGTAGTGCTGCTGATGCTGGGGACGAATGACCTGAAGGAACGGTTTTCGGTCAATGCAGGCGACATCGCCCTGTCGCTGGAGCGGTTGGTTCGGGTGATCCTCGCCTCAGGCTGCGGACCGGAGGGGGGAGCGCCCGGTGTGCTGCTGGTGGCGCCGCCGCCGATTGAGGAGGTGGGCTGTCTGGCGGGCATGTTTGCAGGCGGGGCGGCGAAGTCGCGGGCGCTGGCGGCCGAGGTGCAGGAAGCGGCGGGCCGGTTGGGGGTGCCGTTCCTTGATGCGGGCAAGGTGGTGCAGGTGTCGCCGATCGACGGCATCCACTACGGCCCCGAAGCAAACCCCGCGCTGGCCGAGGCGTTTGCGGCGGCGATCCACCAGCATTTTCCGGGGTAGGGCTGGGCTGATCCGGCTTTGCAGTGGGCGCGGGTTGGCGCAAGGTGGGGGAAAAGCGGCGAAAGGTTCTGCAGATGACCCGTCATGATCCGGCCCTTTCCACCCCGGCGCAAAGCGCGCTGGACGCGTTGCGCGCCAATGTCGCGGTGCCGTTCGAGCGGGCGCGGGCGATGCCGAAGGCCGTCTACACCTCACCCGAGTTTGCCGAGGCCGAGGCGCGCCATATCTTTGCGGCGGAATGGCTGTGTGCCGGGCGCGCGGATGCGCTGCCGAACCCCGGCGATTACCTGACCATGCAGATCGCGGGGGAGCCGGTGATCATCCTGCGCGACCGCGAGGGGGTGTTGCGCGGCATGTCCAACGTCTGCCGCCACCGGATGAGCACCCTGCTGGAGGGGCGGGGGAATGTGCGGTCCATCGTCTGCCCGTATCATGCCTGGACCTACAATCTCGACGGCAGCTTGCGAGGCGCGCCCGCGATGGCGCGGAATGAGGGGTTCTGCAAGGACGATGTCACCTTGCCTACGGTCCGGGTGGCGGATTGGCTGGGCTGGATCATGGTGACGCTGAACCCGGATGCGCCGAACCCCGCGGACCAGCTGGCGGGGGTGGAGCGGTTGGTTGGGCACTTGCCGATGCGGGACTACCGCGAGGTGTTCCGAGAGGAGTTTCGCTGGAACACCAACTGGAAGGTGCTGGCCGAGAATTTCATGGAAAGCTACCACCTGCCAGTCTGTCATGCGGGGACGATTGGCGGGGCAAGCGATCTGAACCAGATGGAATGTCCGGAAGGCGAGGCGGCGTTCAACTATCACTGGATCATCAAGAATGATCTGGTGCCCTTGGCGCTGGCGCATCCGTCAAACACCGTGCTGCAAGGGGATGATCGGCGGATCACCTGGCTTCTGGCGATCTATCCGGCGCTGCTAGTCACCCTGACGCCGGGGTATTTCTGGTACCTCTGCCTGACGCCGGATGGGCCGGGGGCGGTGAACGTGCTGTTCGGCGGCGGGATGAGCGCGGATTGGTGCGCGGACCCGAAGGCCGATCAGCATTTCGCGGCGGTGAAGGCCTTGCTGGACGATGTGAACGTCGAGGACAAGGGCTGTGTCGAGCGGGTCTGGAAGGGCCTGTGCGCGGGCATGTCGGGACCGGGAAGCCTGAGCCATCTGGAGCGGCCGAATTACGACTTTGCGCGCTATATCGCGGGGCGGATGCCGTAAGGGGTGGGGCGGCGCTGCGGGCGGTGGCGGTGCTTCTGCGGCCTTGGCGGCCGATGGGGGTTGACCGTGGCGGCCGGAGCGTCACTTTCACCCGATGACACAAGTTGCCCTGATCGTGGCCCATGGCCAACCCTCGGACCCCGGCCCCGCTGCGGCGGCGCTGGAGGAGCTTGCCGAAGCGGTCGGCGCGCATCTGCCCGGCTGGCAGGTGCGGGCGGCGACGCTGGCTGAACCGGGGGCGGTTTCGCGTGCCGTGACGGGGCAGGTTGGGGCGGGGCAGGTGGGGGGCGTGGTCTTCCCGATGTTCATGGCCGGGGGCTGGTTTACGCGGGTCCAGATTCCGGCGCGGTTGGCTGAGGCCGGGGCCCAAGGCTGGCGCGTGCTGGAGCCGTTCGGCTGTGACCCCGCAGTGCATGACCTTTGCGTCACGATTGCCCGCGAGGCTGGGGTGGCGGAGGTGATCCTTGCGGCGCATGGATCGTTCAAGTCATCGGTCCCGTCGGACATTGCCCGGCATGTGGCTGAACGGATCGAGGTTGAGGCGGGGACAAAGGTGACTGTCGGGTTCATCGATCAGTCGCCGCAACTGGCAACGCTGGGCGGGTTTGGCGCGGATGCCGCCTGCCTGCCGTTCTTCGCCGCCGAGGGCGGGCATGTGGCCGAGGACATCCCCGCCGCCTTGGGCGAGGCGGGGTTTCAAGGGCGCATCCTGCCACCGGTCGGGTTGGATGCGCGGGTTCCCGCGCTGATCGCCGCGGCGATTGCGCGGGGCGTTCCGGTCTGTGCCGCGGCGTGCCGGTGGGGCAGGTAGCAAAATCCTTCGAAGGATTTTGCAAAAGTTTTCGAAAACTTTTGGCCCCGGCTTTAGACCGTGTGCAGGTAGAGGTCGAAGTCCACCTCGCTGACGGTGCGCATCACCCGGGCATATTCCGCGGCCTTGATGGCGGTGAAGGTGCGGTGCATTTCGTCACCCAGAGCGTCCTTCAGGAAGGCAGATGCCTTCGCCGCCTCGATCGCCGAGCGCCAGTCGGTGGGGATGCTGGCGGTGCTTTCATCCTCATACCCGTTGCCGGTGGTTTCCGGGCCGGGGTCGATCTTGTGCTGCATCCCGTGGCGGATGCCGGCAAGGACCGTCGCGGCGACAAGGTAGGGGTTGGCGTCCACGCCGGCGGGTCGGTGTTCGATGCGGCGGGCCTTGATGTCGCCCGCCGGGATGCGCAGTGCGACCGACCGGTTGTTGACCCCCCACGTCGGGCTGACCGGCGCGTAGGATTGGCTGGCGAAGCGGCGCCAGGAGTTGGCGTGCGGGGCAAAGACCAGCATCGATTCTGCCATCGTGGTTTTCAGGCCGCCGAGGGCGTGGAGGATGAGGGGATTCCACTGACCCTCTTTCGCTTCGATGAAGACGTTCTTGCCCTGACCGTCCAGCATGGAGACGTGGAAGTGCATCCCGGACCCGGCGTAGTTTTCATTGGGCTTGGCCATGAAGCAGGCGACGACGCCATGCGCCCGGGCCTGGGCGCGGACGATGCGCTTGAGGCGCATCAGGTCATCGGCGGCCTGCATCACATCGGTCCGGTAGTGCAGCGTCAGTTCGTACTGGCCGGGGGCGTATTCGCTGATCAGGGTTTCAGCCGTGATGCCGGCCTTTTTGGCCCCGGCGTAGATGTCGGAGAACAGCGGCAGCATCCCGTGGAGATGGTCGACGGAGTAAACTTCGGTCTTGTGGGAGGAGCGGCGGTCAAGCACGTCGCGGGCGGGTTGCATCTTGCCGTCGGGGCCGCGTTCGGGATCCAGCAGGAAGAACTCCAGCTCGAACGCGCCTGCCGGGTGCAGGCCTTCGGCGGCAAGGGCATCGACCTGCCGCTTCAGCGCGTGGCGCGGGTCCGAGGTCATGGGCACGCCGTCAAGGGTGTACATGGACATGAACACCTCACCGCGGGGCGGCTGGGTGTTGTGCAGGGGTTTCAGCGTGCCGGGGATCGGCCATGCGCGCAGATCGCCGTCGCCCTGATCCCAGATCAGGCCGGTTTCGTGGACATCCTCGCCACAGATATCAAGGCCAAGGATCGAGATCGGCAGATGGCGGCCGTTGTTGAAAAAGGACAACAGCTCATGCCGGCGGATGATCTTTCCCCGGCCAATGCCATTGGCGTCATGCAGGATTATGTCAAAGGCCTCGACGTCGGGATGGGCGGCGAGGAAGGCTTCCGCCTCGGCTGGGGTGGAACCGGAGGGGCTGGGTTGGGTCATGTCAGGCTTCTTCGAACAGGTCGGAAAGGATGGCGTCAAAGCTGGCGATCAGGTGGTCGATCTGGCGTTTTCGCGTGGCGGGGCTGACCAGCATCATGTTGTGAAACGGCGCGATCAGGGTGCCGCGATTCAGCAGGCCGGTGTGAAGTGCGGCCTCGACCTGTGGCTGGTGAGCAGCGGCTGCCTCGGCGCCGTTGTGGAGCGGGCCGGGGGCGCAGATGAACTCCACCCGGGCGCCGACGCGGACGACGTGCCACGGGGCCTTGTGACGGTCGATGGCCTTGGCCAGGCCATGCGACAGGCGGGCGGCCAGCTTTTCCATATGGGCATAGTTGGCGGGGGTCATCACCTTGTCCAGTGTGGCGACAAGGCAGGCGAACTGCATCGGGTTGGCGGAGAGGGTGGTGCCCATGCCGGACCGGCCCGAGGGGCGGTTGGCGTTCACCTCCTCGTACCGCTTTGCGGTCTCGTCGGTGAGGCCCCAGACAGCGGTGGGCATGCCGCCCGCGACGCATTTGCCGACGACAAAGATATCGGGCCGCAGGGAATGGACGCCGGTATAGCCACCAAGGCCCGAGGATATCGTATGCGTCTCATCCATGATGAGAAGCGTGCCGTATTTGAGGCTGAGCTGGCGGAGGCCGTCATGGAACCCGGCTTCCGGCAGGACCATGCAGGAATTTGTCATCACCGGTTCGGTCAGGATCGCGGCGACATCGCCCTTGGCAAGTGCGGCCTCAACCCCGGCCAGATCGTTGAACTCGCAGCAGACGGCGGTCTGCGTGAGGTCCGCCACCTGGCCCAAAAGGCCGGGGGAGGTGACGGTGCGGCCGTCTTCGAGGCTGACGAAGGTATCGTCCACCGTCCCGTGGTAGCAGCCGTTGAACACCAGCACCTTAGGCCGCCCGGTCACAGCGCGGGCGACGCGGAGGGCAAAGCGGTTGGCGTCGGTCGCGGTGGTGGCGATCTGCCACTGGAAGGCGCCGAAGCGGTCGGTCAGCAGGCGACCGGCCTGCAACGCGGTTTCGGTCGGCAGCATGTAGGTCAGCCCGTGGCGTGCCTGTGCGCGGATGGCCTTTGCCACCGGGGCGGGAGAGTGGCCGAACATGCTGCCGGTATCGCCAAGGCAGAAGTCATCCAGCGTGACGCCGTCGATGTCGGTAAGGGTTGCCCCCTTGGCGCTGGCAACGAGGGGCAGATGGGGCATCGGCCAGTCGGCCATCCAGTGCATTGGCACCTTGTTCAGGAAATGGCCCGCGCCAGCGGCCATGGCCTTGGCCGCTTTCGGGCGCGACCGGGCGTAGACGGCAGCCTCACGCGCGGCGAAGGCGGCGAGGCGATCTGGCTGGATACCGGCGATGGTGGCGTCAGGCATGGGCGTCATTCCGTGGGTGGTTCCCGTTTATGCGCCAGAATTTGATCAAATGGCAAGCGACCGCTCGTCGTGCGTCTTCGACGTCTCCTCTCGGGCGGTCAGCGAGGAGTGACGAAGTCGCAGGCGGGCGGTGGGTCAGGCCCAGCGGCCTTCGAAATCCTCGGGCACCAGAAGGTTGTGGCGGCCGACCGCGCCGATGTCACGTTCACCGCAGAGCGCCATGGTGATGTCCATTTCCTTGTGGATCACCTCCAGCGCCTTGGTCACCCCTGCCTCGCCCATCGCGCCAAGGCCGTGGATGTAGGCGCGGCCGATCATCGTGCCTTTCGCGCCCATAGCGAGAGCCTTCAGCACGTCCTGACCGGAACGGATCCCTGAATCCAGCCAGACTTCGGTCCGGTCGCCGATCGCGCTGACAATGGACGGCAACATGCGGATAGAGCTGAGCGCGCCATCCAGTTGCCGCCCGCCGTGGTTTGACACGATCACCGCGTCGGCCCCGGTATCGGCGGCCATGCGGGCGTCGTCGGCATCCAGCACGCCTTTCAGGATGAACTTGCCTTTCCACTGGTCGCGGATGCGGGCGACCTTGCCCCAGTCCAGCTGCGGGTCGAACTGTTCGTTGGCCCATGCCGTCAGGTCCGACAGTTTCTGCACGCCCTTCACATGGCCAACGATGTTGCGGAACTGCCGGCGCGGGGTGCGCAGCATGTTCAGCGCCCAGCGGGGTTTGGTGGCGATGTTGATCAGGTTCGGGATCGTCGGTTTCGGGGGCGAGGTCAGGCCGTTCTTGAGGTCCTTGTGCCGTTGGCCAAGGATCTGCAGATCCAGCGTCAGGACAAGGGCCGAGCAGTTGGCCTTGCGCGCCCGTTCGATGATCGCGTCGACGAAATCTTCGTCCTTCATGACGTAAAGCTGGAACCAGAACGGGTCGGGACTGTGGGCTGCCACATCCTCGATCGAGCAGATCGACATGGTGGACAGGGTGAAGGGCACGCCGAATTTCGCCGCTGCGCGGGCGGCATGAATCTCGCCGTCCGGGTGCTGCATCCCTGTGCTGCCGACGGGGGCGAGGGCTACGGGCATCGTGACCTTCTGCCCGGCCATCGTGCTGGACAGGACCCGTCCGGTCAGGTCGCGCGCCACGCGCTGGCGAAAGCGCAGCTTGGCAAAATCCGAGGTGTTTTCGCGGAAGGTCTGTTCGGTGTAGCTGCCGCTTTCGCAATAGTCCCAGAACATCTTTGGCGTGCGCTTCTGGTGCACGCGCTTCAGGTCTTCGATGCAGGTGATGACGGGCATGGCTTGCCTTCCGGATTGGTCATCTTCTGTTACCAATTTGTCCAGTTTGGCGCAATCCTTGTTGGGGACGTGTTGGCGCCCTGTTATGGGCAGGTTGAGGCTTGCATTTAGTGCGATATCGCATCATATAATACGACATCGCATCAAATGGAGCCTGTCATGACCCTATCCCGCCGCAAGACCCTTGCCCTGATCGGGGGCGGAGTGATCTTCGCCGCCACCGCGAGCCTTGGCACGGTTGCCGCACGCCAGCCCCGCACTGCAGCCCTGCCATGGGCTTTTGCCGGTCAGGGGGAAGAGCCCCGCTACCGGGCGCTGTCCTATGCCCTGTTGGCCCCGAACCCGCATAACCGGCAGCCTTGGCTGGTGGACCTGCGCACCCCGGGCGAAGTGACGGTATATGTCGATACGGCAAAACTCTTGCCCCACACCGATCCGTTCAGCCGCCAGATCACCATCGGGCTTGGGTGTTTTCTGGAACTGATGCGGATGGCCGCCAGCCATGATGGCCAGCGGGTCACGATCACGCCGTTCCCGGAAGGCTTCGACGACCGTGCGCTGGATGCCAGACCGGTGGCGCGGGCGGTGTTCGTGGCGGATGCGACGGTCACGCCAGACCCGCTGTTTGCCCATGTGCTGGACCGCCGGTCCAACAAGGAGCCCTATGACGTCAGCCGCACGCTTCCGGCCGATACCTTGGCCAAACTGTCCGTGGCGCAGAATGGCAGCTTCGGCGGCACAGTAGATGCCGAGGAGGTCGCAGAGTGGCGCGCCTTCACGCGCGAGGCGCTGCGGATCGAGATCGAGACGCCGCATACCTACAAGGAATCGGTGGACCTGTTCCGCATCGGGCGGGCCGAGGTGGACGCGAGCCCCGACGGGATCGACTTTACCGGCCCGCTGTTCGAAGTGCTGGGAGCAACCGGTCTGATGACGCGGGAGGGGCTGCTTGACACCTCATCCCAGGCCTACAAGGCCGGGCTGGATGCCGTCTATGCCAACACCGATACGGCGATGGGGTTTGTCTGGCTGGTCACCTCTGGCAACAGCCGGCCTGACCAGATTGCCACGGGGGCGGACTGGCTGCGGGTGAACCTTGCGGCGACGGCGGCGGGGGTGGCGTTCCAGCCGCTGAGCCAGGCCTTGCAGGAATATCCCGAGATGGCGGCGCTCTACCGCGACCTGCATGCAAGGCTTGCGCCGGACGGCGGGACGGTTCAGATGTTGGGCCGCATCGGCTTTGGCCCCGAGGTGGCCCAAAGCCCGCGCTGGCCTTTGGAGGCGAAGATCATGAATGCCTGACCGCAGCCCGGAAGACACGTTCAACGCCTTTTTCCTTGAGGTGGGGATCCTTGGCCAGCTGAGCCGCGCCCTGTTCGAGGCGCGGCTGCCGCAGGGGTTCACCTTGCCGCAGTTCACCGTCCTGAACCACCTGGTCCGGGTGAAGGACGGGCGCACCCCGCTGGAATTGGCGCGGGCGTTTCAGGTGCCGAAAACCTCGATGACGCACAGCCTTGCGGTGCTGGACCGGCACGGGCTGATCGAGATGCGACCGAACCTGCGGGACGGACGGTCGAAATGCGTTTTCATCACCGAGGCTGGCCGGGCGTTCCGGGCGCAGGCGCTTGCGGCGATCACCCCGGACATGGCCGCCCTTGCCGCGCGGTTTCCGGCTGCCCGGCTGGCCGAGGCCCTGCCCGCACTGATCGAGCTGCGCCAGATCATGGACGCGATGCGCGATGAGGGTGGTGACGTGCGGACCACGGACCCGGCGGGCTGAGAATCCCGGCCGAGGTCAGGTTTCGGGCAAATCCAGCAAGCGCGACCAGAACACCACGCCCGCCAGACTGGCCTTGCCTTGCAGCCGCATGGCGTTGACCTGCAGGTCGCAGGTCGGCAGGTCGGCAGACAGATCGACCAGCCGGCCCGAGGCGATGCGGTCCTGGGCCAGGGACAGAGGCACCCATGCCACGCCAATGCCAGCTACCGCCATTTCCACGGCGGCAAGGGTCAGGGCGGTTTCAACCTTGGGGGTGGGATGCGTGCCGGGGTCGAGGAATGGCAGGATCTTTCGTTCCATCACCGTGCCGAAGAACACATCCGCCGGGTAGGCGATATAGGCGATGTCCCGGGGTTCGGCGGGGTTGGCGGAGGGGGGTGGAAGGGCCTTGTTGAACACGGGGACCAGCCGGTCCTTTCCGATCGTGATGATTTCCAGAAAGTCGGTGTTGAAATCGTCGGTTCCATCCGGCAGGCGGTAGACGATGGCCACATCGGCCTGCCGCGACAGCAGAAGCCCGGTGCATTCATCAAGGTTGGCGGACCGCAGCCGGACGTGGATGCCGTTGCGGTGGTCAGGCAGCTGCTGCAGGATCCGGGGGATGCGGGCGGCGGTCAGGGAATGCTGGCAGGCAATCACCACCTTGTTGCTGGCGATCCGTTCCCCCCGCCGCAGGTCCACCACCAACTGCCGAAGTGCTGCGGACAGAAGCAGGATCTGTTCGCTTTGCGCCAAGGTTGTCGGATTGAGGCGTATCGGCTTGTGCGCGCGGTCAAACAGTTCGACCCCGACATGATCCTCGATCTGCTGGACGCGACGGGAAAAGGCCGACTGGGTCAGACGCCGCCGTTCTGCGGCACCACTGAACGACCCGGTTTCGGCGATGGCAAGGATGTCTTCCAACCACTCCAGCCGCATGGCACCCCCTAAGTTGCAAGAATTGCATGATACTTCAAGAATTTCGCATTGGCCAAGCAAAACAAACTGTGTGAGCATCAAAAGATACAAGTTAGGTAAGGACCTGCCATGCATCTCGCCCGTTTTCCGCGCGTCCATCTGGCGCATCTTCCGACCCCGCTGGAACGGATGGATCGCCTGTCGAAAGAGCTGGGCGGGCCAGAGATCTGGATCAAGCGCGACGATTGCACTGGCCTGTCGACCGGTGGCAACAAGACCCGCAAGCTGGAGTTCCTGATGGCCGAGGCGCTGGCTGCGGGCGCGGATACGGTGATGACGCAAGGTGCCACCCAGTCCAACCATGCCCGGCAGACGGCGGCCTTTGCGGCCAAGTTGGGTCTGGCCTGTCATATCCTGCTGGAGGATCGGACCGGGTCAAATGACGCCAACTACAACGGCAATGGCAATGTCCTTTTGGACCATCTGCATGGGGCCACCACATCCAAGCGGGCGGGCGGCAAGGACATGCAGGCCGAGATGGAGGCCGTGGCAGAAGGGCTGCGCGCCAAGGGGCGGAAGGTCTATCTCATCCCCGGTGGCGGGTCGAACGCGACGGGGGCGCTGGGCTATGTGAACTGTGCCTTTGAGCTGGTGGGTCAGGCCAATGACCGCAGTCTGGTGATTGACCATCTGGTGACGGCAACCGGCTCGGCAGGCACGCAGGCGGGGCTGATCACCGGGCTGAAGGCGATCAACGCTGGCATCCCCTTGACCGGGATCGGTGTGCGCGCGCCGAAGGAAAAGCAGGAAGAGAACGTCTTTGCGCTGGCGCTGAAGACGGCGGAAAAGCTGGGCTGTCCCGATGTCGTCAAACGGGGCGATGTGGTGGCCGACAGCAGCTATGTCGGGGCGGGCTATGGCATCCCGCGCGAAGATACGCTGGAGGCGATCCGCATGTTCGCCCAGCTGGAGGGCATCCTGCTGGACCCGGTCTATTCCGGCAAAGGCGCGGCGGGCCTGATCGACTATTGCCGCAAGGGCAAGTTCAAGAAGGGTGAGCGGGTGGTCTTCCTGCACACTGGCGGGTCGGCGGCGTTGTTCGGCTATGACGCGGTCTTTGCCGATGCCAACAAAGCCCTTGTCGTGGCCTGACCCATGACGCGGCCGCAGTTTTCCCGCAGCTTCACCCAGCAGCCCCCGATCCCCGATGAGGCGATTGCGGCGGCTGTGGACGTGATGCGGTCGGGGCGGCTGCACCGCTATAACCTCGCCCTCGGAGAGGCGTCCGAGGTGATGGAGCTGGAGCGTGAGTTTGCGCTGTGGCAAGGCGCGCGGTTCTGCCTTGCGGTCGCGTCGGGCGGGCAGGCGATGCAGATCGCGCTGCGGGCGGCAGGGGTCGGTCCGGGGGATGCGGTCTTGACCAACGGCTTTACGCTGGCCCCGGTGCCGGGGGCGATTGCGGCGGTGGGTGGCCGGTCGGTGTTGGTGGAGATCACCGAAGACCTGGTGATCGACCTTGATGATCTGGCGCGGAAGGCCCGGGCCAGTGGCGCGCGCTATCTGCTGCTGTCGCACATGCGTGGGCATCTGTGCGACATGGAGCGTCTGGTGCAGCTTGCCGCCGATCTGAGCCTGACGGTGATCGAGGATTGCGCCCATACGATGGGCGCGCAGTGGAACGGGGTTCTGTCGGGGTCCTTCGGGTTGGCCGGGTGTTTCAGCACCCAGACCTACAAGCACATCAATTCGGGCGAGGGCGGGTTGCTGACTTCGGATGACGCAGGCTTCATGGCGCGGGCGACGGTCCTTTCCGGGTCCTACATGCTGTATGATCGGCATGGGGCGGGGCCGGGGCCGTCAAGCTATGAGGAGATCAGGCTGGACACGCCCAACACCTCGGCCCGGATGGACAACTTGCGCGCGGCCTTGCTGCGTCCGCAGTTGCGGCAACTGGACAGCAGCATTGCCGCGTGGAACGCCCGCCATGATCTGGTGGCCCGGCATCTGGCGCAGTCGGGCGCGATCCGTCTGCCAAAGCGCCCGGATGCCGAACGCTATGTCGGATCGTCGATCCAGTTCTGCGTGCCGGGGATTTCGGCGGTCGACGCGCAGGCGCTTGTCGCGCGGCTTGGGTCGGTCGGGGTTGAGGTGAAGTGGTTCGGGGCGGCGCAGCCGTCGGGCTATACCTCGGACCACCACAGCTGGCGCTATGTGGCGGCGCAGGGCTTGCCGCAGACCGATGCCATTCTGGCGGGTCTCTTCGACATGCGGCTGCCGCTGACCTTCAGTCTTGAGGACTGTGCCCTGTTGGCCGAGCATATTCTGGATGCCGTCGCCACCTTGCCCGCGACGGTGCAGGCATGATGCGGCGCGTAGGCATCCTTGGCGGAATGGGGCCAGAGGCCACCGTCCTTGTCATGCAAAAGCTGCTGGCGGCCGTGCAGCCCCACGACGATGCGGACCATATCCCCTTGCTGGTGGACCAGAACCCGCAAGTGCCATCACGGATCCGCCATCTGATCGAGGGCACGGGCGAAGACCCGGGTCCGGTGCTGGCCGAGATGGCGCGCCGTCTGGTCGCGGGCGGGGCCGAGGCGCTGGCGATGCCCTGCAACACCGCGCATCACTATGCGGATGCGATCCGGGCGGCTGTTTCGGTGCCGTTTCTGGACATGGTGGCGGCGTCGGTGGCCCATGCGGCGCGGCTTGCCGGGGCGGGGGGGCAGATCGGGGTGCTGGCGTCGCCCGCCGTGCGTAAGGTGGGGTTGTTCGACGCGCCTTTGGCTGCGCTGGGGCTAACTGCCCTTTACGCGCAGGATGAGGGCGCGATGCTGGCCGCGATCCGCCAGATCAAGGCCGAAGGCCCGCAGCCGCAGGCGCGGCAGGCTCTGCAGGCCGCCTCGGCCGACCTTCTGGCGCGCGGTGCGACGGTGCAGATGATTGCCTGTACCGAATTTTCGCTCATCCCCGACGCGGTTTCCCCGCAAGCGGCGGTCTTTGATACGCTTGACTGTCTTGTCAGGGAAATCGTCGCGTTTTCAACGCGGGCGCAGAACAGACCGATCACCCCCCGCAGCCATGGGGGCGATCCAAAAACACAAACGGCAAATCCCGCCACTCCAGCAACAGAGGTATCAAGATGACCAGACTTCTCAAGAACATGATGATGGGCACGGCCGCGCTGGCCTTGTCCGCCGTGGCGGCTTCCGCCGAAACCATGGTGATCGCAACGTTCAGCGACCCGACCCCGATGAACGCCGTCCGCGCGACAGATGCGTTCGAGAAAGCCACCGGCTGGACCATTGAATGGCGCGTCTTCAACTCGGGCACCGATGTGATCGCGGCGATGGCATCCGGCGACGTGAAGGTGGCGGAACTTGGGTCGTCACCGCTGGCGATTGCGGCGAGCCAGGGTGTCGACCTGCAGATGTTCATGCTGTCCTACGCGATTGGCGAATCCGAAAGTCTGATCGCGCGCAACGATTCAGGGATTGCGTCGGTCGAGGATCTGAAGGGCAAGCGCGTGGCGGTGCCGGTCGGATCGACGGCGCATTATTCGCTGATGGGCGCGATTGCCCATGCGGGGATGTCCGAGGCGGATGTGACGATCATGTCGATGCCGCCGGATCAGATTGCGGCTGCCTGGGATCAGGGCACGATTGACGCGGCCTTCATCTGGCCGCCGGTGCAGACCCAGATCCTGGAGACCGGGACGCGGATCGTGGGCGCGAACCAGACGGCGGAATGGGGCTACCCCACCTTCAACGCCTGGGTCGTGAACACGGAGTTTGCGGCCGAGAACCTGACGGCGATGGCCGAATTCGCCAAGGTGATGGATGCCGCCAATCAGGCCTATCTGGCCGACCCGGCGGCCTGGACGGCGGACAATGCCAGCGTCATGGCGATTGCCGATCTGACCGGGGCCGGTGCGGACCAGATCCCGGAGATCCTGAAGGGCTATACCTTCGTCCCGCTGGCCGATCAGGTGGGCGACACCTGGCTGGGCAATGCGGCGAATGTGATGAAATCCACCGCCGAATTCCTGAAAACCGCCGGGCGGATCGACGCGGTTGCTGACGATTATTCGCCCTTCGTCAACACCGCCATCGCGGCGGAAGCGCTGAAGTAAACCCTTGCCCTGCCCGGACATGGTTCGGGCAGGGCCGTTTCTTGCGCAAGGGAGCAAGCAAGGTGGCACTGAATGTCGAGGACGTGTCGGTCGTGTATCCGGCGGCAGACCGCCGCCCCCCGGTTGAGGCGCTGAGCCGGATCAACCTGACGATCGACGACGAGGAATTCGTGGTTGCCCTTGGCGCTTCGGGCTGCGGGAAATCGACGCTGCTCAACCTGATCGCGGGGTTCTTGTCGCCTACCTCGGGCCGGCTGGTGCTGGATGGGCATCAGGTGTCAGGCCCCGGCGCGGATCGGGCCGTGGTGTTTCAGAAACACGCGCTGCTGCCGTGGCTGAGCGTGCTGGACAACGTGGCCTTCGGCTTGCAGATCCAGGGGATCGGCAAGACCCAGCGGTACAAGACGGCGAACACCTTCATCGGCATGCTGGGGCTGGACGGGTTTCAGGATGCGCCGGTCTACAAGCTGTCGGGCGGCATGCAGCAGCGTGTCGGCATCGCCCGGGCGCTGACCTGCGACCCGAGGGTCCTGTTGATGGATGAACCACTTGGCGCGCTGGACGCGCTGACGCGCGAAAAGGCACAGGAGTTGATCCTGAACATCTGGAACGACACCCACAAGTCGGTGTTCTTCATCACGCACAGTGTCGAAGAGGCGCTGTTCATGGGCACCAAGCTGGTGGTGATGTCGCCGCGCCCCGGGCGGATCACCCATCTGTTCGACCTGCCGTTCTCGCGGCAGTTTCTGGACGGGATGCCCGCCCGGCAAGTCAAGGCCTCGCCCGAGTTCATCGCCCTGCGTGAGGACGTGCTGAAGATCATTTTTGCAGATGAGGAAGCCGCGGCATGACCGACCAGCCCCCCCTGCGACCTGTTACAGCGCAAAAGCCGCCCGGCCTTTTCGCCCGCCTTGCCCGCGCCCGGCCCACCAAACCCGGTGAGATTTACGGCGTGCCCGGCCATGGGAACACTTTGTGGCTGTCGGCCGGGTCCATCGCGTTTTTCTTTTTTGTTTGGTGGCTGGTCACCTTCATGGGCTGGGTGAAGCCGCTGTTCGTGCCGTCGCCCATGGCCATCGTCACCAAGTTCGTTCAGGTCTGGAACGAAGGCTTCACTGGCACTCCGTTCCTTGAACATGTCTGGATTTCCACTGTCCGGGTGTTCGGCGCGTTCCTGCTGGCCTGTCTGATCGGCCTGCCGCTTGGCCTTGCCATGGGGATGAGCCCGGTGATGCGCGGCATCTTCGATCCGCCGATCGAGTTCTACCGCCCGATCCCGCCCTTGGCCTATCTGCCGCTGATGATCATCTGGTTCGGGATCGGCGAGACGTCGAAGGTCTTGCTGATCTTTCTGTCGGTCTTTGCGCCGGTCGTCCTTGGGGCGCGGTCCGGGGTGAAGTCGGCGGCCATCGAACAGATCCATGCCGCCTATTCCTTTGGCGCGACCCGCTGGCAAGTGATGCGCCATGTGATCCTGCCCTCGGCCATGCCCGAAATCCTCACGGCAATGCGGATCGGTATCGGCTTTGGCTGGACCACGCTGGTGGCAGCCGAGATGGTCGCCGCGACCAAGGGGCTTGGCTACATGGTGCTGTCGGCCAGCCAGTTCCTGCAGACGCCTGTCGTGATCATGGGGATTTTCGTGATCGCTATCATCGCCTTTGCCTTCGATCTTCTGATGCGGTTCATCGAACGCCGCTTGGTGCCCTGGAAGGGCAGAATGTAACCGGAAAGCCAAAACCATGATCTACTTGAAGAAAGCCGTTCGGACCGCCGAAACGGACCAGCAGGGTGTGGGCGAAATTGTCGCGAAGATGCTGGCCGAAATTGCTGCGGGCGGTGAGGATGTGGCCCGGCGCTATGCGCGTGAGCTGGACAAATGGTCAGGCGACATTGTCGTGTCGGCGGCTGACCGGGTGGCGGCGGCAGCGCTGGTGCCGGACCGGCTGAAGGCGGATATCCAGTTCGCCCACCACAACGTCCGGCGCTTTGCCGAGGCGCAGCGCGCCACGATCGGCGATTTCACGATCGAGATTCTGCCGGGACTGATGGCGGGGCAAAAGCAGATCCCGGTGTCGGCGGCTGGGTGCTATGTGCCGGGGGGGCGCTATAGCCACGTCGCCAGCGCGATCATGACCATTACCACGGCCAAGGTCGCCGGGGTGCCGCATATCGCAGCCTGTTCGCCCCCGCGACCCGGGGTGGGGATACCGCCAGCCATCCTTTATGCGATGGACCTGTGCGGCGCGGACGTGATCCTGTCGATGGGGGGCGTGCAGGGGGTGGCCGCCATGGCGAACGGCCTCTTTGGCCTGCCAAAGGCGGATATTCTTGTCGGTCCCGGCAATCAGTACGTCGCCGAAGCCAAGCGCATCCTGTTCGGGCAGGTGGGCATCGACATGTTTGCCGGCCCGACTGACAGCATGATCCTGGCTGATGGCAAGGCCGACGCTGAAATGGTCGCCGCCGATCTGGTGGGGCAGGCAGAGCATGGCTACAACTCGCCCGTCTGGCTGGCCTGCACCGACCGCGCGCTGGCTGAGCGGGTGATGGACCTTGTGCCACGGCTGATCGCAAGCCTGCCTACCCTGAACCGCCAAAGTGCCGAGGCCGCATGGGAGGATTTCGCCGAGGTGATCCTGTGCGACACGGCCGAGGAGATGGCCGCCGTCGCCGATCAGGTCGCGCCCGAACATCTGCATGTACAGGCCGAGGATCTGGACTGGTGGTTGCAACGGCTGCGGTCCTATGGGTCGTTGTTCCTTGGGGAAGAGACGACTGTTGCCTTTGGCGACAAGACCTCGGGTCCGAACCATGTGCTGCCCACGTCGGGGGCTGCGCGGTACACCGGCGGGCTTTCGGTGCACAAGTTCATGAAAACGGTCACCTGGCAGCGCGCCACCCGCGACGGGGCCCGCCCGCTGGCCGAGGCGACGGCAAGGATTTCGCGGCTGGAAGGGATGGAGGGGCATGCAAGATCCGCCGACATCCGGCTGGCAAAGTTCTTTCCGAACGAAGTGTTTGATCTGAACCAGGCCAATGTCGAAGGCTGACCTTGTCGCATCGCACCCCGAGGCTACAAGCCCGGGCGACCCAAAGCCCGGCGGCATCGGTGGCTGGATCAGGGCGCATCGCGGTGGCGTGGTCCTTGCCGTCACCATTGCGCTGGCCGCCAGCTTTCTGGCGGAACATTACGGCGCGCCCGCGATGCTGTTCGCCCTGCTGATCGGCATGGCCTTCAACTTCATGAGCGAGGGATCGCAGGCTGCCGAGGGCATCGCCTTTTGTTCGCGCACCCTGCTGCGGCTGGGCGTGGCGCTGCTGGGGCTGCGGTTGACCTTTGCCGATGTGTCGCAGCTGGGCGTTGCGCCCATCGTCGGTGTGGTCGGCATGCTGGTGCTGACGCTGATCGGCGGGGTGATCTTTGCGCGGCTTGTCGGGCGCAACACGGCATTTGGCCTGCTGACGGGTGGGTCGGTCGCCATTTGTGGCGCCTCGGCGGCGATGGCCATCGCGGCGGTCGTGCCGAAGAAGTTCCTGAAAGAGGAAGACATCCTTTTGGCCGTGGTCGGCGTGACGGCAATGTCGACATTGGCGATGATCGTCTACCCGATGCTGTTTCGCGCGCTTGGGCTGGCTGATGTCGAGATTGGCTACATGATCGGCGCGACGATCCATGATGTCGCGCAAGTGGTTGGGGCCGGGTATTCGGTCAGCGATACGGCGGGTGACATTGCCACCTTCACCAAGCTGCTGCGCGTCGCGCTGTTGCCTGTTGTGCTATTGACCGTCGCAATCGTGTTTCGCAAGGAGGCCGGGGGTGCCGCCGGGCTGCCGTGGTTTGTGGTGGCCTTTATCCTGCTGATGGTCCTGCGCAATTCTGTTCCCTTGCCGGAAATGGTTCTGACAGCCATCAACGACATGTCGCGCTTTCTGCTTGTCGTCGCGATTGCAGCGCTGGGGGTCAGAACGTCGCTTGAAAAGCTGTTTGCGCCGGGGGTGAAGGGGCTGGCACTGATCGCGGTGGACACGCTGTTCCTGCTGGGGCAGGCGATCGTGTTCGCGCATCTTTTCCTGCTGTAGCGAACCGAGGGTTTCCCGGTCGCCGCGCAGGCTGCTGCTCAGGCCCGGAAGATCAGGGGGCAGACGGCAGGCGCTTGCGTGCCGAGAACACCGAGACCATCGGATTTGACCCATGTGAGCGATGCGATTTCAGCCCATCAATGCGGCGAAGGATCAGGTCTTCGCTTCTCCATGAGAGGCCAAGCCAGGACACAAGAACTTGAGCGACGATCATCTGGCTCTCCTTTGCGTTACACTGATGAGGGCAGGAGAACCGCTAAAGTTGTGTGGATTGTGACCGAACCTAGGTCAACTGCGGTATGATCGTGGCATCCATTGGGTTTTCCCCCGAATTGTGGACAGTCCGAATGGGCACTGGGCTTTGGTGAAAATGCTGGTCTTGGCCCGTCAAAAGATGTCGACGTCGAAGGTGTAGCAATACTGGGCCACGGCCACGCCCGCCGACATGCTGCCATCCTGTCGGCCGCCAAACGTCGTTATGCCCGTTTCCCCCGCGCTGCGGTCGGCATCCAGCGTGAAGCTGATTCCCTGCCCGGCACGGCGCGGCGGCGGCGACAACCGATAGACCCGCGTGCGGTCGGACATGCCCAGCGTTCTGGTCACATGCAGCCCAGCCGCACACCAGTAATCGGTCAACTTGGCGATCGATCGGTATTCGACGGTGAAGTCGGTGTTGCTGTTCTGGGTGACCTGCAACCGGGTGCCTGTCACATAGGCAGCGGCAGGGGTCGCGATGGCCAGTGCGACCAGAAGGGAGACGATGCGCATGAAACCTCCGTCTATGATGTGGCTAGCAGGTAGCCCACTGTTGCACCGCAGCCCGTCGCCTTGCATCACAAGGCTGCGAGGCTGTTGTGTGGTAGTGTGCCCGGAGAGGTCGAGCGCCGCGCTTTTCAGGCCCGGCGCGGTTGGGTGCGATAAAGCCGCATGACGTTTTCGGCGTCACTGCTGACGGCGGGCAGGTCATCTGCGTCACATTCGTTGCCGGAACAGGCGAGGGCTGCCATCGAGGGCGTGTGCAGCGTCACCTTGTGCTGCGTGCCGCGCAGGGCTTCGGTTCCCAGAACTTCCCAGTCGCCGCCAGCGTATTGGGCGAATTCGTCACTGGCGATGATGGTCTTGCGATAGGCCTTGGTCAGCGTTTCAAGACGCTGCACTTCATTCACAGCCGAACCGAAGGTCGAAAAGGTCAGCCGGTTCTTCAGGCCGACGTTGCCGAACATCACATTGCCCACATGAAGCCCGATCCCATAGCCAATGGTGGACAACCCCTCATTGCTGCGGCGGGTGTTCAGCCGGTCCATCCGCGCCACCGCCTCGCGCACGGCGGTGAAGGCGGCACCGGCGGCCACTTCGGACGCCTCCATGTGCCGATCACATGGGTAGATCGCAAGGAAGCCATCGCCGATGAAGCTGAGGATTTCACCGCCGTTGCGGTTGAACGGGGCCGCGATGGCATCAAAGAATTCGTTGAGGGTTTCGATATAGACCTGACGCCCGTGATCTTCGGCGTAGCTGGTCGAATTGCGCATGTCGCCCATCACCAGCACGGCGCGGATCGTTTCGCCATCGCCGCGCTTGGTCTGCCCCGACAGCACCCGCCGCCCGGCATCGCCGCCCAGATAGGTGGACAACATGTTGTCGGCGAGCTTGTCGAGCACGGCCATCTTGGTCGCCACGGCAAAGTTGGACTCCACCCGCACAAGGGTGCGGATCATCTGTTCCGAAAAGCCAAGCGGCTGGTCGGTTGTCCACGACCCCATCATCCCGCGCGTGCCATCGCCGTCGAACGTTTCCAGAAACGCCAGATAGTCGGTGCCACCGGCTGCCACGAGTTCTTCGAACACCGGAAACTCGGGCGCGGATTTTGCATCCAGCCTGCGGCGCAGATGGCCCAGGCCATTTTTGAGAAGGAAGTAGAACGGGCTGGCTTCATACCGACCCATGGTGTTTTCGGAGCCGCCACGCTGATGCCCGACAACCTCCACCCCTTTGCCGCGGGTCCAGGTGAAGCTGAGCGCATCATAAAGGGGATGCAGCATGGAAAACCCGACATGCGCGCGCAGAAGCGGCATGCCTGCGGCGGAAAGCCGTTCAAACGTTCCGGTGCACAGCGTTTCAAGGTCAGCGCCCTTGAGCGCGGCACGCCGAAGCCATGACACGAGTTCATCAATCAGGGTATCGGATACATCGGGGGACTGAAGTGCCATATGAGATCTTTTAGTCATTTCATTGAAAGTCAAAGGGCCTAATCGCCTTGCAGGAAGATAGGACCTGGGCAGGATTTTCTCAAGCAGCGGTCCCGCACTGGCTTTGTGCAAACAAATGTGACAGGCCCGGCTTCATGCCAGTACCACGATGTCGATCGGATGGGTCAGCCCCTCGACCACAGTAGCGGCCCGTAGGTCCGGTGTCCTTGCATAGCCCTGCGACCGGGCCTGACGGTAGGTCGCGGCGTCAGTGAGCGCGCGGGTGTGCAGGGCCTTGTTGGCGTTCTCAAGCTTGGCGGCAAGGTTGACGGCACTGCCGATGACGGTGAATTCAAGCCGCCCGCTTGCCCCGATCACCCCGACCTTGACCGGTCCGGCTGCGGCGGCGGCTCCAGTAACGAACGGGCCGGGCCAGCCCATTGCGGCGAAGTCTTCCTGCATCGCGTCAAGTGCGGCGATCACGGCCTCTGCAGCGTAAAGCGCATCGGCGGCGTGGCTTTCGCTGGGTTGGACGGCACCGAATGTGGCAAGGATTCCATCGCCCATGAACTTGTCGATCCGCCCGTTGAAGCGCTCGATCTCGGACAAGGCGGTCTGCTGGTAGTGCCCAAGCACCTGCATTACCACATTGGGGGGCAGGGCACTGGCGGTGTTGGTAAAGGCACGGACATCGACAAACAGCACGGCGACGTCCCGCGTGACGCAATCCCCCGCGCCGGGCAATTCGTTTGACGATACGATGCTGCTGGCCACCTCGGGCGCGAAGAAGCGCCCCAGATCCTCGGCTGCGGACGAGCTTCTTGCGGCGATGATGGCCACGTAACGCGCGCGGTAAAGTGCCAGCGTCAGGACGAACGTCACCCCAAGCAGGGCGAAGATCTTGTCAAGTTCGGCCCCGATGAGGATCGAGTTCGAGGTGAGGTAATCGACATAGTTCCGGGTGACATACATTTCCCCCATGTCGCTTTTCAGGGCATAGACCACCATGAAGATCCAGGCCGCGATCGAGATCACGCCGGAGGCAAGCACATAGCGCGGGTCAAAGCGCAGCGCGCGGATGCTGATGAAGATGAACATGTAGATCATCGTGGGCGCCTTCAGGTAAAAGGCTGCCGGTTGGTCGTACTGGATGTGGAACGAAAAGATCAGCGCGCAAAGCAGCACAACGTCGATCAGGATCGACAGCACGAGGAACCATCCGGGCGGCCGTGACCGATAGGCCAGGGCCAGGCGCAGCACGGTGAACACGAAGTAGGCGGCAAGGATGGACGGGGTGTAGCTTTCGCCCAGGCTGCCCTCGGCCCGGGGTGAAACGGCATAAAGCGTCGTGAAGGCAATAAGGATGCAAAGCTGGACCCAACCGATCAGTTGTTCGGCCGCGTCTTCCCGTTTCGCGATCTCGGCCTGAACGCGCGGCGGAAGGTCTTCGGTGCTTGGCCCGCCGTTCAGAACGAAGGCAAGGAAGGTCCAAAGTCTGTTGCGGTCTGTTGTCACCGGCTAGGGTCCCTGTGGCGGGGAAGGGAAAACTGTGCCGCGTCCCCGGGTACTTCACAAGGCGCGGCGCAGGTTCCAGCAAATAAGTTACTGGTGGCAGCGGAGTGTTACAATGGTTGGATCGGGGGCACGATCAGACGGTCTGCCGACGCTGGGCAAGCAGGTCGGGCGCACTGGCCCAGCGGGCGCCGGGATGGCCTGCGATCAGCGCAAGCAGTTGGTCAAGGAAATCCCAGGCCTGCGCGTCATGGACAAGGTGGTGGCTCAGAATCCCTATCGCCGAAAGCCCAAGATCAAGGGCGGCCACGATGTCGCTGACCAGCGACGCGGTGGCGCGGCCGCCGCCGGTGCCGTGCCAGTCCATCAGGTCGACATGGGTGTTGAGGCTGGGCAGCGCGGCTGGTCGTTCCGGCCCATAGACCGACAACGCCTGAAAGCCTGCGCCGTGAAGCGCGCCGATCAGGTCGGGATCAATCCGGTTCCATGGCGGGACCAGGATCGGTGCCAGCTGGACGGGGTAAAGGGTCTGCAGCTTGGCAAGCCCAAGCGACAGCTCCTCCAGGACCAGCTTGGCTGGGCGATGCGGGCCAAGCTCGGCCTTCTTTGTCCCGGGTGGGGCGTGGTTGCTGTGTTGCCAGCCATGCGGGGCCACGGTGATCAGGGGCCGACCCGCCAGATGGGCGGCAAGGTCCGGCCCGGTCGGCTTTGGGATCACCGCGACGAGGCAGGGCGCGGCGTGGGACGCGGACAGCGCCAACAGCCGGTCAAGCGCCGGGGTCGGGATCACGGCATCGTCGTCGCGCCACCAGAACACGGCGGGATCTTTGGCGGCCCGGCGGTCAAGGGCGGCGGCAAGGGCATCAAGGGGCGACGACATCAGGTAGGCTCCAGCAAGGGCGCAAGAAGGTTGGCAAGACGCTGCGTTGCGGCCGTATGGGAGTGTCGCGCAAGGATATGAGGTCGGGTTTTCTCCGCCAGATCCTTGCACAGGCTGCTGTCGGTCAAAAGCCTGCGGAGCGCTGCGGCATAGGCGGGCACATCCCCGGCGGGGGTAAGAAGGCCGGTTGCGCCGTTGGCGACAACCTCGGGCACGCCGGCCGTGGCGCAGGCAAGGACGGGCAGCCCGGCGGCCTGCGCTTCCAGGTAGGCCAGACCGTAAGCCTCGCCACAGCCGGGCCAGATGTAGATTTGCGCGCGGGCGAGGGTCTTGGCGATCTCGGCTTGCGGCAGCGCGCCAAGCCAGTCGATCCGTGCCGCATGGGGGGCAAGATCCGCCTCAACCTGCGGGCGGGCGGGGCCGTCACCGATGACCGACAGGCGCCAGGGCAGATCCTCAACCAGGGCAAGGGCCTGGGCGAGGAACTGGTAGCTGGCGACCTTGTCGCCGGGCCGCATCATCGCGACAGTGACGAGCCGCCCAGGGTCCGGCGCGGGATCAAGAGCCAGAAAAGGTGTGGGGTCGATGAAGGGGGCAAGCAGCGCGGTTGCGGCGTCGGGGGCGGCTGCCGCAATACCAGCCTGATCGCGCCGGGTCAGGCAGATGTTCAGGGCCGCCTGACGCAGGCCATCCAGCACCTTGCCTTGAGTATCAGCCCAGATCCCGATGCTTCGCCGGGAAGACCATGAGCTTTCGATCGTGACATAGGGCAGCCCGAAGCGGTGGCACAGCGGCGGGCCGATCAGGTCAGGTGATTTGTAGTAGGGATGGTAGCACAGCCAAAGCCCGGGCGGGGCGGATCTGTCCCATTCTGCGGCAAGGCGGGCAACTTCGGCCTCAGCGGCAACGGCCAGCCGTTCGGCGGCATGCTGGTCATCAGGGTCGGGCAGGTAGCTGCGCAGGCTGGAGGCAAGGACAACCTCAGCCCCTCCGGCGCTGAGGGCGGTGCAAAGCTGGCGCGCCATCAGCCGGTCCCCCGAGGGTACGGGATGGTCTGGTGACTTGAGCGGCGCATAGAAGGCGACTTGGATCGGGTGCGGTTCCGTGGCGCGATCAGGTGTGCGCGGGGGTGCAGTTCTTGCGGACATCAGCGCACCTTTCCCACGTTCGGGGCCAGCGCCGCCCCCTTTGTTGCCCTGATCCTGTCTGGCATCCGACGCCATGGCTGGCAAGTCTGTGGGTCCCCGCGTCTGACACCCCGAGCTTGACACAAGCCGGGTTCACGGCCATCTGTCGCCCACTTCAACCCGCAGTTTATCGGAGCATTTCATGACATCACAAGTGTTCGAGATGCTTCTTGCAAGGATTGCAGAGCGCAGGTCACAGGTTGGCGTCATCGGGTTGGGCTATGTTGGGCTACCGCTGGCGATGGCCACGGCCCGGGGCGGCTTTGCGGTGATGGGGTTTGACGTCGACCCCGGCAAGATCGTGAAGATCGAGGCGCGCGAAAGCTATATCGAGGCCGTTTCGGACGCGGTTCTGCGGGCGGAATGTGAGGCGGGGCGCTTCACAGCGACGGATGATTTCAGCAAGCTGGCCGACTGTGACGTCATCGTGATCTGCGTGCCGACACCCCTGTCCCGGCACCGTGAGCCCGACCTTTCCTTTGTCGAGCGGACCAGCGCCCAGATCGCCCGGTATCTGCGCGCAGGGCAGCTTGTCGTGCTGGAATCCACCACCTATCCCGGCACCACCAATGAAGTCGTGCGCCCGATCCTTGAGGCGGGGGGGCTGGTCGCGGGGCGTGATTTCTTCCTTGGCTTCTCGCCCGAACGGGAAGACCCCGGCAACCGCGACTTCACGACCTCTACCATTCCGAAGGTGGTTGGGGCGGACAGTCCGGAAGCGAACGCCTTGATGCAGGCCTATTACGGCGCGGTGGTCGAGACTGTTGTTCCCGTGTCCTCTGCCGCGACGGCTGAGGCGGTCAAGCTGACGGAAAACATCTTCCGCGCGGTGAATATCGCGCTCGTGAACGAGTTGAAGGTGGTTTACGCTGCGATGGGGATCGACATCTGGGAAGTGGTGGACGCGGCCCGCACGAAACCTTTCGGCTTCATGCCGTTCTATCCCGGTCCGGGGTTGGGCGGGCATTGCATCCCGATTGACCCCTTTTATCTGACGTGGAAGTCCCGCGAATATGATGAACCGACGCGGTTCATCGAATTGGCGGGCGAGATCAACTCGGCCATGCCGCGCCGGGTGGTGCGGCTTCTGGCCGAAGCGCTTGATCGCAAGGCGGGCAAGGCGCTGAGCCGGTCGCATGTGTTGGTCTTGGGGTTGGCCTACAAGAAGAACGTGCCCGACATTCGCGAAAGCCCCTCGCTGAAGCTGATCGAACTGATCGAGGAGGCGGGCGGGACGGCTTCCTACCACGATCCCCATGTCGCCGAGATTCCGAAGACGCGCGAGTATTCGCATCTGGCGGGGCGGCAGTCCGTCCCGTGGTCGGAAGCCGAGGTTCGCCGCTATGACGCCGTGCTGATCGCGACCGATCACGATGCAACGGATTACGCCCGTCTGGGCGACTGGGCGCAGTTGGTGGTCGACACCCGGAACGCCATGGCCCGGCATGGGGTGGTCGCCGACCATGTGGTCAAGGCATGAGCCGGCTTGATAGCTTCATCCGCCGCCTGACGGCGCAGCGGGATACGCTGGACCATATCGCACGGGATCTGGACTTGCCCGAGGGTGCAGTGCTGGAGATCGGGCTGGGCAACGGGCGCACCTATTCGCATCTGCGCGAACTCTTCGGCGACCGTCGCATCGTGGCCTTTGACCGGGCGCTGGGCGCGCACAAGGAGTCGACGCCTGACGCGGAAAACCTTGTTCTGGGTGAGATTGCCGAGACAGCTGCAAGGTTTGCCGGACGGGATGCGGCCTTGGTGCATGTGGACATCGGCACCGGCTATGACGACCGCGACGCCGAAACGCTGCGCTGGCTGCCCGGGTTGGTTGTCCGGCTGGCGGGGCCGGGTGGCATTGTCCTGTCGGGCCTGCCGCTGGAGCGTGACGAGTTGCAGCCGCTGCCGCTGCCAGCGTCGGTGAACCCGGGGCGACTGTACCTGTATCGGCGGCGATCCGGCCAATGATCTACCTGCTGCGGCACGGGCAGACCGAATTCAACCATGCCGGGCGCTATCAGGGCCGGTTGGATTCGCCCCTGACCGCGCGCGGGGAAGCGCAAGCTTTCGAAATGGGCAGGGTGCTGGCTGAACGGATCGACCCGGCGAAGGCCGTCATCCTGACCAGCCCTTTGCCGCGTGCGCTGCGCACGGCAGGCATCATTGGGGCCGGTCTTGGGTTGGAGCCGGTGATCGACCCACGGCTGATCGAGGTGTCGCTTGGGGCTTGGGAAGGGCTTACGGCCGAGGAGATCGACACCGGTTGGCCCGGCGTGCGTGAGGGGTTCCGGCGCAACGAATGGTTCTTCGGCGCCCCCGGCGGTGAGGATTATCCAAGCGTTGCAGGCCGCATGGCAAGCCTGCTGGCCGAACTGCCGCGCGACGACGGCCCGGTGCATGTGCTGGTCAGCCATGCAATTTCCGGTCGGGTCTTGCGCGGACTTCACGCCGGGCTGGAGCCGCACCGCGCCATGCGGCTGGAGATTCCACAAGACGCATTCTTTTCGCTGCACGCCGGGGGGGACATCCGTCGCATCGACTGCGCGCCACCCGTTTGAGACGCTTGCGACAATTTCACAGGAACGGAATAGACAAGACATCTTCATGCGATACACTCGCCCCGATGACAGGCAGTCAAGGCGGGCAGCCTCGGGCCGCTAACCGATGGGATTTATAGCGGAATGATGCCGGGCAAAGATCTGCTGAGGATCGAGGGGCTGAACGTTGTCTTCCCGCTGATGCGGGGCAGGCTGCGGGCGGTCAACAACGCCTCGCTTCGCATCCTGCCCGGCAAGGTCACGGCTTTGGTCGGTGAATCCGGGTCGGGAAAATCCGTGATCGGGCAGACGGTCATGGGTCTGCAAAGCCAGGTGGCAGAGGTCAGCGGCAAGATCCTGTTCACCGATCCTGCGGGCGACGGGTCTGCCGTCGACATCCTGCAGTTGCCGCGCGACGGTTTGAAGATCCGGTCGATCCGCGGCAAGCGGATGAGCCAGATTTTCCAGGAACCGATGACCTCGTTTTCGCCGATGCACACGATCGGCGACCAGATCACCGAGGTGCTCAAGATCCACGGATTGGGCAGTCCGGCGTCGCGGCGCAAGGACTGCATCGAGATTCTGGGGCTGGTCGGGTTCCGCGACCCTGCCCGCATGATCGACAAGTACCCGTTCGAGCTGTCGGGCGGGATGCGGCAGCGCGCCATGATCGCGATGGCGCTGATCTGCCGGCCGGCGCTGCTGATCGCGGATGAGCCGACGACAGCCTTGGACGTGACGATTCAGGCGCAGATCATGAAGCTTTTGCGCGACCTTCAGGCCGAGTTGGGCATGGCGGTGCTGCTGATCACGCATGATCTGGGCGTGGTTGCCAACATGGCCGATGAGGTGGTTGTGCTATACCACGGCGAGGTTCTGGAAAGTGGGCCAGTCCGGGCAATCTTTGACAACCCGACGCATCCCTATCTGAAGGGGCTGATGGGGGCGATCCCGCATTTCGACATGGCCCCGGGCGAACGGCTGCGCCCCCTGCGCGAGATCAAGACCTTGGGAGGAGCGGCGCTGGCCATGCTGCCGGGTGCCGTCCGCAGGCCCGAGGTGGCAAAGGCCACCGGCGCGCAAAAACCGGGCGCGGCAGACGATGTTCTGCTGTCGGTCCGCGAATTGACCAAGACGTTTGCCGCACGCAAAAGCGGCGGCTGGCTGCAACCGGCACAGTTTGTGGCACCGGCGGTGGACCGCGTCAGCTTTGACGTGCGGCGTGGCGAATGTCTGGGTCTGGTGGGGGAAAGCGGCAGCGGCAAGACCACGGTCAGCAAGATGCTGATGCGGGCGGTCAGCCCGGATTCGGGTGACGTGATCTACAATGATGGCAGTGGGCCGATCGACGTGATCCACGCGCAGGGCGAAACGTCGGATTATCTGCGGCGCCGGATGCAGATGATCTTTCAGGACCCCGTGTCATCCTTGTCGCCGCGCATGACCGTGCGCAACATCGTTGCCGAGCCTCTGGAGATCCACAAGATCGCCGACGGACCCGCGCGGACCGAGGCGGTGCAGGCGTTGCTGACGGCGGTCGGCCTCGACCAAAGCGCGCTGCAACGCTATCCGCACAGCTTTTCGGGCGGGCAGCGCCAGCGCATAGGCATTGCCCGGGCGCTGGCCCTTCAGCCGGAGCTTGTGGTCTGCGACGAGCCAGTCTCGGCGCTGGACGTATCGGTGCAGGCGCAGGTTCTGAACCTGCTGAAAGACCTGCAGCGCGATATGGGGCTGACCTACCTGTTCATCTCGCACAACCTTGCGGTGGTGAACTATATGGCGGACCGGGTGGCGGTGATGTGGGCCGGGCGGATCGTGGAACTGGCCCCGGTCGAGGTTCTGATGCAGGCGCCGGTTCACCCCTATACGCGTGCGCTGCTGGCCGCGGTGCCGTTTCCCGATCTGGGCCGCCCGCTGGATTTCGAGACTGCGGCGCTGTCCAGCGATGTCGCCCGGGAAAGCTGGGCCCCGGCCTTTCGTCCGGCCGCATCCGGCGATGACATGGGCCCGGCGGACCTTGGAAACGGTCACTTCGTGTTGGCTCAGCGCAATGTCGATGCAGCGGAGTTGCGGGCATGATCACCCGGCGCCAGACCATGGCCTTGATGGGCGCGACGCTGGCAAGCGGGATGGTCGGGAAAGGGCATGCCGAAACGGACAGTCTGGCCGACCGCGTCGCCGCGGGCGAGCTTCCGGCCATGGCGGACCGGTTGCCCAAGGTGCCGCGCGTGGTCAACCTTGCCGCAATGGGCCGCGAGCCGGGGCGGCAGGGCGGCACGATCCGCAGCCTGATCGCTGGTCAGAGGGATGTGCGCTATATGCCGGTCAACGGCTATGCGCGGCTGGTCGGCTATGACATGCAGTTCAACCTGCAGCCTGACGTGCTGGAACGCTATGACGTCGTGACGGACCGGGAATTCACGCTGTATCTGCGCGAAGGGCATCGCTGGTCGGATGGCAGTCCCTTCACCGCCGAGGATTTCCGCTTTTTCTGGGACGATATCGCCAACAATCCTGAAGTTTACCCGGACGGGCCGCCGGTGGAATACCTTGTCAACGGCAAGCCGCCGGTGTTCGAGGTGTTGGACGAACGCACGGTGCGCTACACCTGGGAGGACCCGGCCCCGGAATTCCTGCCCAATCTGGCGCGGCCGGCCGGGCTGCGGGTGATGGTGCCATCTGCCTATCTGAAGGCGTTCCATCCGCGCTACGGCGAGCCGGCGGCAATCGAGGCGGCGGTGGCAGAAAACAGTGTCGATGACTGGATTGCGCTTTACCAGAAACTGTCCCGCACCAATCGGCCGGAAAACCCGGTCCTGCCCACGCTGGAGCCATGGATTCCGCGGACAGCGCCACCTGCGGACCAGTTCATCTTCGTGCGAAACCCCTTTTTCCACCGGGTCGATGAGAATGGCGTGCAACTGCCCTACATCGACCGCCACGTCCTTGGGGTCAGTTCAGCCGAAATCATCACAGCCAAGACCGCCACTGGCGAAAGCGATCTGCAGATGGTCGGCCTGGATTTTGCGGATTACACGCTGCTCAAGCAGGCTGAGGATATTCATTCGATCCGGGTGAACCTGTGGAAGCGGACTCAAGGGTCGCGTGTCGCCCTTGCCCCCAACCTCAACTGTTCCGATGCGGGCTTCCGCGCCATGATGCGCGATGTGCGGGTCAGGCGGGCGATGTCATTGGCGGTCAATCGCGATGAGATCAACCTTGCGCTGTTCTACGGATTGGCGGTTCCAAGCGCCAATACGTTGCTGCCCGACAGCCCGCTCTACAAACCGGAATACGCGCAGGCCTATGCGTCCCATGATCCGGACGAGGCGAACCGGCTTTTGGACGAGGCTGGCTTTCAGGAACGCAATGCAAGCGGGGTGCGTCTGCTTCCGGATGGCCGGCCTGCGAACATCATTGTGGAATCGGCGGGCGAAAGCACGCTTGAGACGGATGTCCTGCAACTGATCCGGGACCATTTCCGGGAGATCGGGCTGGCGATCTTTCCCCGCAGTTCGCAGCGCGACGTGTTTCGCAGCCGCGCGCTTGGGGGCGAGGTGGTGATGTCGGTTCTGGGCGGTCTCGACAATGGTGTGGCCACTGCCGACATGTCCCCGGCGCAGTTGGCGCCGACCTTGGATGACCAGTTGCAATGGCCGTTGTGGGGGATGCATTTCCTTTCAGGTGAAAGCAAAGGCGAGGCCCCGGACCTGCCTGAGGCGCAAAAGCTTCTCAGCCTGTTCAAGGACTGGCGGATGAGCGAGACCACCGAGGAACGTGCGGCGATCTGGGCCAGCATGCTGGAAATCAACGCCGATCAGGTGTTCACCATCGGCACGGTCAATGGGTCGCTGCAGCCGGTGGTATCGGCTGGATGGCTGAAGAACTTGCCAGACGTTGCTCTCTATGGCTATGACCCGTGCAGCATGCTGGGGGTCTACATGCCGGACACGTTCTGGAGCGAGAAAGCCCCATGAGCCTTTGGCGGTATATCCTCTGGCGCGTGCTTGCGATGGTGCCGACGCTGGTGATGATCTCGGCGCTGGTGTTCCTGATCATCGAATTGCCGCCGGGCGACTATTTCGAAAGCTATGTCGCCGAACTGCGCGCGCTTGGTGAGGCCAGCGATCTGGCCGAGATCGAGCAGCTGCGCGAGCGTTATCATTTCGATGAACCGCTGCTCGTCCGTTACCTTTACTGGGCAGGCGGGATGTTGACGGGGGATTTCGGCTATTCGTTCGAATACCGGCTGCCGGTGTCCGAGGTGGTTGGCGACCGGCTTTGGCTGACCATTCTTGTGTCATTCGTGACGATCATCTTCACCTGGGTGATCGCCTTTCCGATCGGCATCTATTCGGCCACGCATCAGTATAGTGTCGGCGACTATGGGCTGACGCTGGTCGGCATGATCGGGATCGCCGTGCCGAACTTCGTGCTGGCGATCGTGTTGATGTATTTCGCGAACATCTGGTTCGGAACATCCATCGGGCACCTGATGGACCAGCGCTATCTTGGCGAACCGATGAGCTGGGACAAGTTCAAGTCGATCATGGAGCATCTGTGGATTCCGGTCATCATCATCGGCACGGCTGGTACGGCGGGGATGATCCGCCGCCTGCGCGCGAACCTGCTGGATGAACTGCAAAAGCAGTATGTGGTGACGGCACGGGCCAAGGGCATGAAGCCGCTGCCGCTTTTGACAAAGTACCCGTTGCGGATGGCGTTGAATTTCTTCGTGTCCGACATCGGCTCGATCCTGCCGTCGATCATTTCGGGCGCTGAGGTGACTGCCATCGTCCTGTCGCTTGAGACGACCGGGCCGATGCTGATCAGGGCGTTGCAAAGTCAGGACATGTACCTTGCGGGGTCCTTTCTGATGTTCCTTGCGCTGCTGACAGTCATCGGGATGCTGATTTCAGACATTGCGCTTGCGTTCCTAGATCCGCGCATCCGTCTGGGTGGGGAAAGCACGAAATGAACAAGCCGCTTCCAGAACCTGGCGCGGAACTGGAGCATTTTGTTTCAACGGCACCGTTCGACCCGAACTCCATGGCGCTGCATGTGGAACAGGAACGGGCCGGGATGACCACATCGCAGTGGCGGCTGATGTGGTGGAAGCTGAAGCGGCACCGGCTGGCCGTTGTCTCTCTGGTGTTCTTGGCTGTGATGTATATTGCGATCGCACTGGCCGAATTTCTGGCGCCCTATGGCCTTGAAACCCGCAATCTGGATGCGATCTACGCGCCGCCCCAGCAAGTGCATCTGTTCCACGAAGGCCGCTTTGTCGGCCCCTTCGTCTATGGCCGGGATATGACGCTGGACATGGATACGCTGCGGCGGGTCTATGTCGACAACCCTGATCAGGTGAACCCCCTGCGGTTCTTCTGTCGGGGGGATGAGTACCGGTTCTGGAACCTTGTGGATGCCGACCTGCACCTGTTCTGCCCGGCAGAGGGTGCGGATGCGTTCTTGCTTGGGACGGACCGTCTGGGCCGGGACGTGCTGTCGCGCATCCTTTATGGCGCACGGATTTCGCTGACCATCGGCCTTTTGGGCGTGGCCGTCAGCTTTGTGCTTGGCATCATCGTCGGGGGACTTGCCGGCTATCACGGCGGCTGGATCGACACGGCGCTGACCCGGGTGACCGAAGTGCTGCAATCCATCCCAAGCATCCCGCTGTGGATGGCGATGGCGGCGGTCATCCCGATCACCTGGAGCCCCATACTCGTCTATCTATGCATCACGCTGATCCTTGGTCTTCTGGACTGGACCGGGCTCGCGCGGGCGGTGCGGTCAAAGCTGTTTTCACTTAGAGAGGAAGATTACGTCACGGCAGCGCAGGTCATGGGGGCCGGTAGCGGGCGCATCATCGGCCGGCATCTTGTGCCGGGCTTCATGTCACATCTGATCGCAAGTGCGACGCTGACCATTCCCAGCATGATCCTTGGGGAAACCGCGCTCAGCTTTCTGGGCCTTGGGCTGCGCCCGCCGATCACCAGTTGGGGCATCTTGCTGACCGAGGCGCGCAGTGTGAACGTGATCGCGATCTATCCTTGGCTGTTGTTCCCTGTCATTCCCGTGATCCTTGTTATCCTTGCGTTCAATTTCCTCGGGGACGGTTTGCGCGACGCAGCCGATCCCTATAAGTAGCGACCGCCGTGGACCTGGGCCAAGCACCAGAAGCCCGGTCGTTGAGTGATTGGCCAGAAGGCAGAGATATGAAGCGTCGTTTTGATAATGCGCGTGTGCTGATGTACAGCCATGACACCTTCGGACTTGGCCACCTCCGCCGCTGCCGGACCATAGCGCATTCGCTGGTCGAAAACTTTGGCGGCATCACTGTGCTGATCATCTCGGGCGCAAGTATCGCCGGTAACTTCGACTATCGCGCCCGGGTGGATTTCGTGAAAATCCCAAGCGTCATCAAGCTGCGGAATGGCGAATACACCTCGCTTTCCGAGCATATCGACGTGAAGGACACGCTTTCTATGCGGCAGGCGATCATCCGGCATACGGCAGAATCCTTCCAGCCTGACATCCTGATCACCGACAAGGAACCGATGGGTCTGCGCGGCGAACTGGAGGAAACGCTAAGCTATCTGAAGTCGCGGGGCACCCGTCTGGTGCTGGGCCTGCGCGAGGTGATGGACGGCCCCGAGTTGCTGGATGCCGAGTGGAAGCGCAACGGAGTGATGCAGAAGATCGAGAAATACTACGATCAGATCTGGGTCTATGGCCCGCCGGATTTCTATGATCCGCTGATCGGCCTCGACGTGCCGAAATCCGTGCGCGAGAAGATGAAATTCGTCGGCTTCCTGAAACGCCGCGCGCAGCACACCGAGCTGATGATGCACAAGCCGGTGGGGGAATACATTCTGGTCACCACGGGCGGCGGCGGCGATGGTGCGGATCTCGTTTCCGATGTGCTGGCGGCCTATCATGCGGACAAGGACCTGCCGCACAAGGCGCTGATCGTGCTGGGGCCATACATGCCGGCCGAACAACGGCAAAAGTTCCTGCAGGACGCCGCCGATATTCCGCAGGTCGAGATGATCAGCTTCGACAGCCGCCTTGAAGAACTGATGGCAGGTGCGCGTGCCGTGGTTGCCATGGGCGGCTACAACACGTTCTGCGAGATCATGTCGTTCGACAAGCCGGCGCTGATCGTGCCACGGACCGTCCCGCGGGAAGAGCAGCTGATCCGCGCCGTCCGGGCGGCGGAGCTTGGGCTGGTCGACATGCTGCTGCCCGATGAGGCGGGCGATCCGTTGCGGCTGGCGGCGGCGCTGCGCAGCCTGCCGGAGCGCGCGCCACCGTCCCGGTCGGGCAAGATGCAGGAAATGGGTGGGCTCGACACCATTTCCACCATCCTGTCCGGCCTTCTGGTCGAGTCGACAGCGGACGTCGCATGACCTTGGACGCAAGGCGGCCAAAGCGGATTGTGGTGGTGCTGAAAGGCTATCCCCGCTTGTCCGAGACCTTTGTCGCGCAGGAATTGCTTGGGCTGGAGCAGGCAGGCTTTACGCTCGCGCTCTACTCGATGCGGAAGCCGACCGATCGCAAGCGCCACCCGGTCCATGACGAGATCGTGGCACCTGTCACTTATCTGCCGGAATATCTGCATGATGAGCCGTTGCGGGTGATGCGGGCCCTATGGCGGGCTCGGCGCTTGCCGGGCTTTGGCAAGGCGCTACGGCAGTTTCTGGCCGATCTGCGGCACGATGTCAGCCGCAACCGGGTGCGCCGGTTCGGGCAGGGGGCGGTGCTGGCGGCAGAATGGCCTGAAGGTGGCGACTGGATCTATGCGCATTTCCTGCACACACCCGCGTCGGTCGCCGGCTATGCCAGCCTTATGACTGGAATCCCGTGGTCCGTATCAGCCCATGCCAAGGACATCTGGACCTCTGACCCGCGCGAGCTTTCGCAAAAGCTGGGCGCGGCGCGCTGGGCGGTGACCTGCACGAAAACCGGGGCCGACTATCTGCGTGGGCTAAGCCCGGTGCCGGGCAAGGTGCATCTCAGCTATCACGGGCTGAACCTTGCGCGGTTTCCGACGCCTGTGGACGTGCGCCCGCCGCTGGACGGGTCGGGCGAACCGGTGACAGTCCTGAGCGTTGGCCGTGCTGTTCCGAAGAAAGGGCTTGATACCCTGCTGCGCGCGCTGGCAGTCCTGCCGCCGACCTTGGCTTGGCGCTTTGTTCACATCGGAGCGGGCGGGGAGCAGGAGGCGCTTCGCACGCTTGCCGGCGAATTGGGGATCGGGTCCAGATGCACCTTCAAGGGGTCGATGGACCAGAAGGGCGTGTTGGAAGAATACCGCGCGGCAGACCTGTTTGCACTCGCCTGCCGGATTACCGACGATGGCGACCGCGATGGCTTGCCCAATGTCCTTGTCGAAGCGGCGAGCCAGCGGCTGGCGGTGGTCAGCACGACGATTTCCGCCATTCCGGAGCTGTTCGTCGATGGCAAGACCGGGCTTCTGGTGCCGCCGGATGATGTGCCGGCGCTGGCTGATGCGCTTACCCGGGCCATCCGCGACCCGATGCTTCGGCTGCGGCTTGGGCAGGCTGCCGAGGCGCGGGTGCGGGCTGACTTTGACTACCATTCCAGCATCACCCAGCTGACGGCGCTGTTTGAGGACGGATGGGCTGCATCATGACGCGGATCCTGTTCTATGTGCAGCACCTTCTGGGGATCGGCCATCTGGCGCGGGCCAGCCGGATTGCGGATGCGTTGGTAAAGGCGGGGGCTGACGTTACGGTCGTCACCGGCGGCCTGCCGGTGGCGGGCTTTCCCGGCCCCGGCATCCGCCATGTTGCGCTGCCTGCGGTGGCCAGTTCTGCCAGTTTTTCAGGCCTTGTCGATGCGGCAGGCGTCCCGGTGGACGCGGCCTTTGAGGCGCGACGACGTGAACTGCTTCTGACGGCCTACCACGAGGCACGGCCCGACATTGTGCTGACCGAGGCCTTCCCCTTTGGTCGACGGCAGGTCCGGTTCGAACTGCTGCCGCTGATTGACGCGATCGAAAGCAGCCAGCCGCGGCCTTTACTCTGCGCGTCCATTCGGGACATCCTGCAGGAACGCGCGAAACCCGGTCGCGATGCCGAGACGGTGGCGACGGTCAAGGACCACTATGACCATGTGCTTGTGCACGGTGACCCGGGCTTTGTGCGGCTGGAAGACACGTTTCCGCTGGCCGAGGCCATTACTGACAAGGTGATCTACACCGGGCTGGTTGCGGCCCCGGTTCCCGCCCCTTCGGTCGACCGGTTTGACGTTGTCGTGTCAGCCGGGGGCGGTGCGGTGGGGGAAGCGCTGATCGCGGCGGCGTTGCAAGCGGCGCAGGTCCTGCCAGACATTGCGCGCTGGTGCGTGATCACCGGGCCTAACCTGCAGCAGGATGCCTTTGACAGATTGCAAAAGCTGACGCGTCGGGGGGTGGAATTGGTGCGCTTTCGGCCAGATTTCACGGCCTTGTTGGGGGCTGCGCGGTTGTCGGTGTCGCAGGCGGGTTACAACACCGTGTGCGATATCCTTGGGGCCCGGTGTCGCGCGCTGCTGGTCCCCTTTGCCAGCGGCGGAGAGACCGAACAGACGGCAAGGGCCGAGCGGCTGGCGGCGTTGGGGCGGGTTGCCGTGCTGCCTGAGGCAAATCTGGACGGTCCAGGCATGGCCCGGGCCATTGCCGCAGCCCTTGCCTTGCCAGACCCCGACCGTGGCCCCCTGTTGCGTGTCGACGGGGCACCGCGGACAGCGGAAATCCTGTTGACCCTCGCCCAAAAAAGGGCTGCTGGTCAGACGGTGATCACCTGAAAATCGCGGCCGCAGAACGCACCGGGGAAGTCCGCCTGAGCAAGCTGTTCGATGGACCCAAGCTCGGCATCCGTGCGGGTGATCGAGTGGTGGACGAAACCAACGCGCTTGGCGCCCGCCGCCTTGGCCAACCGAAGCCCTTGTTGCCAGGTTGAATGCCCAAAGCCACGGAAGACCTCCATCTCGGAGTCTTCGAAGGTCGCGTCATACAGGAACAGATCGGCATCGCGGATCAAGTCGATCACTGCGGGGTCAAGCTGCCCATCGACATGTTCGGTATCGGTGATGATCGCGATGACGCGGCCGCCGAATTCGATCCGATAGCCGATGGCATTGCCTGGATGGTTCAGCATGCCGGTTCGCACCGTCACGCCCTCATGCGGGGAAAGGATGTCGCCGGCATGAAAATCGTGGAAGTCGATGTTGGCGCAGCACATGTCCGGTCCAATCGGAAAGAACGGCTGGCGCATGAAATTCGACAGCATTTCGCGCGTGGTCATCGCGTCGGGCATATGGCCGGAGAAGACCCGAAGCCTTGACGCAGGATCGTAGAGCGGCAGGAAGAACGGCAATCCCATGATGTGGTCATAATGCCAGTGCGAGAAGAACAGGGTGAAGTCTGTCGTGCCTGCTGCCTTCAGCGCGGTGCTGGCTTGGTAGAGCCCCGACCCGGCGTCAAACAGGATCACGTTCGGTCCGCAGCGCACTTCGAAACAGGTGGTATTGCCGCCGAACACCTGAAAGTCCGGACCAGAAACGGGCAAGCTGCCGCGGCACCCCCAGAGCTTGATCTCGAAACGGGGCGGCACCATCGTCAGTATCCGCCCGAAGCGTCCGAACGCCGGTCAGGGAAAGCTGCATGCCGCGATGGGGCATCAACATGACAGGTCAAGACTTTCCGGCGCGTGGTCAATTGCGGGTCCTTCGTTCCAGATCGCTGCGGCACCGCTTGGCCAGAGCGACCCTGACCGAAGGCAGGATCTGGACGGCGCCGGAGGCAGAAATCGGTCAACATGACCGTCTCGGCCCTGATCATGTGCGGGTTTCCGCAGCATTGTCCAGCCGCAAACAGGATTCAGAGTGGTGCAACAATCGGACGCAGTCAGTGCTTGGCCCGACTGCGCGCCTCGGACAATTCCGCGGTCGTGCGGCTAAGACGATCAGCGAGGACGCGGACAACCTCGATCGTCATTTCGGGGAAATCGACCAGCAGCTTGAAGAAGTTTTCTTTGCAGATCCGCAACGCCTCGACCTGGGTGGTGGCCTTTACAGTCGCGGTTCGGGCGACATCGCAGAGAATTGCAATTTCGCCGACGAAGGAGTTGCTTTCGACTTCGGCGACCTTGATCGGGCCGGTCGGGCCGTCCACCAGGATGTCAGCCTCGCCAGAAAGAATGACGTAGGCAGCGTCGCCATGGTCGCCCTGACGAAACAGGATCTCCCCCGCCCGGTAGGTCACCCGTTCGGACGTGAAGGCAAGCAGCTTCAGCTTGGCGGGCGACACGCCTGCGAACAGGGGCACCTGCTTCAGCATTTTCACTTCGTCATTCAGCAGCATCGTCATGCATTCCTCCGCGCATGTCGGACGATCTTCTTTCCGTGATTATGCCGTGATCAGTTCCTTGAAGATACCGTTCTTTTGGACAAGGTCGGCGTGTGTTCCGTCCTCGACCAGCATTCCGCGGTCGAAAACGACGATTCGATCGAAGAACCTGGCTGCTGCAGGCTGTGACAGGACCCAGAGGATTGCTGGATCGCGTCCCTTGGCAGTAAGCAATGCCAACGCCTGTTGCGCGATTGCCTGCTGCGACCGTGAGTCGAGCGCAGACAGCGGACGGTTGAAGATGTAGTAGTCTGATCGGCGCAACAGGGCCCGCGCCATGCTGAGCTTTTGGCGCTGCACCGAAGTCAGCCGTTTGCCGCCCGCGCCAAGATGGAAATCCAACCCGATGATAAGCGCCGTGTCATAGAGCCCCAGCGGCTTCAACAGGCGTTCGACGGCGGCATAGATACGATCGCTGCCGTCACGATACTTCTGGCTGATCCGCCCGAAAAGCAGATTGTCGAGCAGACTGGACGAGGCGATGAACCGGGCCGGGTCGTAGACATTGAAGCCCTCGCGCAGGTCTGTCGGAAGCCCGGCATGGAACCGCTGGCGGAAGTCAACGACCTCGGACATCAGGTCTTCCGACATCAGGCCAAAGCGATAGCGGGGTTCGATATAATCGAAGCTAAGGAGGATGATGCGGTCGCGCTCGGCCTCCGTGACGGCGACGCTGCCTGCGTCGATCTTCTGCAGCAGCGCCTGATAGGCCGGGATTTCGTCCGCGCGCATGAAGCTGAGCTGTTGAAAGAACGGGTGGTCTGGCGGCAGGTCGGCGAAAAGTTCGATGGCATTGCGGGCGATTTCCACCCCCATGTCGAAAAGCCGCCGCCCCAGACCAACACTTTTCAGGACCGAGCGGAAGTACGGGTTGTTGCCGATCCGGTCGGTGGTCAGGTCAGGATGGCTGGCGGTACCGAAAAGCATGTTCTCGATCACGGTCGCCTCGACGTTGTAGGCTCCGGGTTCGAAGGGGACGATCAGGCCGGCAAGGTCTTCGCGGGCCAGTTCTTCGCGGAGCACCTGGCGCATCGCCACGACCTTTTCGGCGAAGTCCGGATGGCGATCCAGCTGCACGGTGGATCGCAGCGCAAAGTTGAGCACGTCCCGGCTGAGGATGACGGCATCGAGCACCTTTATGAGTTCCGCCATCAGATCTTCTTCTGACGTCAGCCCGAGGCCGGGATAATCAATCCAGCCGAAGGAAAGGTCGAAATCCGGGTTGCCGGCAAGCTCTGCCTCGCTGCGCTCCCACTCCCGATGTGCTTGTTCCGAGGCGGATGGGGGCACAGGGGGCGCCGAGATCGGGGCGTTCTTCAGGGCATAAAGCAGGTTGTCGAGCACCGTTCCGTAGAAGAAATAGCCATCCGGGCCGACATAGGTAATCGCGCGGCCCGCGATGGATTCAGGCAATGTCAGCAGGTCGACATCGCCCGCCGTCGCCCGCCCGGAACTTGGCCAGACGCTGCGCGTCAGAACTTCGGCCAGGACGTCGCCACCTGCGCCAGAATTGCCGACCACCGCAACCTTTTCGCCCGGGTGCAGGGCAAAGTTGACCCGCTCCAAGGACATGGCACCGCTTTCGTCGATCACGCTGAGGTCAGAGGTCGCCAGCGGAGGCCGAAGTTTGCCTTCGGCAGGTTCGGACGAAATCTGATGACGTGAAGGGTCGATCAGGTCGTCGATCAGGAACTGCTGGGTCACGGTCTGGTACTTGACGATGACGTCCTGACGGTTCTGGTCCCAGTCAATCAGCTCTTTTAACGGTCCGGGAAGATCCTTGTAGGCACCGATCACCGCGACCAACTGGCCGATATCCAGCCGACCGTTCAGGGCCAGATAGCCGCCAACTGCGTAGAACAGGAAGGGCGTGACCGAGGCGAGGAAGTTGTTGATGAACTTGACCAGAAACTTCCACTGGTAGATGTCGAAGCGGATCTTGAAGATCCGGCCAAGCCGGGCCGAAATGTCGGCGCGTTCATAGTTTGTCGTGTCATAGGCGTGGATCGTGCCGATGCCATCGAAGATCTCGCTGACCCGACCGGCAAGTTCCCGGGCTGTAAGCTGGCGTTCGCGGCCAAGCACCAGCAGGCGGCGGCGCATCCGCGGGATGATGAACACCTGCACCATGACAAGGGAAAGCGTGATCAGGCCAAGCGGCACGCTTTGCACGAAGATGAAGGCCAGCGCGGTCAGCGCCTGCCCACCCAGCAGGGCCGGGGATACAAAGGCATCTCCGGTAAAGCCGCCGATCGGCTCTACCTCGTCCTTGACCATGGTGGACACTTCGGCCGCCTTCATCCGCTTGAATGCGGTGGGGGGAAAGCGAAGGATGTGGTCGACAAGGGTATAGCGAAGCCGCCGCAAAAGCCGTTCGCCCAGTCTGCCCTTGTAGGTGTTGATATAAAACTTGAACCAGCCATTCACGATGACCAGAAGCAGGAACACAAAGCTGAGTGCGAAAAGCGTTTCGAGACGGTCAAGCTGGACGCCGGGAAACAACGTCACCTCGCCCAGCCAAGGCAGGTCAAAAACAAGCCGCATGAAAAGCTGGGTGTCGTCGGGGCTGGCGAACCCCTCGCCCTGAATCGGGCCGTTGACGATCTCCTTGGGGAGATTGAACGACATGTAATAGGGGATCATCGAGAGTGCGACAATCGACAGGATCCAGAACTGCTGTACCCGCGTATGCTTCCAGATATAGCGGGTCAGGTTTTCATCCATGATCGGTCGTCGACTTTCCTGACAGGCGAAGGTGGGGCAAACGGTGCACGCTAAGGGAGGACCTCGCATAGCGGGGATCGAGGATGTCGAAGCGGCATTTTGCGAGAGTTTCGCGCAGTCAAACCTGATCGTTGGTTGTTTTCAAGCGGTTTTCGCCGCGCTGTCGGACCATGGCCTTCATGCGCACTGCGGCCTCGGCATAGCCACCTGAGGCACCATCGATGAAGTGCATGTGGTCCCGACTGAGTGCGGAGGGAACAATGCAGGTCACAAGGGCCGAGTCCTGCCGGTGGAGCCCGTAATCACACAGATTGCGCGCGGCGGCATCCGCCAGCATCGCCTCGATCCGCGACAGGTCAGCTGCGTCGACATCGACGGTCATCTTCAACCCGTCATCGAACTTGCGGAAATCCGTGTTGTGGACGAATTGACGTGCATAGGACCGCGCGTTGAAACCGCCGAGGGACAGCCGCGTCCAATACAGGACGTAAGTGAGGATGATCTGCGCCATGACTGCGATCCGGGTCCTAAGCGCCTTGCCACGCGGCGCGGTGGCGCGCACCTCGGGTTCGACGCCAGCAAAGCTGAGCATGGGTTGCGGGCCTTCGTCGGGCAAGGGGTTCCCGGTACTGCCGGCCGTGTTCAGGATGGCGACCAGATCGGCAACCAAAGCCCGGAAGCTTTCAGGCGTGGCATCGGTTCCCGGAACTGCGATGACGGAGACGATATTGCCGTTCCGGGCAGCCAGTGGGTTCCAGCGGCAGGAAAGCCCGGTCAGGTCGGGGCGGCTGCCCGGCTCGGCCGGGGCAATGGTGTATGCCCCCGCCTTCATCTGCGCCTCGGCCCAGGAAGAGCCGCCACCCGCAAACATCGCAAAGGTAAGGTCTGGACCGGTCCGGAAGCGGGCGACCTGCACGTCCAGACCTTGGGCCCGGATGGCCGACAGCGGCACGATGGCCACGCGCATCGTCAGGCCCAGGTCCTCGCTGATCCAGCGGGCGACTGCGGCAAGTGCCGTGCGCGTCTGGTCCTCGGCCCAGCCGGGTACGGCGATCACCGCGCCGTCGCCGCCGAAGACAAAGGGATAGTCCATCCGCCCCAGCGTGTTCAGCACTGCCGTGATCACGGACGCGCCGGCCATGTTGACCATCTTGTACTTGCCCATCGCAATCGCCTCGCTGGATGAGACGACATCGGCAACGGCGAGTATCCAGTCATCAGGCAGGGCGCGGTAGCGTGATACGTCCGCGACATCGCCGAAATCGGTGAAGACCGGCAAGGTGTCGATGTAGTCGGGCGCGATGTCGGCCGTCATTAGGGGCACTCCTGTCGCGCGGGTCGGGGCGCGTCGCATAAGGATAGGGTTTGCGACCGGTTTATGGAATGGGACTGCACTTTCACAATCAGGTAGCCGCCGGGTCTTGTCTGCGGTGCGAAGGCCGGATGTTCGCTGGAGCAGGTCCGGGGCAGGTCCCGGGCAGGCGCAATACCATCGGACCGCTGTGGGCGGGCAACCCGATGTCTGCAAGTGTTGCCGTAGACAGTTCCACCATCCATGCTACCTTTGCATCCTGCGTTGCGGGGTCAAACCAGCCTGGCAGAAAGTTGCAGTGTTCAGTGAGATAGACGCCGAATGACACCCGCATCCGGAACGCCATGGTGGTCTTGGGCCGCCCCGACAGTCGCCATCCTGATCGGAGCGGTTGGATTGCTGGCTTTGCACGGCGAGATTCCGGCAATCGGTTTCGTCGTCGCGGTTCCCGTGCTTTTCGCCGCTGTCTTCGCCGCTGTGCACCATGCCGAAACCGTCGCCCATCGAATAGGCCAACCGTTCGGGTCCATTCTGCTGGCCCTGGCTGTCACTGTGATCGAAGTGTCGCTGATCGTGTCGATGCTGCTTTCCTCGCCCGAGACCGACAGCAGCATCGCCCGCGATACCGTCTTTGCCGCAATCATGATCGTGCTGAACGGGATTGTCGGGTTGTGCCTGCTGATCGGTGGTATCCGGTTTCACGAGCAGGTCTTTCAGGCCCGAAGTGCAAGTGCGGCTCTGGGCGTTCTTGGGACACTTGCGGTCCTTGGTCTTGTGCTGCCGAACTATACGACAACGACCCCGGGCCCAAGTTACGCCCCTGCCCAGCTTGTCTTTGTGGCCGTCGTGTCCTTGGCGCTTTATGGCCTGTTTCTGTATGTGCAGACGGTACGGCACAAGGATGCCTTCCTGGATGGCGACGCAGATGACGATCAGCATGCGCCGCCGGACCGCCGCACTTTCCTGATCGCGCTTGCCCTTCTGCCGCTGTCGCTGCTGGCCGTTGTCCTGTTGGCCGAGGTTCTGGCCCATCCGGTCGAAGCTGCCATTGTCCGGTCCGGCTTTCCCGAAGCCCTGATTGGCGTCATCATCGCGCTGGTCGTGCTGATGCCGGAAGGACTTGCATCCGTGCGGGCAGCGCGGGCGAACCGGCTGCAGACCAGCATCAACCTGGCCTTGGGGTCGGCGCTGGCCAGTCTTTGCCTGACCATCCCGACGGTGGCGGTCTTGTCGATCGCCATGGGCCAAACCCTGATCCTCGGTCTTGAGGCTGAACATCTGGTGCTGCTTTTGCTGTCGCTGTTCATGGCGACGCTTACCCTGGCCACGGGCCGGACGACGGTGCTTCAGGGCGGCGTTCACCTGGTGATCTTCTTCGCCTTTCTGACGATTGCCGCGATTCCGTAGCCCAACCCGCAGTCAGGGGTATCAGCGCGGGGAATTGCCGGGGTCGGGCGGTGGCAGCCCCTCCCACATCAACCCCGGGCGATAGCGGGCGGTGATCTGGCCGCCGCTCAGCGCAAGAAGATGCAGCCAGCCGTTGTCGAACAGCGCCCGCACGCCGTCATGCTTACGCAGGATGTCGGTCATCGCCTCGACCGGTGCCTCGACCATGACAGTCAGGCGCAACGCGTCATGCACGGCATTTGCGCCGTCATGCACGGTCTGGAACGGCAGGCCGGGGCGGAGGAGGCCGCCATTGCCCTCGACCACGCCGATGCCGCCTACGACGTTGTGGATCAGCTTGTTGCCGCCGCCAAAGACCTGTGGCGCCACGGTTGACCCGTAGTATTGCAGGCTGATCCAGCTGGCGACCACGACCGGGGCGGTCAGGATCAGTTCCAGCGTGCCAAAGCCTTCGTCGGCAGTCCAATCATAGCTGTGCAGGAAGGCACGGCCCTGCAGGTCGCGCCCGGCGGTCGCAGACCGGGGGGCTGCGATGAAGGCCGCGCAACCGGCGAGGCCCCATTCGGGCCGGACCTCGGCCCAGTCGGTGGCGCGGTGGGCAAGGGTTGCGCCCTTGGCCCCCGGCAAACGCAGCGCGCGTTCCGCCCGTGACTGGTGCGCGGCGGCGGCTAGCCAACCCTCGGCCCGGGCCAGATCGGCGGCGTGGCCGGGGGCGGGCGCGTCGGGATACAGCGTGACCTGATCGGTCACTGTATCATGCAGGCCCGCGACAAAGAGCGTGTCATCCGGCAGCGTCAGGCCCTGTGCAGGCAGACCGGCGCGGGTTTCCGGGTCGTTCAGAAGGGCGGCAAGCAGCCGGGCCGAAACCTCGCCGGTCTGGCCGCAGCAGGCACCGCAGTGATAGGCGCTTTCATGCGGGTTGTTCGTCACCTGCGCGCCATGGCCGACCAGCAGGACAAAGCGGGCGTGCCCGCTCGTCATGCTCATCGCGCGCAGGACAGCGGCAGCGGTCTGGGCCTTTTGCTCTGGCGTCAACAGTACTTCCATCCGGGGCATTGGGCTGGGGGCAAGCCCCTTGGCCCCCAGCCCCAGGGCATCGCGCACCAGCTTGCCGCCGTAGACGGGACCTGCCGCCTCGACAAAGGCGAAGGAGGAGACCGCCGCTTGCCGGAACCGGCCCCAGGCACGGGTCGCGCGGGCCTTGATCCGGATGGCCGCTTCGGCTTCGTCATTGCCGTGGCTGGTTGAGGTCAGCGCGGGGTTCAGAAGGGCGGGCAGATGGGCCTGCGCCTCATTCGTGCCCGCAGGCCGATGGGCGAGGGGCAGGCCGAAGAACCCGGCAAAGCCCAGCGTCTCGATCCCTTGATCCTGCCCTTCCAGCGCGCGGCGCAGCACTTCGGACCGCACGTCGATGCAGAAGGCGGCCTGCACCGCGGGCCGGTCCGTGCGGGCTATGGGCCCTGACAGAAGCGTGGCGAGCTTGCGCTGATGCGCCCGTTCCGCGGCCTCTTGCAGGACAGCGTCCAGCGCCTGATCGGCCGTCGCCATCAGCGGTGTGGCATGGGCGGCAACCGTGGCCTGCCAGCACTCTGCGAGGGTCGGGCAATGGGCCAGAAGGGCTTCTTCCCAGATCAGCCGGATCGCCAGAAGGTCGGTGAGCGTCGTGTCGCTGTGGCCCTTCAGTTCCGCCTGCCACAGCAGCCAGCGGGCATGCTGCGGCCAGCCGCCGAGGTCAACCAGCAGCCGGTGAAAGACGGTCTCGGCGGCAGCGGCGGTCAGGCCCAGCCGGTCGGCGGCGCGCCCAATGGAACGCTGGGCCGTGTCGGGCGCTTCGGCGACATGGGCGGAAAAGCCGGTCAACCCGGCAATTTCGGGCGTCAGGTCATGGGTCGCCCATTCCCGCCAGGCGGCAAAGGCGCCATGCCCCGGACGCGGAGCCCAAAGCGCCTGACCCCGGTCGAAGTACCCCGCCGCCCAAAGGCCAAAGCTACGGGCGATGATGGAGGGCCAGTCGGTACCGGTCACCCGCGCCGCCAGGTCCGCCACGGTGGGCAGTGCCTGCGGTGCGGGGGCTGGCACAAGCATCCGGGTTTTCAGCCAGGCCAGATCCTGCGGCTTGACCGGCGCGGGCGAGGCGATCAGCGCAGCGGCAAGGTCGTCATCGCTGATCTCGCCCGCCGTGACCCGTGCGGCAAGATCGGCCCGCGGCAAGGTCAATCCAACCCCCGCCGCCCGGGACAGGCGGGCCGAAGCTTGGGACAGATTTTCCTGCGTCTGGCCCAGAAACGGGTTCACCGCAACGGTGGCATCCAACGGAAAGGCAGGCGGGATCTGGCGCGCGGCGGCTTCGGCGGCGGCAAGGATCTCCGCTGCCATGGCGGGGGCAATCGGGGTTTGGGAGTCAAACATGGGAACCTCTGGATCAGGATTTCGGGGACGTCCGGAAGCCACCGGTCAGGCGGTCCAGAAGCGCGTTAAGGTATAGGCCGTTCGCCAGATGGACCCGCAGACCGGCGGTTGCCGGGTGATGCGCCCACAGCGGGAACAGTGACTGAGCAAAGGCCACAAGGCCAAAGGACAGGACTGCCAGCACGATCAGCGCCCATTCCAGCGCGCCTGCGATGGGGGCGGCGGGCAGGGACGGGCCCCAGACGGTTTGTGCCACCACCTGAAACCCGAAATAGGCCAGTGCTGCGCCAAGCGAGGCGGCCACCGTCCGCCGCGTCAGTGCACCGGGCGCTGTATCGGCAAGGCCTTGGGCGATCAGATAGGACACGCCGAAGATCAGGATCGCCCCCAGCGCCAGCGCCTGCGGCGACTTTTCCCCGACCAGCGCGGTAAACCCCGTTGCAACGGCTGCATAAAGCACCAACGCCAGCCCGAAGGACCGTGCCACTGCCGCAAGGCCCGGCACAGCCACCGGGCCGGGTTTGCGGATGGCGTTGACCGCATGGATTGCTCCACCCGACGACAGGAAGGCATGCGCCTTGTAAAGCGAATGGGCGACGATGTGCAAAAGCGCCAGCGCCCAAAGCCCCAGCCCGCATTGCAAAAGCATGAAGCCCATCTGCGCCACAGTGGACCACGCAAGCGCGGTCTTGACTGCACTTTGCGTCAGCATCACCAGCGCACCGAAGAGGGCCGTCAACCCGCCGATCAGGGCCAGCGCCGCCATCGCGCCGGCGCTGTTCTGCACCAGCCCCGCCAGCGTGATCAGCAGAACCCCGCCCGAGTTGATGATGCCCGCATGCAAAAGGGCTGAAACCGGGGTTGGCGCCTCCATCACCTCGGTCAGCCAACCGTGTACGGGGAAGGCCGCAGTCTTGAGGACAGCCGCCAGCACCAGAAGGCCCACCGCCACCTGCGCCAGCACGGGCAGGCTGGCTGCGGTGGTCAGGGCTGCGATGTCCACGGTGCCGAAGCTGTGCCACAGAAGGAGCGCCGCAAGGATCAGCGCCAGATCACCCGCGCCCCAGACCCGGGTGAACTTGGCCGCCGCGCGCCGCGCCTCGGCCCGGTCGGGGTAGAACAGGAGGAGTTGCCGCAGCACTAGCCCGGTCGCCACAAAGCTTGCGACCAGTACTGGCAGGCTTGCGGCCTGTACCAGAGCTAGAACCACCGCGATGGTCGTCAGGGTCAGGGCGTGAAACCAGCCCTCGCGCGCTTCGCCATCCAGATAGCGGCGGGAGTAGCGGACCACGACCCAGCCGACGAAGGCGACCAGAAGCGCCATGGTCGCGCTGACAGCATCCAGTCGCACGACCGGCGCATCGCCCAAAGTCAGGACCATCGGGCCGGCAAACCAAAGCTGTGCAAGCCCGCCAAGCCCAAGGCCGAGGGCGGCGAGGGCCGCAGCTTCCGCCAGCAGAGGCAGGCGGCCGGGTCGGCGACCGGGACGTGCGAGGAACAAAAGCGCCGCCACCAGCAGCAACAGGGGGGCAAGGGCAATAAGGGGAATGGGTGTCATGACAGGCTCCGGTGCTGGGATCGCGTCCGGGGATGTAGCCTTTGACAGAGTTCCAGAAAATTACATATATTGCGGGATATCGTTCCATTGGATCGAACAATGTCCCAGTTGAACCTGCACCATCTGCGCCTGTTCCGGGCCATCGCGAGCGTTGGCACGTTGACTGGTGCGGCGCGCGGGCTGAACCTGTCGCAATCGGCGCTGTCCACCCAGCTGCGCACACTTGAGGCGTCACTGGGGCAGGCGCTTTTCGAACGCAGGGGCCGCGGCCTGATCCTGACCGAAGCAGGGCGCATTGCGCTTGACCATGCCGAGGCGATCTTTCGCACCGTGGACGACTTGACCGCCACCTTGCGCGAAACCGGTCGGGCACGCCGGGCCTTGCGGGTGGGGGCGCTTGCCACCCTGTCGCGGAACTTTCAGATGCAGTTCCTTGCGCCACTGATCGGGCAGCCGGATGTCGAGGTTGTCCTTCGTTCCGGCTCTCAGGCCGAACTGTTGCGCGGGCTTGAGGGGCTGGCGCTGGACGTGGTGTTGACCAACCTTGCGCCAGCGCGCGATGCAGCGAGCCCGTGGCTGGTGCACCGGATCGACGAACAACCGATCAGCCTTATCGGCACGCCCGCGCGCCTTGGTCCGGTTCCAACGCCGCTGCACGAGCTTTTGGCCAGCCAGCCCCTGATCGTGCCCACGCTTGAGACCAGCCTGCGCACGGCGTTTGATGCGCTGGTGGCCCGGCTGGCGGTGACCCCGATCCTGGCCGCCGAGGTGGATGACATGGCCATGATCCGACTTTTGGCGCGCGCGGATGCGGGTCTGGCGATCATCCCGCCCATCGTCGTCCGCGATGAGCTGCAGTCAGGCGCCTTGGTCGAGGCGGCCCGGCTGGACGGGATCAGTGAAACCTTCTTCGCCGTTTCCCAGGAACGGCGTTTTCCAAACGCATTGCTGGCCGAGGTCCTGCATCGATAAGCCGACACCCGTACCGATGAAAACGAACAGCGCGGGGCGATCAATACTGCCCCACCCTATGCGTGGATCAATGTTGTCCGAACGACCACCGCCCTTGACGTTTTCGTGCGAGGCCCCTAAAAGCCCGCTCAGCGACCGGGCCCCTCTGACAGGTATTTGCATGCCTGTGATGTCGGCGCTGAGAGACCGGGGTCCATTGTCTTGCCGCGACATTCCCCTGTCATGATCCGACGGCCAAGGGGAATACCATGGATTTTCTTTTCTACGAAGTGATCAGCAAGCCGCTGTGGCTTTGGCTGATGTTCCTGACCATCGTGGTCGCGCTGATGATCTTTGACCTTGGCGTCCTGCACAAGGAAGATCACGAAATCGGGGTTGCCGAAAGCCTGAAGCTGTCGGCCTTCTATATCCTGATCTCCATCGCGTTTGGCGGGTATATCTGGTGGGCGTGGTCGAATGGCACCCTGGTCACCAGCGACGGGACCAATCCGGTCGCGTCCTATTTCCAAGGTTACATCATCGAGAAGGTTCTCTCGATCGACAACGTCTTCGTCATCTCGCTGATCTTCGGATATTTCGCCATCCCGCGGAAGTACCAGTACCGCGCGCTGGTCTGGGGCATCATAGGCGTGATCATCCTGCGGGGCGTCATGATCGCCATCGGGGCTGAGTTGGTGTCCAACTACAAGTGGATGACGCTGGTCTTTGCGGCGTTCCTTGCCTTCACCGGGATCAAGATGCTGTTCACCCAGGAGGGCGAAACCGACGTGTCGAAGAACCCGATGGTCGGGATGGTGTCGAAGGTCATGAACGTCACCAAAGAGCTGCACGGCCAGAAGTTCTTCGTGCGCCTGCCGCATCCGGTGACGCAGAAGATGGCGATCTTTGCCACGCCGCTGTTCGTGGCGCTGGTCGTGATCAACTTTGCCGACATCATTTTCGCGGTCGATTCAGTCCCGGCGATCTTTCTGATCACCACCGACACCTTCATCGTCTACACCGCCAACATCATGGCGATCCTTGGCCTGCGCGCGCTTTACTTCGCGTTGGCAGCACTGGTGCACCGCTTTCACTACCTGAAGTACGCGCTGGCCGTGGTCCTGATCTTCATCGGGCTGAAGGGCTTCTACAGCTATTTCTTCGGCAAGTTCGATCCATACCTGTCGCTCGCAATCACGATCGGTATCATCGCAGCGGGCATCTTCTATTCGCTTTGGAAGACCCGGGATGGGGCGGCCGGTACCGGTCACCCGTCCTGACGTTCTGGCGGACAGTGCCAGCCGGATGGTGCCACCCCGCGAAAGGCACCATCCGACGATCGCTTGCCCGAGCTTTGACCGCCCCGGACCGCGGAGTTGGCCCATTTGTTGAAAGATGAGGACAGAGCCCATGCCCAATCGCATTGCCTATCTGCCGCTGAACACCTACCCCGAAACGCCGCCCGATCCGGCGATCTTGTCCGCAGTTGGCTTTGCGGCTTCGCTGAACTGCGGCGTGCAAGTCGCGATGTTCGCTGTCGATGTCCCCAAGACGGCTTCGCCCGTTGGCGGTTTTCTCATCAACGTTGAGGGAATGGCGAATGCCATTGAAGACCGCAGCAAGGCTGAATGCGAGCGTCTGCAAGCCCTGATCAACGGGGCGGCGCGGCCTGACATCGACGTGGTGACCACGACCCACAAAGTGGTGCTTGGCGCCGCCCTCGATGCCGCCACGATCGAGGCGCGGACCTATGATCTTGCCCTTTTGCCGTGGTCGGCCGACACGATTTCAGCGCAAGACATGGCGCAAGCGTTGGTCTTCGGGGCAGGGGTGCCGGTGGTCCTTGTCCCGCCGTCGGTTCAGGTGGCGGCGGTCGACCATATCGCCATTGCCTGGGATGGCAGCCGCGTCGCCGCGCGGGCGTTGTGCGATGCCCTTCCCTTGCTTGCGGCTGGGGGCCGGGTTTCGGTTGTCACAGTGCAGGATGACAAGGCGTTGGGGGCCTCGCGCATCGCGCAGACCCTTGTGTCGGCTCTTGAACGGCGCGGTTTTGCAGCAAAGGCAGTCGACATCCGCCTTGACGGCCGAACCATCGCGGTGGCGTTGCAAGAGGCCGCCCTGTCAGAAGGCGCGCAGCTTCTGGCTATGGGTGGTTTCGGGCACTCTCGCCTGCGGGACTTTATCCTTGGTGGCGCGACAAAGGGCGCTTTTTCGGATCTGCGGTTGCCGGTTTTGCTGTCGCATTAACCCTTGGTTGCCGCCTGCCACCCTGCAGGCTGCTGCGCCGGCTGCCACTTCAATTGTAAACGACCTGATGTCACGCGTCAGATGTGTCAGTGCACCTTGTTGCACAAGCCCTCCTCACTGATCGATACACCACAGCGGCATTCCGCGCGACCGGCACGCTGGTCGCGATGTTCGTCTTCTTGCAGGGAACTCCGAACGGGTTCTGGCGTTGATGTCGTAGTTGCTGCAACCAAGGAAAATTTGCCCTGACCTGTCGGGCACCTTTTCAGCCAGTCGCAGTCGAGCTTTTGCTACGCCGATTGATCAACGCAATCGTCATAGCCTTACCACTTGAAAAGGACATCACATGAAAACCCTTGCTGAAGCATTTCATCATACACTCCAAGATATCTACTATGCGGAACAGGCCCTGACCAAAGCGCTGCCCAAGGTCGCAAGTGCTGCAACGAATGCCGAATTTCAGGCGCTGGTGAAGGCTCATCTGGCCGAAACCAAGACGCAGATCAAACTGCTGGACAAGGTCTTTGCAGCCATCGGCGAAAAGCCTGCCGGGGTGAAGTGCGATGCGATCGACGGCCTGATCAAGGAAACCGACGGCATCATCGCGGAAGCCTCCGGTGTTGCCCTTGATGCCTGTCTGATCGCCGCTGCTCAGGCAGTGGAGCACTACGAGATCGCAAGATACGGGACCCTGCGCGAATGGGCCAAAGTCCTGGGTCAAACTGAGGCGCATGATCTGCTGAGCCAGATCCTTGACATGGAGAAGGCGGCAAACTCCAAGCTGACCGGTCTGGCGGTCAGCGAGGTCAATGTGGCGCGCAAGGCGGCCTGATCGCATTTTCCGCCATCCGCCCTGGAACAAGGGGTGAATAACTGCGGGTGAATAACTGCGCGCGTCCCTTGTGATTGCAGGGGGCGCGCGTCAGCGCTTGCCGAGGGCCATGCGGCCTTGGAAGACATCCTGGGGCGTCTGGGCGCGGTCGCACACTGGACCGAAAGGCCTAAGGACAGGGGCGCAGCTGTACAAAACCGCCTGTTTCGGGGATGTCCTGACAGGTACCGCCGCCGCACAGAAGCCAGCCACCATCCGATGCCCCTGATGTAGCAAGGGTCAGGCTGGGCAGATGGTCCGCCCTCGGGTTCCAGACCCACCAGCCACCTTCAAGTCGCGCACCGTCACCCGGTTCCATTCCTGCGCCCGACCCCTTTACGGCAGCTTCGGCCAGACGCAAACCGGCGGCCTCGATCTGCCAGCATTGGCGCCAGCGGGTCTTTTCGACCGAGTACGACATATGCGAAGGGTTTCCGCCATGACTGGCTTGCATCCGGTTGAAAACGGAATTTCTTAGATAATCCTGCAGGATTCCATATATTCGCTGTGCGATAGCTGCCCTATAGTGGCGGAAAATCACTGAGGCTCGGGCATGACCTTGTCGGGTGACGGACCAGATCCCAAGGGCCCCGGGCGCTGGATCGCGGCGGGGTCAGGTGTGTTCACGACTACCTGCGCCGGGGGGCTGGTTGCAGGGGCCCTGCTTGCCTGCCTGTCGCTGACGCCGTCGATGGTGCCCCGGCAACCCGAACTGCAGGGCTTTCTGGCGGGTGTCGTTTTCGCCTTTGGCTATGCTGTCTGGTATCTGTTGCGGCTGCTGCTGGATTGGCTTGGGGTAGGGGTGCCTGCTGCGCCTATTCGTCTGGGCATTGCCCGGGTGGCGCTTGCCGCAAGCGGTGCTCTTTTGATCTTTTGCCTATGGCGCAGCCTCGTCTGGCAGAACTCGATCCGCAGCGCATGGGGTTTGCCAGACATTGAAACGACCGCGCCGTTCGTGGTGGCTGCAATCGCCGCAGTTGTCTTCCTGATCCTTCTGGCGGCGGGACGCGTGTTTCGGCTTCTGTCCCTGCGCTGAAGCCGGAAGACCAAGCGTTTTCTGCCGCCACGGCTTGCCAATCTGGTGGGTCTCTCGATTGCGCTGGTGCTCTTTGCGGCGCTTGTGGACGGGCTGTTGCTGAAGTCTGCGCTTCGCATGGCTGACAGCACAGCACAGGTGGCCGATGCCCTGATCCCACCAGACGTCCAGCCCCCTGAAGACCCTCGCAAAAGTGGCAGCGCCGCGTCGCTGGTCGCATGGGAGGATCTTGGTCGCTGGGGGCGAAGCTTTGTCGTCTCGGGGCCTTCCGCCGCTGACATTTCCGCCTTCTGGAACGCCCCCGCCGAAGAGCCGATCCGTGTCTATGTCGGGCTGAACGCGGCACCCACGGCAGAGCTGCGTGCCGAACTGGCCATGGCGGAACTGCTGCGCGTGGGCGGGTTTGAACGCGAGGTTCTGGTGGTCGTCATGCCCACAGGGTCGGGCTGGCTGGATCCCGGTGCGATGGACAGTCTGGACTATATCACCAAGGGCGATGTGGCCGCCGTGGCCGTGCAATACAGCTATCTGCCAAGCCCGGTGTCGGTGGTGGTGGATCCGACGCATGGCATTGCCGAGGCGCAGGCGCTGTTCGATCGCGTCTACCGACATTGGACGACCTTGCCAAAGGACGACCGTCCCCGGCTTTACCTGCACGGGCTTAGTCTTGGGGCATTCCTGTCGCAAGAAACCCTGCCGCTTCTGGATGTGCTGGTCGATCCGCCACATGGGGCTATGTGGGCCGGCTCTCCGTTCCTGAGCGATTTCTGGCGTATGGTCGTTGACCGCAGACACAAGGACAGCCCTGCCTGGCTGCCGCTGTTCGGCAATGGATCGCTGATCCGGGCCGGCAATCAGGAAGCCACCTTCGATGAGGCGGAGGCCGACTGGGGTCCGATGCGACTGGTGTTCCTGCAATACGGCAGTGACCCCATCGTGTATTTCGACTGGTCGCTGGCTTGGAGACGGCCTGACTGGCTGACCGGGACCCGCGCGCCCGATGTGTCACCGATGATGCGATGGGTGCCTGTTGTCACGTTGCTGCAGGTTGGCATCGACATGGCTGTCGCGGTCGGCAATCTTGGCTACGGACACGACTACGTTGCCCAGGACTACATCCCGGCCTGGGCCGCGACGCTTGATCCGGAAGGTTGGACTATGGACGTCCAAGCCCGGTTGATCACCCATTTGCAGGACCTTCTGCCGCGCTGAGGCGCGGATCTGAAGGGCCGCTATCTGGCCTGCCGCCCCTGACGGCGCGCCCGGCTCAACGACCTGATACTCAGGACAATCTGCCCGACCTCATGTCCAGAGATCATGGGTTTGCTCGCTGGTTGCAGTCCATCTGGTCCCTCCAGATGCTGACTTTCCAGCACATATCAGTGCCGTATTGACTCAGATAGGCGGTTTAGTAGAGATTTGGTCCAACAAATAGAGCTGACGGACCACACAGACCATGGACTCAAGCGACATCGACGACGGCGATCTTACTGCGTCTGGCAGCGGGTCAGCGGTTGATCAGGTGCTTGCCGAATTGCGCAGCCTGATTGCCGATGGCGGGCTGAAAGTCGGCGACCGCCTCCCGACCGAACGCGAGCTGTGCGACAGGTTCAGCGCGAGCCGCAACACGGTTCGCGAAGCGATGCGGATGCTCAAAGCCTTTGGCGTGGTGGAAGTGCGCCCAAAGGTGGGTGCCACCATCGTCGACCAGCGCATGAACCGCGCGTTCGACCTGTTCTCGTTCAACGTCAGGGAAATATCGCGTGAGACCTTCGACGACATCCAAGGCTTTCGCGAGCTGATCGAGACTGGCGCCGTGATGCAGATCTTTGACGCGGCGACGCCTGCACACCTTGCCCAGCTGCGGCAGATCAACCTTGAGATGGTGCGGGCGCGCACTGTGGTGGAGGCGTCAGAGCAGGACTTGCGGCTTCACACCACACTGGTCTCGCTTATCGGCAACAAATCGATCCTGGATGTGTATCGGATCATGACGCCGGTCATCCTGCGGATCATGCAACGCGGCAAGACGCGGCGCACCATCGAAGGCGAAACCTTTCACGAGCATGAGGCGATCCTGAACTCCATCGAACAGCGCGACAGCCTGGGCTTTCAGTACCTGATGCGAACGCATCTTCGGTCTGGACTTTCCACCTTCGAAAACGGGGGCGACCAGCCGCAGACACCCCTTTGAGGCGACCTGAAAACAAGAAGGGCAAAGCCCCGCCAATTCAAAATGTCACAGATAATCCGGGAGGATGAAATGAAGTTTGGTCCTGTACGCGCCGCCTTGCTGGCGACGACACTGGTATTTGGCAACGCGGCCCTTGCTGGGCCGGAAATCGTGGCTGGACCCGGGGCAGAGCCTGAGTGCTTTGCGCCATGGTCGGCGGATACGACATATATGCAATGGCCCGCGAAGGAGGGGCCTTTCAAGATCGCCATCGTGAACGGCTTTGTTGGCAACACATGGCGCATTCAGATGATCAAGACGGCCAAGGCCTATGCCGAAGATCCGGCGATCAAGGACAAGATTGCCGAGTTCAAGGTCGTCTCGACCGGTACCGACGCGCCAGCGCAACTGGGTGCCATCGAGGATTTCATCAACCAGGGCTATGACGCCATCGTCACGATTGCGGTTGCGCCTGACGGGTTCGACCGGGTGATCCGGCTGGCTGACAAGAACAACGTCGTCCTTGTGCCGTTTGACAATGTGCTCGACACCGATGCGGTCATGCAGGTGAACGAGGACCAACTGGCGATGGGCCGGACTTGGGCCGAGTTCGTGATGAAGGAACTGGCTGCGGCCGGTGTCAGCGAAGGCAAGATCCTTGAGGTGCGGGGCCTGCCGGGCAACTCGGTCGACCGGGACCGGTCGATCGGGATCAACGAGGTCATCGCCGCTGATGGCGGCAAATGGGAGATGGTCTCGGTCGTCGGCAATTGGGACGACGGCACGACGCAGAAGGTGGTGGCCGATGCGATTGCCGTGCACGGCCAGTTCGCGGCCATTGTGGGTCAGGGCGGGTCGAACGGCGTGATCCAGGCGCTGAAGGACGCAGGCCACCCATGGGTTCCGGTTGCGGGCGAGTCTGAGAACGGCTTTCGCAAGGCGATTGCCCAGTACAAGGATGACGGGTTGAAGGGCATTTCCATCGGCCAGTCGCCGGGGCTTGTGGCGGTGGCGATGAAGGCGGCGATCTCGGCGCTTGAAGGCAATCCAATGCCGCAGTTGATCTCGGTGCCGCTGCCGGTCGCAGACTACACAACCCTGGAGGACGGGAAAAACTTCTGGTCCGACCTTCCGGACAACTTCTTCACGGTCAACGAGTTTCCGCCTTGCGGCGTGAACATCTCGGGTCCGGCCATCATGGCCAAGGATGAATCCGACCTGAACTGAAGTTGTCGGGCGGTCCCTTTGCTCCCTTAGGGGGCCGCCACTTTTTTTCGGGGCAACACATGACCAGCACGCCAATTGTCGATCTGAGCGGAGTTTCCAAATCCTACGCCGGAATCCGTGCGCTGGAGGCGGTGGACTTTGCGGCGCAGCGCGGGTCGGTTCATGCAATCCTGGGCGAAAATGGTGCAGGCAAATCGACGCTGATCAAGATCATTGCGGGCGTGGTCAGCCCTGACGCGGGCGAAATGCGGCTGGCCGGAAAGCCGGTGCGATTTGCGAACCCTTCAGCGGCCAATGCACAAGGCGTGGTCTGCATGTTTCAGGAACTGTCTCTGATCCCTGATCTTTCGGTGGCTGACAACATCTCGATCTCGGACCCACCGCGCCGGTTCGGCCTGATTGACCACCGGGCGCAATTGGTCCGGGCTGAGGCGCTTTTGGCCCGCGTGCGCTGCGAGGACGTTGATCCCCGCACCATGGTGCGTGACCTCTCCCTGTCGCGCCGGCAGATGGTGGAAATCGCCAAGGCGCTTGGCCGCCATCCGCAAGTTCTGATTCTGGATGAGGCGACGTCGGCCCTGACCGCGCGGGATGTGCAGACGGTCTATGACCTTCTGGGTCAATTGAAGGGCGAAGGCGTCACGACCCTTTTCATCAGTCACCGGATGCACGAGGTCGAAACCCTGTGCGACCGGCTTTCCGTCTTTCGCAATGGCCGCCATATCGAGACCTTCGCCAAGGGCGAACGGACGGATGGTGAAATCGTGCGCTTGATGATCGGGCGCGACGTCACCGCGAAGTACCCGCCGAAACCCCCGCAGCAACTGCGTCCATCGGTGCTGAGCGTGGACGGTTTGGCGTGGGAGACCGCTTTGAAAGGTGTGTCCCTGACGCTGGGCAAGGGCGAGATTCTGGGGATCGGCGGGCTGGACGGGCAGGGACAGAAGGACCTGCTGCTGGCGCTGTTCGGTGTGCTGAAAGGCGTGCGCGGCAGGGCCGATATCGGCGGGCGCGGCTTGCCGGGGTCACCGGTAGAGGCCAAATCTGGCCATCCGCGTGTGGCGCTGATCCCCGAAGACCGCAAGACCGAAGGGTTGATGCTGCCGCTATCCATTGCCGACAATCTGGTGACCGCTGCCTTCGACCGCATCACCCGGGGCGGCATCATCGACGCGGCACGGCTGGAGGCTGCGGTGCAGGACGGGATCGCCAGGCTTCAGATCAAGGTCGGCAACCCGAAAGACCCGGTGCGCACCCTGTCGGGCGGCAACCAGCAGAAGGTCGTCATCGCCAAGTGGCTGATGACCGATCCCGACATCATCCTGATGAATGACCCGACGCGAGGCATCGACATCGGCACCAAGCAGGAAATCTTTCGCATGATGCGTGACCTTGCGGATGGCGGCAAATCGATCCTGTTCTATTCGTCGGACTATGCCGAACTGATCGGCTGCGCTGACCGGGTGCTTGTCCTTTATGACGGTCAGGTGGTGCGCGAGTTGGAGGGCCCGGCTATCACCGAAGAAGCCATCATCGGCGCCTCGCTGAACCTCGGGACCGCGGCGTGATGTTGCGGCTTGTCAACCAGAACCGGGGGTTTGCGGGGGCGGTATCGCTGTTTGTCGTGCTGTTCGTCATTTACAACATTCTGCATCCACGGGGGTTTTCGTCGGCCGTCCTTGTTCAGAATGCCAATGAATCGGTGGCCATCGCCTTTGTTGCCATGGCACAGACCGTACCTGTCCTGATGCGGGGGCTTGACCTGTCAGTCGGCGCGGTGATGACGCTGTCGGCCTGCGTTGCGTCCTACCTTCTGACCGGGTCGGGGCTGGACATCTCGCTTGGTATCCTTGCCACGCTGGCGGTCGGTACCGCGTTCGGCCTGCTGAATGGGCTGATCGTGGTCTATGGCCGCCTGCAGCCCATCATCGCGACACTTGCGACCGGAGCCGTTGCCATCGGCCTTGCGCTGCTGCTGCGGCCACTGCCGGGCGGCGACGTGGATGGCGACCTGGGCTGGGCCATGACGAATACTGTCTGGGATTTCGCCGATACCTACGGGCTGGCAGACGGGGGCGAGGCGTGGTGGCTGGCACCCTTCGCCAACATTCCCGTGCCGTTGATCCTGTTGATCGGTGTCGCCCTTCTTGTCTGGCTGCCCTTCAAGCGGACAGTCACGGGCCGCACGATCTATGCCATCGGGTCTGCGGAAGGGGCGGCCTATGTCTCGGGCCTGCCGATCAACCGGGCCAAGCTGGCGGCCTTCACGCTGGCGGGGTTCTTTTCCGCCTGCGCGGGGCTTTACCTTGCGCTTCAAACCTCGACCGGGAATGCCGATACGGTACAGGCCGGGGCCTATACGCTGAACTCCATCGCTGCGGTGGTTCTGGGGGGGACGGCGCTGGCCGGGGGGATCGGTGGGGCTATTGCGTCCATCGTCGGCGCGCTGATCCTGCGAGTGATCTCGTTCTACTTCCGCATCCTCGACATTGAACCGCTGCTGCAACCGCTGATCGAAGGGCTGGTCCTGCTGATTGCCGTCAGCATCGGCGCGTGGCGGACCTTTTCGGTCAAGAACCGGCTGGAGCTGTTCCGATGAGGGTTGCACGCGAAGACAAGCCGCTCATGATCGCGCTGGGTTTCACGCTGGTCATCCTGGCAGTCGGAACCGGATATACGCTCACGACGAATGGCACCGCGCCCTTGTTGCAGCCGACCTACCTTTTGCAGCAACTGCAGATCGGGTCGTTCCTTGGCATCTGTGCTGCGGGCTTGATGGTTGTGATCCTGACCGGGCATATCGACTTGTCGATTCCCGCCACGCTGACTGGGGCCGCAATGATCGGGACGGCCATTGGCGGGCCGACGGCCATTCCGGCGGCGCTGGCCTTTGGCCTGTGCGTTGGGCTGTTGAACGGGGCAGGGGTGGCCATCCTGCGCGTTCCGTCCATGATCTTCACGCTGGGGATGGACACAGTGCTGCGAGGGGTGACGGTCGCTCAGACCGGGGGCTTTGCGCCGCAGGATCAGGCCACGCCGCTGATGTTGGCGCTGGCGAAGGATCGCTTCCTTGGCATTCCGCTGGCGCTTTACGTCTGGGCGGGCGTGTCGATCGTGGTCGCCTTCCTGCTTGCCCGCACCAGCTTTGGCCGGGCGGTCTATGCCATCGGAACCCGCGAGCGGGCGGCTTATCTTTCGGGCATCCGTACCCGTCCCGTCATCGTCGGTGCCTTTGTCGCATCCTCGGTCTGCGCGGCACTGGCCGGGGCGCTGCTGGCAGGGTACTCGGCCAAGGCCTATCAGGGGATGGGAAACGCCTACCTGCTGCCCGCAATTGCCGCAGTGGTGCTGGGCGGGACCAATGTCCTTGGTGGCAGTGGCCGGTATGTCGGCACCCTGATCGGAGTGATCCTTATCGTCCTGCTGAACTCTGTCCTCTCGATCATGCAGATGCCCGAGGCGTTGCGTCAGATCATCTATGGCACCGTCATCATTGTCATGCTTTTGATCTACGGCCGGGGCGACCGCGAAACCGGCCAATAGGGAAAACACATGCCGCTTCAGCTTTCTGCCACCGACATTCTGCCTGAAGACCGGGATGCCCTGCTTGTGGGCCGGGTCTGGTCCGATGCTTTGGGCGGACCGTGCCCCGTGCTGTGCCGCGACGGCGAGCTTCATGACCTGACCGCCGTGTCGCCGACGATGTCGGGACTACTGGAGCGCGAAGATCTGGCAATGGTGCTTGCGGGCGATCATCCCCACCTCGGCCCGCTGGACGCCTTCCTTGATCTTGGCGATGGCACCGGGCGTTCTGGCAGGCTTCTGGCGCCTTGCGATCTGCAGGCGATCAAGGCTGCCGGTGTGACCTTTGCCGGGTCGATGATCGAAAGGGTGATCGAGGAGCGCGCCAAGGGCGACCCCGCCCGCGCCGAGGCCATACGAGCAGACCTTGCGGACATGCTGGGCGGCAGTCTGCGCGGCGTGCGCCCGGGGTCCGAGGCTGCGGCGGCGGTGAAGGCCCGGCTGCAGGCGGCAGGAATGTGGTCGCAGTATCTGGAAGTCGGAATCGGCCCGGATGCCGAGGTCTTCACCAAGGCTCCGCCTATGGCCGCTGTGGGGTGCGGGGCGGATATCGGCGTGCACCGTGCCTCGGCCTGGAATAACCCCGAGCCGGAGGTGGTGCTGGCGGTAAATTCCACGGGTCGCATTTGCGGCGCGACCTTGGGCAATGACGTGAACCTGCGCGATGTCGAGGGACGGTCGGCGCTGCTGCTTGGCAAGGCCAAGGACAACAATGCATCGGCAGCAATCGGGCCGTTCATCCGGCTGTTTGACTCTGGCTTTGATCTTGCGGCAGTGGAGCGGTTGCACGTCCGGCTAGAGGTGCAGGGCGAGGATGGGTTTCTTCTATCGGACCATTCCGACATGGGCCAGATCTCGCGCCCGCCCACCCAGATCGTGGCGCAGACGCTGAACCGAAGCCACCAGTATCCGGACGGGTTCATGCTTTACCTTGGCACGATGTTCGCCCCGACCAAGGACCGGGACGGACCGGGTCAGGGCTTCACGCATCACTGGGGGGATCGGGTGACCATTGCATCGGATGCGCTGGGGCAGCTGATCAACACGGTGCAGCCTTGCGATGAAATCGCGCCATGGACGTTCGGCACCCGCGCGTTGATGGCCAACCTGGCCGCACGCGGAGCGCTGGCATGACGCGCCGCCTTCGCAGCCAGGACTGGTTCGACAACTCCGACCACGTCGACCTTGCCGCGCTGTATCTTGAGCGGTTCATGAACTATGGCCTCACCCCTGAGGAACTGCGTGAGGGCCGCCCGATCATCGGCATCGCACAATCGGGCAGCGATCTTTCACCCTGCAACCGGCATCATCTGGAACTGGCCCAGCGGGTAAAGGACGGCATTCGTGACGCGGGCGGCATCCCGATCGAATTCCCGATGCATCCGATCTTTGAAAACTGTCGCCGCCCCACCGCGGCACTGGATCGCAACCTTGCCTATCTCGGCCTTGTCGAGGTGCTGTATGGCTATCCGCTGGACGGCGTCGTCCTGACAACCGGTTGCGACAAGACCACGCCAGCGGCACTGATGGCCGCCTCGACCGTCGATATCCCTGCCATCGTTCTGTCCGGCGGGCCAATGCTGGATAGCCAAAGCCGGGGCGAGCTTGCAGGATCCGGCACGGTGATCTGGCAATGCCGCCAGAAGTTTGCCGCAGGCGAGATCACGCGCGAAGAATTCATGCAGGCGGCTTTGGACAGCGCGCCGTCCGTCGGCCATTGCAACACGATGGGCACGGCCTTGACCATGAACGCCATGGCCGAAGCGCTGGGCATGTCGCTGACCGGCTGCGCCGCAATCCCCGCGGCCTACCGCGAGCGCGGGCAGATGGCCTATCGCACGGGACGTCGCGCAGTTGAAATCGTGCACGAGGACCTCCGCCCCTCGCACATCCTGACGCGCGCCGCGTTCCTGAACGCGATCCGCGTCAACAGCGCCTTGGGCGGGTCAACCAACGCCCAGCCGCATCTGACGGCCATGGCTGTCCATGCCGGGGTGACTCTTGACCCGCAGGATTGGCAGATCTACGGCCACGACATCCCGCTCCTCGCCGATGTCCAGCCGGCAGGCCGTTTCCTTGGCGAACGCTTTCACCGGGCTGGCGGGGTGCCGGCCGTGATGTGGGAACTGCTTGCCGTCGGCAAGCTTGACGGAACCGGCCCCACGGTGACGGGCCGGACGATGTCCGAAAACCTTGCCGGGCGCGAGGCGACCGACCGCGAGGTCATTCGCCCCTTCGCAGACCCCTTGCGCGATAGGGCCGGGTTCCAGGTGCTGACCGGCAACCTATTCGACTTCGCGATCCTCAAGACCAGCGTGATTTCTGACGAGTTTCGCCAGCGCTATCTGTCTACGCCCGGAAAGGAGGGCTGTTTTGAAGGCCGCGCCGTGGTCTTTGACGGGGCCGAGGATTACCATGCCCGCATCAATGATCCGGGATTGCAGATCGACGAGGACTGCATTCTGGTCATTCGTGGGGCCGGGCCCTTGGGCTGGCCGGGATCGGCGGAAGTGGTCAACATGCAGCCACCGGATGCTCTGATCCGCAGGGGCATCACCAGCTTGCCAACCCTTGGTGACGGGCGCCAGTCTGGCACCTCCGCAAGCCCTTCCATTGTGCACGCATCCCCTGAAAGCGCGGCTGGCGGGGGCCTTTCCTGGCTGAGGACCGGGGATATTCTTCGAGTGGACCTAAGCCAAGGGCGCTGTGACGCGCTGGTCACGGCGGACGAAATCGAGACCCGCAAGGCCCAGGCGCCGCAACCTGCGCCGGAAAGCCAGACGCCGTGGCAGCAGATCTACCGGCGCGAGGTAGAGCAATTGTCCGAAGGGGCCACTCTGCGGTCGGCCAAAGGATTCCGCGCGGTTGCATCCCGATTGCCCAGACATAACCACTGACAGCCTGCTGATCTTGCAGCCACCCGATCCGGGCAAGTCAGGGTGATGTGGTGAGAAAACGCCGCTTCGGTCTTTTCAGAGTTTCTTTTCGCACCACATTTGGGATGTGTTGCGCCCGTTCAATCACAAAGATATTACTGCCCAGGCTGAATTCCGGGACCATAGGAGGCCGTACTGACCCTCGGCATCAAGCCCTTCAGGATCGCCACAACCGCGCAGCAAGCGTTGGGTTCATTCATCTGGGGTCCTTTCCTGTCATCTAATGCAGGAAATCTTTCTCAATCACATCGAGCGTGTTTTAGGCATACTGCCGCCAAACCGCATCTCGCTGTTGTCGGCGGCCCACAGCGCCCGTTCACATCAACATGTCTGGCGTGATGAAGCGCAGCGCTGTCATTCATGTCGGGCTTGAAAAGACGGGATCAACCGCCATTCAGGCTTGGTTGCACGCGGAACGGAACGCCCTTCTGCAGGCAGGGATATTCGTTCCGATCAGCATTGGCGCACCGAACCATCTTCGGCTGGTAGCTGCCTGCCTTGATGATGGGGTCGTGGACAACATCAAGGCCAACCTTTTGTCCCAAAGGGGCCAGTCCGAAGAAAGCTGGCGCAACCACATCCGCGCCACCTTTGATGCCGAGATCGCAGGCACAAAGGGCTGGTCGCAGCTTGTCATCTCAAGCGAACTTATCTCAAGCCGACTGCACAGCGCGACCGAGATTGCGCGTCTGGTCAAATGGGTTCGTCGGCACGTGGACCGGTTGCAGTTCGTCATCTATCTGCGGCGACAAGATGATCTGGCAGTCAGTCGATACAGCTCTGCCCTGAGGGCGGGCCATGCCGGGTTTGACGATATCTGGTCCGACCTTTCCGCCAACAGTTTTTTTGTCCTGCCCCCGGGACGTGTGGTGACGGATGAGCTTGAATACTTCGACCACCAGCGCACCCTTGCCCGCTTCCTTGCGATTGGCGATGCCGACCTTTCGGTTCGTGTCTACGACCCTATCGGCCCAGCCATGGATGTCGTCGCAGACTTCCGCTCGGTCCTTGGTCTTCCGCCGGGAACGTCCGTCGCCCCGGCCCCACGCGCAAATCCCGCCCTGTCGGCCGCTGCGCAGTACGTCATTAGCGAGTTGAACCGGGAACACAGCGTGCGCTGGCCAAGCGGCGCAAGGCACGAACCCTACCGGGCCTTGCTTCAACGGATCGAGACAGACCTGCAAGGCCCACCCCGACGCGTGCCACGGGCTGAAGCTGAGGCTTTTCTTGCCCGCTTCGAGGCAAGCAATAGGGCCGTGGAAGAACGATGGTTTCCGAACGGCTTGTTCCGCAAAGGGGATTCCTCTTGGCCGGAAACGGTGGACTACACTGCCATGAAGGCTGAAATGACACCTGTACTGGCCCAATACCGCATCGCCGCCGCCGCCATGCCGCAACGTGAAAGCCCCCGCCCGATGTTGGATCGGTTTATGTCGAACCTGCGCCGCTGGAGCGGTCAATGAAGCTGAGCGAAAGGCTGAAGGCCGGCCTTTTTCGCCAGATGCTGAAATCGCAGCATCGCGCGGCGCTGGCTGCCGTTTCGGAAATGCGCCCGCCCCAAGACCCGACCATCGTGATCGCGCGGGTGATCGGCAATGATCTTTGGCCACGGCACACGTTGGGTCAGTCGCTGCAGAACCTTGAATTTGTCCTGACGCGGGAACCGGCGTTCCGCGGCACCAGAAAGCTCTTCGTCCTGACCCGGATCATGGATGCAGAGGTTCTGGCGCGGGCTGAGTCCATGGTCCGGGAAGCCGGGCACGATGTGTTGACCCTGCCTTTTGATCCAGTCGGTTATGCTGCGCTGCGGCTCGACACTTCGGCCTTTGGTGGCGACGACTACTTCATGACCAAGGACTACGCCAACCAGTCCGAACACTGGAAATGGGCGGCGCAGTTCTGGGTGGCGGCGTCGAAGATCCGGCACGTGATGGACGTGAACGGGGGCCGAAACGCCGCGCTTGAATGGGGCCAGGCCCGCGCCGACTGGACACTGGTGCTTGATGGCAGCTGCTTTCTGTCCGCAGAGGGCTTCCAGGCCCTGCATGCAGACCTCACAAGCCAGCCCTATGTGCCCTATATCAGCCTGCCCATGCAGCGGCTGTCGCGAAACGAGAATGCCCTCACCACACGACCCGACCCGAACAGCAATGAGGAACCGCAGCTTGCCTTTTCGTCCCTCGCCAAGGGCCGCTTTGACATGGCCTATCCCTACGGCCTGCGGGACAAGACTTCATTGCTTAGGCAGATAGGGGTGCCGGGCGCTTGGGACCGTTCTAGCGACTTGCCATGGCTGCCAGCCCTTCCGCCGCTGCCTGACAGTCACTGTTGGAAACGGGCCAATTCCGCCGTGTTCCGCCTGTCGTCGGGCATCGATGGCGGCGAGCTGGAGTTGCCGAGCGCAGGTCACAAGCGCTATCACAGCCGCAACCAGGCCATTTTCCTGACCCTCGCCGCCCTTGATGCCCGGCTCGACACCGCTGACCGTGAACGGGCGCATGCCATTTTGGGCCTTGGGTACAGCGATGCTTGAGCGTCTTAGAAATCTCTTGCCCCGGCAGAAGACCAACCCGCGAGATTGCGTCATGGTGGTTGGGTTGGGTGCGATGAAATCGGGCACCTCATGGCTGTCTGGTTACCTGAGATCGATACCCAACTTCCTGCATTCCCCCGTCAAAGAAATGAACGTGTTCAACATGTTCTGCGACAATCCCAATCGCCATAGGGATGAAAGGTTTCGCCTGCTCAGGATGGATCAGATCCTTCTGCGTCCAAGGCCATTTGACCAGCCGGAAGCTGTGGACCGTTTGCGCGCGTTGGCCCAAATCGCTCACATCAACGACCCTGAGGCCTACCTTGCCTATTTCGCCGAACGTCTGAATGGGCACACCCATTTCGGAGAAATCTCGCCAAGCTATTCACACTTGTCGCTGGACACTCTGAAACTGATGTCCGGACTGACCCGCGATGTTCGCTTCCTGTTCTTGATGCGCGATCCGGCACGGCGCGCCGCATCGCATATTCGGCACGTCCGTAGTCGGACACGACCTGACGTGCCGATCGACGTTTTTCTGGCTGAAATCGAACCCGGTCGGGATATCTGGCTGCGGTCGGACTACGGGGGTACTTTGGACAGACTGGAACAGGCTGGCTTGGCAGACAAAACCAGGGTCATGACCTATGAGACCTTGTTCAAGGACGAGACGATGCAAGGTCTTTGCGACTGGCTTGGTTTGCCGTTCCGCAAGCCACGGCCAGACAGGGTCGTCAATCAGGGGCGAAGTGATGAGCTGACCCAGGCGCAGCATGACCAGTTGCGCGAGCGGCTTGATCCGATCTACGCCGATCTTGCCCGCCGTGACCTGCCCGCTGGCGCCGAACGCTGGCGCTGGACTTAGGTCCTCCCGCGGCGCTGCAGTCGGATCAGCCAGCCAAGCTTCAACCTTTGCCAGAACGGCAAGTCCGAGGCATTGATCTCGCGCCGGGCCGCGCGGTCGCGCGCGATGTGGGCCGCCGCATCGCGCTCCCAGCTTCGCGACAGGTTGCCGCCACGCATCCGCTTGGTGCAAATCGGTCGTGGAATGCGCACAAAACGCCCAAGCAGCAACATGTGCAAGATCCACGGGAAATCGGCGCTGAATTCGCCTGCCTCGTTTCGCTTCATCCCGCCGATCCGGGAAAAGGCCGATGCGCGGAACAGCCCATGGTTTGGCACATGCCATTGCCAGGTTCCCATGATCATTGCCTTGGCGCGGCTGTATGCGGTTGACTGCAATCCGGTCCTGCGTCCATTGAGCAAACGCTCTGTCCCGTCGGCTTCGATCCATCGCATGTACCCATAGGCCAACATGGCTTCAGGATCGCCCTGCAAGGCCTGAGTCAGCGATGCGACATAATCGGGGTCCAATTCGTCATCGTGAAATGCGAAGAACATGTATTCCCCGCGCGCTTGCGCCATCAGGTCATTGCAATTGCCCACCCATCCCAGATTCTTTTCGCGCAGGATCAGCCTGACATGTGGACGGCTAGCAGCCCAGTCGCGCAGGATTGCCGGCGTCTCATCGGATGAGGCGTCATCACCGACCAGGATTTCGATCGCTTCATACGTTTGGGCATCCAGACTGGCCAAGGTGCCGTGGATGAAGCCTGCAGCGTTCCAGCTTGGCAGGATCGCGGTTACAAGCGGCTTGTCCGTCATGCCCATGCTCCATTCGTGACAACGGCTGCCGCTTCAGCAGCGAAGAGCGGCGCAGTCGTCAGCTTGCCAGGGTTGAGCGAATGCCAGCCATCAAGCGAGGTCACACCGCTGTCCATCCTGCCATGCAGCCCGCTTTGCGGGTCATCCACATCGGTCTTACCATGCGCAAGAATGGCGCCGGCGTCTACCTGATAGGGGATCGAACGCCCGATGCCCGGCATCCAGGCATCAATGTGCGTCAAGACCTCGTCTGCGATGACTGCAGCGCGGGCTGGCTCTTCCAGCCCCGCGCAGGGCGCATCCCAATCTGGTGGCGTTTGCAGATCATGGCTCCAGCCCCGCAGCCCGGTGGGATACCAGGACAGATATGCCTTGCGGTCAGGTCTTACCACCACGTCGCCAAAGGGCCCCAGGACCAGTGTCGTCGATGGCGCATCGGCAAGGCTTTCGGGCAGGTGGGCCAGAACACGATACTTCATCCGCATCAGCCATCCCTTTGGTGGCTTCAGCCCGGCCTCAAGATCAAGGCGATACAGGTCATCCCAGGTTGCATTTATCACCTGTCCCGCCTCTGCTTGCCATGTCCCATCGGGACCGCTGCCTTCAAGGACAAAGCCGGCTGGTCCGCGCCGCACCGTGCGGACATGGTGCCCGGTCCGCACCACCAGATTCGGATAGATCAGAACGGCCGCGATCAGCACTTCTGCCATCTCGGCCGGGTCAATGGCGCGCTCTTCGGTCCGAAACCCGGCCAGAAACCTTTCCGGAGTGAACCAGCGCCGAACTTCTGTTTCCGGCATGCGCTGCCATAGTCGATCAGGCTTTGCCCCCAGGTAACGTAGTCCAGGGTCCTGCGCGAAGGCCTCGCGGCATCGCGCCTCGACGTGGTCGTAGTGCTCTTCCAGCTGCTCCGGCGTACGGAGAGAGCTGCGATCCACAAGATAGCGAAAGGTGGACGAAACCCGCATCGCCTGACTTGCGCCTTTGGTCCATTGCGAAAGGAGCCGATCAAAGCAAAGGGCACCGCGCAATTGCAGATCGGCCGTCGCCCGCCCGCTTTCGGCTGCATAGATCAGGCCGAGGTGTATCTTGCCCTCATTCCGCAAGCTGGCACGGTTGAACAGAACCGTGTCGCGTTCAAGCAACGTGACGCGCTGCCCTGCGGCGGCCAGTGCCAATGCAGTGCACAGTCCGGCAGATCCTCCTCCCAACACCAGGATTTCATCATAAAAGCGGGTATGAAAGGCCATTGCTTTGCCAAAATCGGTCAGCCGGTACGAAGGCCTCAGTCATGCGGGGGCGACTGCGTTCATGCAAGCGATGATTTGAGCCGAGACGACTGTTGCGTTGGGCGACCATGCCGGCGTGGATCGCCAGATCATCGGTTCAAGACGCGCAGAAAGCGCTGCCACCGGTACGCCCACCGCTGGCCCCAACTGGACCATCAGGATGATCAACCGGGGCGGCGTGATCGCCGCCGCCCCGTGGCCCATATCCGTGGGCCGCAAAATCGGCACCTCACCTGACGGTCGTCACAAATGTTCTGACAGCAACTGCACGACGTGCCTTGCATCACGGCCGGTACCGTCGACGATTTGCTTCCTGCAACTGGTGCCGTCGGCAAGGATCACATCGTCAGCCTGAGCCTTTCTGAGGGTAGGCAGCAGAGACAGTTCCGCCATTGCGACCGAAACGTCATAGCTTTCGGACTGGTGCCCGAACGCGCCAGCCATGCCGCAACAGGCAGAGTCGATCGTCCGCACCTCCAGCCCGGGAACGTGGGCAAGGATGGCTGCGACCGAGCCCATGGCACCAAAGGCTTTCTGGTGGCAGTGGCCGTGCAGATGGGCAACCTTCGGGCCAAGGTCGCGCAAAGGCAGCGTGATGCGGCCTGCCGAAAGGTCAGCCGCGAGAAGCTCTTCGACCAGAAGTGCAGACCCTGCGATCCGCCGCGCAGCATCGCCCGGCAGGACCGACAGCAGTTCATCCCTTAAGGTCAGGAGGCATGATGGTTCAAGGCCCACGATCCTTGACCCGCGTGCCACGAAGGGATCCAGAGCTGAAACCAGACGCTCAGCCTCGGCCCGAGCTTGGTCGACCTGCCCCGACGCCAAAAAGGTGCGCCCGCAGCACAGCGGGCGGGGTGTTGGCGGTCCCACATGATGCAGCCGGTAACCTGCCGCCAGCAGAACGCGGGTCGCCGCAGCCAGATTGCCCGGCTCGAAATAGCGGTTGAACGTGTCGCCGAACAACACGATGTCCAGACCGTCGCCCAGCACATCCGTTGGTGTTGCGACGGGGCCGGGGTCCTGCCACGGGGCCGTCCAGACCGGCAGCGCGCGCCGCGCTGAAAGGCCCAGCATCCGGTCACTGGCCCAAGCCAGACCCGGCACGCGGTCACGCAGGTTTGCCAGCCAGCGCAGCCGTGCGACGACCGGCGCGTAGCGCGGCAGAAACGCGACCAGACGATCGCGCAGCGGCAGTCCGTGGCGTGAGTGATGATGATGAAGAACCTCGATCTTCATCTTTGCCATGTCGACGCCGGTCGGGCATTCGTGGCGGCAGGCCTTGCATCCCACACACAGCGCCATGCTTTCCTTCAGCTCAGGCGAACTGATCGCATCGGGACCAAGCTGCCCTGAGATCGCGAGCCGCAACGTATTTGCCCGACCGCGCGTCAGGTGCTGTTCGTCACGCGTGACGCGGTAGCTGGGGCACATTCCGCCGCCTACCAGCTTGCGGCAGGTCCCGTTGTTGTTGCACATCTCGACCGCGCCGCCAAAGCCACCGCTGGCCGGATCGCCCCAATCTAATGCCGTTCTTGCGGGTTGGGTGATCGCATATCCGGGGCCAAAGCGCATCAGGGCAGGGTCGTCCATCCGGTAAGGGCGCACGATCTTGCCGGGGTTCAAATGGCCCCTGGGGTCAAACCCGTCCTTGACTGCCTCAAACCCGCGGACCAGCCGGTCTCCGAACATGCGCGCATGAAACTCGGACCGGGAAATTCCATCACCGTGCTCGCCGGAGTGGGACCCTTTGAACTTCTTGACCAGATCGCAGGCTTCTTCGGCAATCGCGCGCATCGTGGCAAGGCCGCGCGGGTCCTTCATGTTCAGGATCGGGCGAACGTGCAGGCAACCGACCGAGGCATGGGCGTACCAGGTGCCACGCGTGCCGTGCCGGTCGAACAGCGCGGTGATCGCGTCGGTGTAGTCGGCCAAGTGCTCCAGCGGAACGGCGCAATCCTCGATGAAGCTGACTGCCTTTGCATCGCCGCGGGCCGACATCATGATGTTCAGACAGGCCTCGCGCATCTCCCAGACCTCGCGCTGCATGGCGGGGTCAGAGACGGAGACGATGGCATCGGGATAGCCGTGGTCGGCCATGCAGGCTTCTAGCCGGGTGAGGTCCTGAAGCAGCGGTGCAGCCGCATCACCGGCGAATTCGACCAGCAGCAGGCAATCAGGCCGCCCTTTCGTTATTCTGTCCAGCGTGCGCCGAAACAGTGGCATGTCGGCGCCAAGGGTCAGCACGTTGTTGTCCACAAGCTCTACCGCCGTCGGGCGTAGATCAACCAGATGGCGTGTGGTCTCCATCGCGGCACGAAAGGACGGGAAATGGCAGATGCCCATCACGCGATGGGTCGGCAGCCGCGACAATTTCAGCGTGATCGCCGTGGACAAGGCCAAGGTCCCTTCCGACCCGACCAGCAGGCCCGCGTCATGCGGATTGGTCAGCAGCAGCTGGTCCAGGTTGTAGCCACCAACCCGGCGCTGCACCTTGGGAAACCGCGCCTCGATCTCGGGGCGCAGACGTTCGGCAAGGCTGCGCATTTCATGCACGAGCGCCCATGACCGTTCGGTATCGGCGCCAGTTTGGAACCGGAACGGCGTTCCATCGGCAAACAGCGCCTCGACGGCGATGACGTTGTCCACCATCTTGCCATAGGCCAGCGACCGCGCACCGCAAGAATTGTTGCCCGTCATGCCCCCAATCGTGCAGCGGCTGGCGGTGGACGGCTCGACCGGGAAGAACAGTCCTTGCGCGCGCAACCGGGTGTTCAGCCGCTCCAGCACAACGCCCGGCTCGACCGTCGCTGTCATTGCGTCAGCGTCGACATCTAGCACGGCATTGTAATGACGGCTGAAATCCAGCACGAGGCCGGGCCCGATGGGCTGGCCGTTTTGCGATGTGCCTGCGCCCCGCGCGATGACGGGCACGCCATGGCGGGCCGCCACATCCAGCGCTACCTGCACGTCCTCGCGGTCTTTGGGAAAGGCGACGGCGGCCGGCATGATCTGATAGATTGAGGCATCCGTTGCATATCGGCCCCGTGAATGCGGGTCTGCCGCAACCCCGCCCTTCAGTCGTCCGACCAGGTCTTGAGCAAGTGCTTGTCCATTTGCGGCGGGCGTGAACGGGCGCAGGATCTGCGCTGTTTGCGGCTTTTCGTTCAAGGGCTCACTCCAGCCAGACGGACCATATTCAAGGAATCACTTGCCATAATTGTATACAATATGTTTCAAATAAAATACGCAGAACGCGAACTGTTATGCCAGACGAAAGGCAATCGAGCGGATGAACAGCCCCGGACGGCATTTTCTTCAGATACCTGGCCCCTCCAACACACCGCTGCCGATCCTGTCGGCGCTGGCGATGCCGACCATCGACCACCGCGGCCCTGACTTCGGCAAATTGGGGGCCGAGGTTTTGTCGCGCATCCGCAACGTGTTCCAGACCGAGCAGCCCGTCGTGATCTATCCCGCCTCGGGAACCGGTGCCTGGGAGGCGGCCCTCGTCAACACGCTGTCGCCGGGCGACCATGTACTGATGTATCAAACTGGATGGTTTGCATCGCTATGGTGCAAGATGGCGGCCAAGCTTGGGATCGAAGCCGAGGTGATGGCCGGCGACTGGCGTTCCGGGGTCGAGGCGGACCGCATCGGCGCGCGACTGGCCGAAGATCGCGCCCATGCCATCAAGGCGGTTTGCGTGGTCCATAACGAAACGTCCACCGGCGTCACGTCGGACATCGCGGCTTTGCGGCGGGCGATGGATGCGGCGGGACACCCTGCGTTGTTGCTGGTGGATACGATCTCGTCCTTGGGATCGGTGGAATACCGGCATGACGAATGGGGCGTCGATGTCACTGTCGGGGGGTCGCAGAAGGGGCTGATGCTGCCGCCGGGCCTTTCGTTCAACGCGGTATCGCAAAAAGCGCGTACTGCTGCAGCTAAGGCCCGTTTGCCCCGCGCCTTCTGGGAATGGGAGGACATGATCGCTGCCAACGCGCGCGGCTATTTCCCCTACACCCCAGCAACCAACATGCTGCAGGCCCTGAAGGTGGCGCTGGACATGCTGGACTCCGAAGGGTTGGCCAACGTGTTCACCCGCCATCGGCGAGCCGCCGAGGCCACCCGCGCGGCAGTGCGCCACTGGGGTTTCGAAACCCAATGCCGCGTCGAGGCGGAGCATTCGCCCGTCCTGACTGCGGTCCGCCTGCCCGAGGGTCATTCGGCCGACGCGCTGCGGGCCGAAATCCTTGCGCGGTCCAACATGTCCTTGGGTAACGGTCTGGGGCCGCTGAACGACCAGGTGTTCCGTATCGGTCACTTGGGTGACTTCCACGATCTGATGGTGACTGGAACGATTTCGGGTGTCGAAATGGGGCTGGCGGCCCGCGGCATTCCGCATCGGACTGGTGGCGTACTCGCGGCCATGCAATCGCTGGCAGGCAACGGCTCGCCCGTGCTGGATGCCGCCGAATGACCGGCGGCCGGCTGTCACAGGACAGACGCGCGCCATGAAGATCGTCGAGGTCCGCGCCAGCGTCCATGTGTTCGACACGGTTCTGCCGCTGGTAGGAAAGCCTGCGGGCGATTCCGTGCGGATCATCTGCGAGATCGAGACAGATAGCGGCCATACCGGGATTGGCATGGCCTCGCGTTTCCTGCCTCACGCCGTGGCAGCAGCTGTGACGCGGCATCTTGGCCCCGCCGTGATGGGTGCCGATCCGCGCGATCTTGAGGCGATCCATGCCCGCTTGCACACGCTGGTATCTGAACGGGGCCAGACGATCGGCATCAACCTGTCGGCGCTGTCCTGCATAGACCTTGCGCTGTGGGACCTGATCGGCAAGCACGCAGGCCGGACGGTGGCACAGCTTCTGGGCGGGCACCGCGACCATGCCGAGGCCTACTGCACCTTCGGCTTCGGCGCCTTCGACCGGGATCAGCTTGTCGCCGTGGCGCGCGATCTTCAGGCGCAGGGCCATCAGCGGTTCAAGATGCTGGTCGGTGTGGCCAAGGGCGGCATCCGCGAAGACGCAGCCCGGGTCCGGCATGTAAGAGACGCGCTTGGCGATGACGTGACGCTGGCGATCGACGCCAACGAAAGCCTGTCGCTGGATGATGCGATGCGGCTGTGCGCAATGCTGGCAGATCAGGACATCGCCTGGTTTGAAGACCCTGTGCATCGCAATGATCCGCGCGATATGGGCCTGCTGCGCCGTCGCACCACTATTCCCCTGTCAGCCGGGCAGATGGACGGGCATTCCGACCGGTTCCGCGCCTTTATCGAGCATGATGCGATCGACATCTTCATGCCCAACAGCCTTTACAACGGCGGCCTGACCGAAACGCGACGGGTCGCCTATCTGGCTCAGATCTACAACCGGCCGCTTTCGGATGCAGGTGGAGGCGGGATTTTCTCGCTGCATCATGTGGCGGGCTTTCGCAACGGGACGCTGGTTGAATCCCATCTGGGCGTCGATCAGGTGGAGCGCCGGATTTTCGTGTCGGTTCCCCATGTTCAGGATGGCCGAATGGCTGTGCCCGATGCCCCAGGTTTCGGTGTCACGCTGAACCGTGACGCAATGCGTGACACGCTCCGCTCCACCTAGGGGCGGCTGCGGACTTCAACTGCTCCTGAAGGTGGTGGCACTTCAGGGCGGACATAAAAAGCACACCAAGCAAATGGAGGAGAACTCGATGACAATGTTCAATAGCCTGAAATTTGCGGCCGGTGCCTTTGCACTGGCGGCCTGTGTTGCATTGCCCGGAACGGTCCTGGCGCAAACGCTTTCGCTGCGGATATCGGGCGAAAACCCGATGACAGGCCTTGACCTGCAGATGGCCGAACGGTTCGCCCAGAATCTGGAGACCGCTCTTGGCGACGCCTTTGACCACGAGCTCTTCCACACCCAGGCGCTGGGGAACGAAGAAGTTCACATGCAGATGATCCGTACCGGACAGATCGACGTCTATCCGATGGGCTCGGACGCGGTGTCGCTTGATTCCAAATGGGCGATCTTTGACATGCCCTTCCTTCTCAGCGACCGCGAAACCGTCGCCAAGCTACTGGACGGCGAAATCGGGCAGGCAATGCGTGAATCGATGCGTGCCTCTGCAGGGGTCGAGGTTCTGGCCTTTGGCGAGCTTGGCTTTCGCAACATCACCAACAACGTGCGCCCGATCGTGGTGCCGGCCGACCTTGCCGGCGTAAAGCTGCGCGTGCCGGGCAGCAAGGCGCGCATTCTGGCCTTCCAAACCTTCGGCGCAGAGCCGGTGTCGATGAACATGGGCGAACTCTATCTGGGCCTGCAGCAAGGCACGGTGGATGGGCAGGAGAACCCGCTTGTCGCGATCAAGAACCGGTCATTCTTCGAAGTGCAGAAGTACCTGTCGATCTCGCGCCATGTCTATTCCCCGGTCACGCTGGTGATGAATGCCGCGAAGTATGACTCGCTGACGGATGATCAACGTGAAGCCGTGAAGGCGGCGGCGCAGGAAGCGGCGGAATACACGCGCCAGCTGGGAACCGAAGCGGATGCGGCCCTTCTGACCGAACTTGGCGCTAGCATGGCGGTGAACGACATCGACCTTGCCGCCTTCAAGGAGGCCGCCGGTCCGATCTGGACAGCCGTTGGCGAAATGGCGGGATCGGACTTCGCTGCGCAAGTCGTGGCGGCCGCAGCCAAGTAAGACGGTAGCAGTTCCCTGCGCCGGCCTTCGCTGGCGCAGGGAGCCGTTTCATGCACTGCCCGATCGATCCTTCAGCCAAGGCGAGACCGCATGCCCCAGCCCCCCCAGTCTGATGACGACCTTGCCAACAAGGTTGATGCCGCCAGCCGTGCGGTCGATTTCATGGACCACGACGCAGGCAAAGGCCGGGTTGACCGGGCCATCAACAAGGTTGCCGAGGTGGCCGGCGTCACTGTTCTGGCAACAATTGTCGTCTTGGTCTTCGGCAATGCCGCAACGCGTTACATCATGAACAGTGCCTTGGTGTGGAGCGACGAACTCGTCCTGTCCCTTCTGCCGTGGCTTGGCATGCTGGGCATGTTCCTGTCGATCCGCCGCCGCCAGATCATCCGGATCGAGTTTCTGTCGGCAAAGCTGCCGGATGGACCGCGCCGGATCTTGTACTGCGTCACTGAACTGCTTGCGGCCGGGGCGTTCATGTGGCTTGCCGTGGCGGCCTTCCAATACATCCAGCTTTTTGGAGGCGACAGGACAATCTATTTGCAGATCCAGAAGGGCTGGTTCCAGGCCGCGCTTCTGATTGGCCCAGCGCTGGCGGCGCTGGCCTACCTGCTGCTCATGATCGAAGAGCTGCGTTCTTCTCGTGGCAAGACACCGACACGCTGACCCTCAGGCACATCATCGCAACCGGAGTCGCCCTGTGACCATTCCAATCCTGTCCATCGTTGTACTGCTGGTTCTTCTGATCCTCGGGACACCGATGGTGGCGGCCCTGCTTCTGGCGGTGGCCATGAACTTCGTTCTGTCAGGACAATGGAGCATCATGGTCCCGCAGACCATGGTGTCCGGGGTCAGCCAGTTCACGCTGATCGCGCTTCCTTTGTTCGTGCTGGCAGGCACCGTGATGAACGCGGGCGGCATTTCGGGCAGGCTGTTCGATTTCGCCCGCGCACTTGTCGGCTGGATGCGCGGCGGTCTGGCGCAAGTGAATGTGCTCACCAGCATGTTCTTTGGCGGCATGATCGGGTCATCGACGGCAGACCTTGCGGGGTCCGGGTCCATCCTCATCCCCGCGATGGAAAAAGAGGGCTATTCCCCCGAAATTTCGGCAGCCATCAGCGCGTCCTCGTCGGGCATCGGGCCGCTGATCCCGCCGTCTTCCCCGATGATCCTCTATTCGGCGGTGACAGGTACGTCGCTTGGCGCGCTGTTTCTGGCGGGGCTGATTCCGGGAATTCTTCTGGGTGTGACCTTCATGGTCCAGATCGCCATTCTGGCGGCCTGGCGCGGGTGGAAACGCCACGGCAACCTGTCGGTGAACGAAATCATCCGGACCGGCAAGCGCGCGCTTTTGGCCTTCGGGATGCCGGGAATCATTGTCGGCGGGCTGGTTTTCGGGGTGTTCACGCCGTCCGAAGGCGGCGCCTTCGCGGTGATCTATGCCATCTTCCTGTCGATGGCGATCTACAGGACGCTGGACCTTCGCGGCCTCTATCGGGTCTTCGTCACCTCGCTGATGATGACGGGGGAACTGTTGATCATCGTCAGCCTGTCATTCGCGCTGGGGGCAAGCCTGTCCAGCGCCCAGGTGCCACAGGCGCTGGCCGGGATGATCGACGTGTTCACACCCGGTGACAGCATGTTCATGCGGCTGCTGATCCTGATGGTTCTGGCGATCATCGCGGGCATGTTCCTTGACCCGCTGATCCCGGTTCTGGTGCCGGTGATCTTGCCAGCCCTGCTGATCCATGATGTCGATCTGCTGCATTTCGGCGTGCTGATGGTGATGGCCGTGGTGATCGGGCAGTTGACGCCGCCCATGGCCATCGCGCTGATCATCACGGGACGCATTGCCCGAACGGACCAGCTGAAGATCTTTGCGGCAAACATGCCGTTCCTGCTTGCCATTCTGGGCTTCACCATCGTTCTGATGGCGGTTCCCGAACTTGCGACGTGGCTGCCATCGCTGATGCGATGACCCGCCGGGCACACCCAAAAACTTTGATGACAAAAGGCCCCTGACACATGTCCACCTCGACCTATCAGGCTAATGACGGCCCCGCCTATGAACGCTTCATCGGACGGTGGAGCCGGCGCGTCGCTGACCGTATCGCCCAGACCGTGCCCATGCTTGGCAACGGGGCGCTGCTGGACGTGGGCTGCGGTACGGGCAGCGTGACGGCTGCGCTTGCCGCGCGCTATCCGGGGCGCAAGGTGGTGGGCGTGGATGTGGCCGAACCTTATCTTGCCTTTGCCCGCGCCCGCTCCGACCAGCCGGGGGTAGAGTTTCACAAGATGGATGCGCTTGCGCTTGAGTTTCCCGACGGCACCTTTGACTCCGCAGTCGCCCTGATTGCCCTGAATTTCATGAGCGACCCCTTGCTGGCCGCGCGCCAGATGGCGCGCGTGGTGCGACCCGGCGGCACGGTCGTGGTTGCAGCGTGGGATTTCCGCGGTGGCCTTGTCTATCAGCGGCTGCTGTGGGACACGGCAGCCGGGATCGACCCTGTGGCCGCCGCAACGCGCGACAAGATCTTCGCCAATCCGCTGGCAAAGCCTGACGGGATGTCGGACCTGCTGCGCGCGGCAGGGTTGGCTGATGTGGAGCGGCGGTCGGAAACCGTGCGGATGGATTTTGCCGATTTTGACGATTACTGGCAACCGTTGCTTGGGGGGCAGGGCCCGGTCGGTGGCTATGTCGCAGCCCTTGAACCCGCCATGCGCGACCGGGTGGCCGAGGCTGTGCGCAAGGCCTATCTGTCGGGCGATGTGGACGGGCCACGATCGCTGACTGCAACGGCTTGGGTCGTAACTGGACGGGTGGCGGGCTAACACATGAAAAACACGCTCAGTCTTTTTGATCGGATCGGCATGGACGTGGGCAAATCCCTGCCGGTCGAAGATGCCATCCGCTGGGCCGCCGCCAATCAGGTGCGATTTCTGGATGTGCAGACCGATCTTGCCCCCAACGCCATGGCCACGATGCAGGATCGCGCACCGGGCATCCGCGCGCTTTCAGCCGAACTTGGCGTCACCCTTGGGCTGCATACGCTGTCTGGCGTGAACATTGCCGAAGTGTCGCCTTTCGTGTCGGAGGCGTCTGACGCCTATCTGCGCTCCTACATCGACCTAGCGGTGACGACGGGGGCGGAATGGGTGATCGTTCATGCGGGCTACCATTTCACGGCAGACTACAAGTCCCGCCGCGTTGCGGGTCTGGAACGCCTGAAGCGGGCCGTCGGCTACGCCGAAGAACAGGGCGTTCTTCTGTTGCTGGAGAACACCAATCGCGAACCTGACGATGCCGAGGTTCACTACCTGTGTTCGTCACTGGAGGAGTGCCAATGGTACTTCAGCGAACTTGCCTCACCGAACCTTGGGATGGCCTTCACCGCCAACCACGCACATCTTTACCCCGAGGATGTAGCAGGCTTTGTCGATGGACTTGACCTGCGGCGCTGCCGCGAGGTGCGGCTTGCTGATTGCCATGGCACGGTGGAAGAGCATCTCTGCCCCGGCGAAGGCAGCATGGACTGGCCCGATATGTTCCGCCGGATCGAGGCTGCCGGCTTTACCGGCCACTACATGAACCAGTTTGGCACGCTGGACGACATGCTGCAGGGGCGCGACTATCTGGTTGAAAAGGCGCGTGAGGTCGGGGTCGTCTGATCCCGGTGATGCCCGTATCAGGAAACGTTCCGTGCGGCCGCGTCCAACGACGCAAGCAGGTCGTTGAACCGTTCGCCCATCCCGCCGACATGTCCGCGCATCGCTTCGGCAGCGGCCACGGCGTCGCCGCGGGCGATGGCGGCGGCAATCATCTCATGTTCCTGATACGACGCGCGGATGCGGTCGCGCGCGCGCAACTGCATCCGGCGATAAGGCTTCAGACGCTTTTGCAGGGTCTCGGCCTGTTCGATCAGAAACTCGTTGCGCCCGGCCTGCCGTATCATCGCGTGGAACACCTCGTTCTCGTAATAGTAGGCGTCGGTATCGGCAGAGTTGAATGCGCGGCCACAGGCCTCATGCGCTTCACTAATTCGGCGCAACGACTCGTCGGTCACCCGGCGGGCCGCAAGCCGCGCGCACATCGCCTCCAATTCGGCCATCACATCGAACATTTCCATCAGCTTGCGCGGGCCAATCTCGGCCACGACCGCGCCCCGCCGCGGGCGGTTCTCAATCAGACCCGAGGCCGACAATTGCAGCAGCGCCTCACGAATCGGGGTGCGCGACACGCCGTAGCGCTCCGCCAGCATCACTTCTTCCAACCGGTCACCTGGGCGCCACTGACCGGTAAGGATCTCCTCCTCCAGCATGTCGCGCAACTCGTCCGAACGCTTGACCATGGCCTGCCCTATCCTTGGGATTTCTGCCGCCCGGTACGGGCAATACGGTTGAAACGCCACAAAGACAAGGATTGCGCAAGGCTGCATCTGTTGTATACAGATATCTAGAAATTGCATCCAGAACCAGCTGGCATGCTGCAACGCCGGTCAGCCCGGCCAAGCAAGACTGTCGGCGTGGTGCGTACCTTGGGGGAAGAGATGAAAGCTTCGGCCCTATTCAGCGATCTTCTGGGCAAAGTGGCAGTTATCGGTCGCGCCATGGCACCGACGAACGGCGTCGACATGACGATCGAAGACCGATGTGCCGCGCTTCTGGCAGGGCGGGGCGAAGCGACCGAACTTGGGTTGGCCCGCGATATCCTGGATCGCTTTGCCAAGCTTGACCCCAAGGACAAACAGGCTTTCTTTTCCACAGTCCAGACCCGCTTTGGCGTTGACCGTCCGGCCCTTGCACGGGCGTTGGCGGACCTTGACCGCGCGGATGACGAGGACGCTGCGCGCAACATCCACTTTGCCAGCGAACCCCGCAGCCAGGAATTGATCCGACGCCTGAACCGGGCACCAAACGGCACCCGCGATCTGGTCGCGATACGCCGCGATCTGTTGCGGGCGATCCAGAAGGACCCGCGTCTGGCGATGCTGGATGCCGATTTTCAGCATCTTCTGGGATCATGGTTCAACCGGGGTTTTCTGGAACTGCGGCGCATCGACTGGTCGACCCCGGCGGCAATTCTTGAAAAGATCATCGGGTACGAGGCGGTGCATGCCATCAACGGTTGGGACGATCTGCGCCGCCGCGTGGCCGCCCCCGACCGCTTGCTGTTCGCGTTCTTCCACCCGGCGCTGCGCGACGACCCGCTGATCTTCGTTGAGGTGGCGCTGGCCGTCGAGATACCTGCCTCCATCGCACCGATCCTTGCCAAGGACCGCCGTCCGATCGACCCGTCCCACGCCCGCGTTGCGGTTTTCTATTCGATCTCGAACTGCCAGGAAGGCTTGCGCGGCATCTCGTTCGGGAACTTCCTGATCAAGCAAGTGGTAGAAGAGTTGCGGCACGGTTATCCGAGCCTTGACACTTTCGTCACCCTGTCACCGGTACCAGGGTTCCGCCGCTGGCTTTCCGCAGAACTTGCCAAGGGCAGCACGGGCCTTCTGAACGACACCGAACGCGCTGCCTTGACCGCTTGCGCAGGACCCGTGCCGCCGCCACCTGACCTCTGCGGTGCGCTGGCGGTCAGGTATTTGTTGCAGGCCCGCAACCCTGCGGGCCAGCCTGTCGATCCAGTGGCGCGCTTCCATCTGGGCAACGGCGCCAGGGTCGAACGGATCAACCCCGAAGCAGACCCCGGCGCAAGGGCGCAAGGGGAATCCTGGGGCGTAATGGTCAACTACCTTTATGACCTTGCCGCCATTGAAAGGAACCATGAGGCCTATGCAAACAGCGGTGTTGTTGCCGCCTCGGCCCAGGTGCGCAAGCTGTTGCCGCGACGCTGAAGGAAGTCCCGCATGTACGACGCAAATCATCTGATCCACCATCTGCGGGCATCTTCTGTCGGGCGTGATGACAGCGTGTTCGCCCTGACGCCTGGCGCAGGGACGGTGACATTTGGTGACCTGTTTGATCAGGCAGAACGTATCGCGGCGGCGCTGGTGGCAGCGGGATTGGCTCCGGGTGACAGGGTCGCCGCGCAAATTCAGAAAAGCACGACCGCCTTGGCGCTGTATCTGGGTACGGTCATGGCGGGCGGCGTCTTTCTGCCGCTGAACACGGCCTATACCGACGCTGAAATGACGTACTTCCTTGGTGACGCCCAGCCCTGCGTTCTGGTCTGCGATCCTTCATCCGTTATGGGTCTCGGCGACATTGCCCAAACCCAGGGGATCCGGGCAGTGTTCACGCTGGGTCCCGATGGCACGGGAACGCTGACCGAGGCGTCAGCACGCACCGGCTCGGGGTTCAGGCCCGTGCCACGCGGCCCGGACGATCTGGCCGCAATGCTATACACCAGCGGCACCACCGGTCGGTCAAAAGGCGCGATGCTCAGCCACGGCAACCTTGTGTCCAACGCCCTTGCCTTGGCCGAGGTCTGGCGGTTCAGCCAAATTGACGTGCTGATCCATGCCCTGCCGATCTTCCACACGCATGGCCTGTTCGTGGCAACGAACGTCTCGCTGGTTTCGGGGGCGTCGCTGGTCTTTCTGCCTGCCTTCGACCCGGATGCCATTATCGCCGCCTTGCCGCTGGCGACTGTATTGATGGGAGTGCCTACCTTCTATGTCCGGCTGCTTGACCATCCGTCGTTGACGGGTGCGGCGGTGGCGGGGATGCGGCTCTTCATTTCGGGCTCAGCGCCGCTGCTGGCAGAAACGCACGCCCGGTGGAGACGGGCAACCGGCCATGCGATCCTTGAACGCTACGGGATGACCGAAACCAACATGAACACCTCGAACCCTTACGACGGTCCCCGCATCGCCGGGACGGTCGGCCTTGCGCTGCCCGGAATCGAGGTGCGCGTCTGCGATCCCGCAACAGGCACACCATTGCCCAGCGGTCAGGTCGGCTCGATCGAGATTCGCGGGCCAAACGTATTCAAGGGCTATTGGCAGATGCCCGAGAAGACCGCAGCCGAGTTTCGAAAGAACGGGTTTTTCATCAGTGGTGATCTGGGATCACTGGACGCAGCGGGCTATCTGACGATCGTCGGCCGGTCAAAGGACCTGATCATTTCCGGCGGCTACAACATCTATCCCAAGGAGGTGGAGGATGCGATCGACTCCATCCCCGGAGTTCTGGAAAGCGCAGTCATCGGACTGGCCCACGCCGATCTGGGCGAGGTTGTCGCGGCAGTCGTCGTTTTGGCCAAGGATGCGGAACTGACCGAAGCAGCCATATTCTCCCGGCTTCAGGGCCAGCTTGCCCGGTTCAAGCAGCCTCGCGCGTTGTGGTTCGCGCCGTCGCTGCCGCGCAACGCCATGGGCAAAGTGTTGAAGAACGTCTTGCGTGACAAGTTCTCGGAAGCTTCGCGGCCCTGACCATTGTCACAGGCAGGCTTGGCGGCCTCAAGGCTGTTTGAAGAATGCTCCGATGGTGCCTTCCTGCGCCCGCCTCGCTCGGCGGTCGGGCAAATGTCCCCATTTGCTTGGCAACTATGCCGCCGCGACCGCCACCGATATGCCTCCGCCTGTCACTTGCAGATCACTTTCTACTGACAACGCCACCAATACTGCCGGTTGGGGTGCTTGGGTTGCGCAGAGGATCAAAACTCTCTCTGACCGATCCTAGGGAACACTTTCGTGCCGAAACATCCCCTGTCTTTGGAATGGCCCAATTCGCATTCTCTTGTCACATTACACGACAAGATAGATCGTTTTTTGGAGCACAACATGTCTCTCCATATCGTCGGTTTTGCCGGCAGCCTAAGCCGCCCGTCGAAAGCCCGTTTGCTGATCGATCTGGTCACGACACGGGCAGCCGCTGCGCTGCGCGCTTCGGCCGCTACTTATGATCTGACTGACCTCCAGCCTGGACTAGGCACTGCCCAAACGCTGAGCGATATCGAGGGTCCGCCGCGTGCAATCGTGGACTCGCTTCTTTCAGCCGATGCGCTAGTCGTGGGCAGCCCGGTCTACAAGGGCAGCTACACGGGGCTTTTCAAGCATCTCTTCGACCTGTTCGACCCTGCAGCTCTTGCGGGCAAGCCGGTGCTGCTGACTGCAACTGGCGGCGGTGAAAGGCACGCTTTAGTCATCGAACATCAGCTTCGACCACTGTTTGGCTTCTTCGAAGCGGTCACTTTGCCGACCGGCATTTATGCCTCAGGCGCGGATTTCAGCGACGGGGTACCCACCTCGCCCGCACTTCTGGCGCGTATCGACCGCGCTATCATCCAGTTCCAGACTACGCTGCCGCACCGGCCTGCCGCTACCGCCGCCTAGTCCAACCATCCTTCTCTGAACCCCACGACCCGCTGTTCGGCGGGACCAATCCCGGCTTGACCGAAAGGACCCAGACCATGCCCACCACTCGCAAAATCCGCCTTGGTGCTTTCCTTCCCGGCGGCGGCCAGCACGTCGCCGCCTGGCGCCATCCTGAGAGCCCCCCCGATGGTGCGACCAGCTTCGACCTTCACCTCAAGCTTGCGCAAGAGGCCGAGCGGGGGCTCTTCGACGCTTACTTCTTGGCCGACAACCTCTCGATCGCTTTCGGAGGCGGGATCGAGGGTGGCAATGCCAAGGTCGCGGGGTTTGAACCCGTTACGCTCTTTTCCGCGCTCGCCCCCTTGACGAAAAACCTCGGCTTCATCGCTACCGCCTCCACGACCTATGAAGAACCCTACAACACCGCGCGTAAATTCGCGTCGCTCGACCTTATTTCTGGCGGGCGCGCGGGCTGGAATGTGGTTACGACCGCCACCGAGGCTGCGGCACACAACTTCAACCTCGACCAGCAGCACCCGCATGCCTTCCGCTACAAGCGGGCCGCAGAGCATGTGGAGGTGGTAAAGAAGCTTTGGGACAGCTTCGAGGATGACGCCTTCCTGCGGGACAAGGTGACGGGTCGGTTCTTCGATCCCGACAAGGTCCATCCCGCAGACCACAAGGGCGAGCATTTCAAGGTGCGCGGCCCGCTGAATGTCAGCCGCAGCGCCCAAGGTCACCCGGTGATCGTTCAGGCCGGCCAGTCGGATGACGGCCGCGGCTTAGCGGCGGCAACGGCCGAGGTGATCTTCACGGCCCACCAAAAGCTGGACACCGCGCAAGAGTTTTACCGTGACATCAAGGCCCGTGCGCGCGGCTTCGGACGGAACCCCGACCACATCCTGGTCATGCCCGGCGTGTCCCCCTTCATCGGCCGGGCCGAGGCTGAGGCGCGCGAGAAGTATGATCGCTTGACCAGCCTTATCCTGGAAGAAGATGGCATCGCCCTGATCAAGGGCCTTACCGGTGGCACGCTGGACCTGACCGGCGTCGATCTTGACGGACCGCTGCCGCCGGTGGAGCCGACCGAGGGGATGAAGTCGCGCCAAGCCCTCATCCGTCAGATTGCGGATGAGAACGGCTTCACCATTCGCCAGCTTTACCAGCACGTTGCATCCGCACGGGGGCATTTCACTGTGGTCGGTACGCCGACGCAGATCGTCGATATCCTTGAAGACTGGTTCCAGAACGAAGGGGCGGATGGGTTCAACATCCTGCCGCCCTGGCTGCCGACCGGGTTGACTGACTTCGTGGACCTTGTTGTTCCGGAACTGCAGCGTCGGGGACTGTTCCGCACGGCCTACGAAGGCCGCACCCTGCGCGAAAACCTTGGCCTGCCTTTCCCCGAAAACCGTTGGGCGGTCGAGCGTCGCGCCGCACACGCCGCGGAGTAAGCCCATGACCTTCCAGAGCCTCGATACCTCCTCCCCATCGCGGCCTGTCGAAGTCCCCCCTGGTGCAATGATCCTGCGCCGGGGGGTGGCGGGTGCAGGCGAGATCATCCGCCGCTTCGGCCTGCTGCTGGGCTTCCTCGTCTTCTGGCAGATCGGCTCCACCTTTGGCTGGATCAACCCCACGGTCTTCCCGCCCCTAGACAAGATTTTGGCTGCCACCTGGACTGGCGTTGTCGGCGGAGCCCTGTTGGATGACATCGCGATAAGCCTGCAACGCTCCGGCCTCGCCTTTGCCGCCGCTGTGACCCTTGGCATCCCGATGGGCTTATTCATGGGCCAGATCCGCGCGGTCGAACAGGCGCTGGACCCGATCCTGCAGTTCTTCCGCCAAACCTCGGCCCTTGCCCTCTATCCGGTGTTCATCCTGCTTCTGGGTCTGGGCGAGGCGTCCAAAGTCTTCGTGATCTTCTGGGCTACCCTGTTCCCGATCCTGCTGGCCACCATCGGCGGCGTGAAGGAAGTGGACCGCAAGCTGATCGAGATGGCTGCCACCTTCGGCGCCTCGCGCGGCACGATCTTTCGCCGTGTGGTCCTGCCAGCGAGTGTGCCGTCCATCTTCGTCGGGCTTCGCCTGTCGGCCACGACAGCCCTACTTCTGCTGATCGCTGCCGAGATGATTGGCGCGAACAAGGGCCTCGGGTTTCAGGTGATGAATGCCCAATACAACTTCCAGATCCCGCAGATGTTCGCGGCGATCCTGCTTCTGGCGATCCTTGGCCTGTCAGCCAATGCCGCCCTTGTCACGCTGCAGCGCCGCCTGTGCCGCTGGGCCGACCTGAATCACTGACACCTCCCTCAAACCAAAGGAACCCATCATGACCCTCTCCCTTCGCACCCTTGCCCTGTCCACCATCCTTGGCCTGTCTCTGACCCCGGCCTCGGCCGAAGTGACGATCCGTTATCTCGCCAGCCAAGGTGGGCTGAACGCACACGAACTGGCCGCCGAACTTGGCTACTTCGACGGCACCGGCATCACGATTGAAAACGTCGGCTATGCCCAAGGCGGGCCAGCGTCCCTTGTCGCCCTGTCCGGAGGCAGCGTTGAGCTTGGCTCGGCGGCCACGGCTGCCGCGCTGAACTCCATCGCGGCCGGGAATGACTTCGTCGCCGCCTTCCCGTCAAATGGCATCAATGACGAGGCGCAGTCGATCTTCTACGTGCTGGACGATAGCCCGATCAAGACGATTGAAGACATTGTGGGCAAGACGATTGCCGTCAATACGCTGGGCGCACACCTGGACTACGTTGTGCGCGAGGCGTTGCACCAAAAGGGCCTTCCGGAAGACAGCGCCAACCTGATCGTCGTGCCGGGACCGCAGCTGGAGCAGGTTCTCCGGTCGGGGCAGGTCGATGTGTCCGCCTTCGGATACTGGCAGACCACCTTCACCGGTGCGGCGTTGCAGAACGGTGGGTTGCGGGCCGTGTTCGACGACACCGACGTGCTTGGCGAGATTGCTGGCGGCTTCATCGTGCTGCGCCGCGACTGGATCGAGGCACACCCGGAGGAGGCGAAAGCCTTCGTCGAAGGTTCAGTCAAGGCGTTGGACTTTGCCCGGGAAAATCCCGAGGAGACGAAAGCGATCTTCGCCCGCGTTCTGGCCGAACGGGGCGAGAACCCGGAGGTCGCGCAGTTCTTCGCAGGCTATGGCGTTCGCGCGGGCGGTCTTCCGGTGGAACGTGACGTTCAGTTCTGGATCGACGTGCTGGAGCGTCAGGGAACCGTCGAAAAGGGCAGGCTGGTTGCCAAGGACATCCTCTATGTAACGGGCGACAGCCCGGTCACCAACTGAGGCCGGGGCAATGACCCTGTTTGAAACAACCCGTCGTGGAGAGGTCACCGTGCGTGACCTCTCCAAATCCTTCACGCTGAACGGCCAGCGTTTGAATGTCCTGCGCAACCTGCAGCTTGATGTGCAGAGCGGTGAAGCGCTGGCGATCGTCGGCCCATCCGGCTGCGGCAAGACCACGCTTCTGCGCGTGCTTGCTGGACTGGAAAGCCCCGACAAGGGAGAGGTGCTGATCGACGGCCATCCGGTGCAGGGCGTCGGCACCGAGCGGGCGATCATTTTCCAGGAGCCGCGCCTGCTGCCTTGGCTCACGGTTTTGGGAAACGTGGCATTCGGCCTGCAGGTTCGCGGAAAGCCGCGCGAAAGTGCCGAAGCCCGCGCGCGCCACTATATCAGCCTCGTCGGCCTGGCCGAGTTCGAGAGCGCCTTCCCCCGTCAATTGTCGGGCGGTATGGCACAACGCGTAGGCATCGCGCGCGCCTTGACGGTGCAACCCGAGATCCTCCTGCTTGACGAACCGCTCGGAGCGCTAGACGCGATGACAAAGCTGACCATGCAAGAGGAACTGTCGCGCATCTGGCGCGAGGAAAAGGTGACTATGATCCTTGTCACGCATGATCTGGAGGAAGCCATCTACCTCGCGGATCGTGTGCTGGTTCTGCCCAAAGAAAAGGGCGACATCCCCCGCCTGATTGACGTGAGTCTCCCAAGGCCAAGAGATCGCAGCCACGCGCGCTTCGTCGAGATGCGGCGGAGCCTGATGGCGGAATTTGGTTTGAACTAGGGTCAGGACCGCGCGATTCTGTGAGGGCGGCGGCGCGCATTCGCTTTTTTGTGTTGCGATTTTGGAAGTGGCGCTCTGTCGAAACGTGGATGTGGGCCGTGGCATGGAATGAGGCTAACACCTAAAACTTTCGCATGCGTCGGAACCGCAACATCGCCCACTCTCGTCGTCGGAACGGCAGGTGCGAGTTCTCGGCCCGGTTGTTGAGCCAAAGTCCCATCTCGCGATCATCGCCGCGCTAATCTCGATGCCGCTCGTGCAAGAGATCCTCCACATTGCGCAGCGACGGAAGAGGCGGATGTAGATCATCACTGCTAGGCGGATGACACTGGGCTCGATTTAGAGCAGCGGGAAGGGAGCGTTTTGCCACGCAGGCAACTTGCAGAGCGGACTGTCACGAGGCACGCGATGTTCCTTTGACAGCACTCTTGAAGGCAATCTTCGCCATCACTCGCTCCTCGCGCAAAGGACCGAAGCCAATGCGGAAGGGCAGCAGGGCTATGGGTTGAGCGGAAGCGGCAAGAAAGCCCCGGGCGCATCGCCCGGGGACCGTTGTCTTCGGTAGGATTGCTGTCACTCGACGGGGCCCACTGACCAGAACAGCGTCTCGCCCGAGCTGTCGTCGACACCGTCATTGTCGGTCACGACCCACCCTGTCCCTGCCGCGTCGATGGCAAAGCCCTCGACCTTGTCCACTGCATAGCCGTTCAGGACCATGAGATCGGGCAGCAGGTCGCGCACCAGTTCCTTTGTCACAACGGGCAGTGGGCCGCCCAACGCTGCAGGCTTCATCTGCTCGGCGGCAACGCGGTAGAGCTTCTTGACTTCGGCCTTGTCCGCGATCTGGTTGTCGCGTTCGGCGATATAGACCCAGTCACCACGCAGAGTGATTTCCGACAGTCCCATCCAGGCACCATCAGACGGCGCATCCAGCGGATAGTGGACGGCACCCCATGTCATGTCGACAGTGTTGTAAGCCAACAGCTTGACCATGCCCTTGGGGTCATCCTTCCATTCTCGCTGCACCGCCATCCAAAGCCAGTCACCTGCGACCGTGATCCCTTCGAAACCAAAGCGGATCTCGTGGGCCAGAAGCTCCTCGGGCAGGGCGATTTCCTGGGTAATCTCACCCTTGTCGTCGACTTGATAGATCGCATGCGGGATCAGACGGTCGCTACGCCCTTCGCTGGCCAACCAGAATCCGCCGTTGCCATCGGGGGCGATCCCCTCGATGTCCAGCTTTTGCGCGCGGTCGCCGCCGCGGGTGATATCCAGCGCGCCGGTGATGCGCGCGGGCACCGGCGTAGCGTCGATCGTGTAGATGCGCGGCATAGCCCCATAGACGCTGTCAGACACGGCATAAAGCTTGCCTGGTTCCGCAGGGTCAGCCGCCAGCCCTGAGAGTGCGCCCCAGCCGATCAGCGGATTGGTCCCTTCAGACGTCAGCATCGGATAGGCAGCGGGCCCGTCGCCGAGCGCATAGATCATCACATGCGCGGGGGCGAGACCATCGCCGCGCAGGTCCACTTCGTTGGCTGTAGCGAGCAATCCACGCTCGGGGATCGCCACCATGCCTTCGGGGCTGACGCCCGACGGAAGAAGTTGTTTCAGCACTGGTGCCGCAGGGTCGGTCAGGTCATAGACGGCCACGATCGAGGCGCGTTCCGACGCCACGAACGCCATCGGCACACTACCGAAAACTGCAAATTCCACTGACTCCAATTCAGCGCCCTTGGATTGGCTGCGATGTTCCGGGTAGTGGCCGATCGCGACGATGGCGCGTTCCAGGCTATTGCCCGAATCCCACACCAGTGTGCCGTCCTTGCGGAAGATCGACCAGGTTCGTGTGCCGCCGTTCCAGTCACCTTCATTCGTCATTGCGAAGTGATCACCGTCGATCCAGGAAATGCCATCCGGTTCGCGGGGTACAGCCGCTTTGGCGTCTGTGAAGGAGAGGTGCCCGTCGCGGCGGGTGTCGATGCCATCGACCGCCACGTCGCCCGCGTTGAAGTGGCTGGCTACAGCGCCATCGGCGCCAATCACGACGATATGATTGTTTTCCTGCAAGGTGACAACGATCTCGCCTGCAGCGTTCACGTCCAGATATTCCGGCTCTGGGTCATCGGCCCCGATGGTGGCAAGACCGGTCAGGTCGATGCGGACCTGACCTGCACAGTCCACGACGCCCCCAGTGACCGGCAGCTTGACCACGTATCCCGCAGGCATCTGCGGGATCGCGCCATCGTTCACATCTTCATCGCGCTCGTTTTCCACCGCGATTGCCAAGAATGAACCGTCCGGCGCACGGGCGACGGAATCGGGCTGGCCGCCGATGTCGCATTCGGCTGTGATAGACGTGGTGGCCGTGTCGACCGTCACCAGCTTGCCTGACGGCGCGGTGAAATTTTCCGAAGTATTCACGCCCGCGTATATCAGACCACCGACAAACACTGCGGTCGTGGGTTCGCCCCCCATGCTGATATTGCCCAGCCCCTTCGGCGCGGCGGGGTCGGTGATGTCCACCAGCCCGATCACACCCAGCGGACTGTCGGAGTAGACAAGGGTCATGCCGTCTTCCGACGCCGAGATGATCTCGGCCGAGGTTTCGCGGGCCCGGTCTTCGCCTTCGGCCATGTTCTGGGGCGTAGCGAAGGTTGCGATGCGGTTGAAGACCGGCTCGGCGCTGGTCGGCAAGGCTGTGGCAATCGCTAAAGCGGATGTCAGGGAAAGGGAACGAAGATGCATGGCCAATCCTGTCGCGGGTTTCTAACGTCGCAGAATTGGACCATTCGAGTTACAGAGGGGCGACTGCCGCGTAACAGATTTACGTCACGGCAGTCGCAATGCTTTGCGCTGGACGCCGGCGAACCGTCACATTTCTTGGCGCGCGACGAGCCATTCTAATCTCCGCCAGCGTCGGCGGTGCCCGATCTGCAAAGCCAAGGTGGAAACCAGTCCAACTGACGCCTTGCATCGCGAACTTCGTATCTTCGGCAGGAAGATCGATCTCTGCTAGGTCGCGCCGGTCCTACGTTGGGACCTGTTCAATAACCTTCCGCCGTCCGCGCTTGGCCGCTTGCGGCGGCAGCACACCCCCCGCATCCGCCGCAGGCGCGGGTTCCGTCACAACTTCCGATGTGGGTAAGGTGTCTTCGATCACGGTGGTCGGCGCTGCGTCGACTGGCGCATGCGAGGCAACGAACTCACGCATGAAACGCCGCAGTTCCCGAGCTGCGCTGGTGTCCAGTCGGTCACAGAGGTGAACGAAAGCATCGCGCTCCGACTTCTCCACACGAATGACCAGTTGGCTTCCCTTCTTCCTTTTCTTCTTGTCTTTCTCTTTGCTCATGATCTGCCCATCCACATTTTGCATCGACAATGTATATACAAATACTCGTTGCTGATCCAGCGCGATAACCGCGCAAACGACACACGCTGCGCGGTTGGGGGCACACTGGCAAGCAACTGAAGCACGTCATCTACCCCGAGAGTGGAGCATTGATGCAAAACGGCGCTTCACGAAACCTACACCGCATCTTTGCAGCGTTGTTGCCTGGCCGGTCTAAGCCCATGGGCAGCGATGTAGCGGGACGAAAGGTCGGGTCATGGTCAGAAAGCCGGATCACCACCATGTCCGGTGCTATCGAAGTCTCTTCCTGTCCGACTTGCACCTGGGTGCGCCTGGCTGTCGTGCTGATGCACTTCTGGCGTTCCTTCAGGGTCATGATGCCAAGACGATCTATCTCGTGGGCGACACATTCGACCTGTGGGATCCGTTGTTCGTGACATGGGGTGCCACAGAGCGGCAGATCGTCAGCTTGATATCCTCCCGGGTCACTTCGGGTCGCCGGGTTGTCTGTCTCGTCGGCAACCACGACCGCGCGCTCTTGACAGAGCAGGCCCGCGCAAGGCCCGAGGTTGCCGCGTTGGCCTTGGAGATCCATCGTGAGATCGTCCATCTTAACGGCGATGGTACACGTCTTCTGGTGCTGCACGGCGATGTCTGCGACGCGCGGCTGCTCAGGTTCCACATCTGGACCCGCCTCGGCAGTCGGGTCGACAGCTTCCTGCGCATGGCCTACCGGTCCCTGCGAGGTCTTCGCCCTCGATTGGATCGCGGGGTGCGGAGCCCCGTCGAGGCATTGATCACTGGGCTTAACGGAATGCTGTATCGCGGCCGCGGGCACGAACGGCGGCTGGTTGCGCTGGCGCGGACGTTTGGCTGCGACGGGGTCATCTGCGGTCATTTCCACATAGCAGCTCTGCATGACGAACACGGCCTGCGCTACGCGAACTGTGGTGACTGGACGGACAGCTGCACTGCGCTTGCTGAAGATTGGGATGGCAGCCTGGCGTTGATCGGCTTTCCGCAAGGTGCCGACGCCCGGATCGGCAAGCTTGCAGCGGAAGTCGCATGACGCTGGCCGAAACACTTCTGGCGGGCTTTGCGCTGGGGATGCTGGCCCTGCATCTGGGCAGTGTGCTGCTGGTGGTGCTGCGCAGCGCACGCGCCGTCCGCCCGCATGTTTCCGAAGCACCGCGCATCACGCTGCTGCGCCCGGTGTGCGGGGTCGAGCCGTTTGACCGGGAAACACTGGGATCAAGTTTTGCGCTGGACTATCCGACTTTCGAAATCATCTTCTGCGTGGCGGATCCGGACGACCCGGCGGCCGCGCTGGTGGAAGACCTGATCGCGGCACATCCGCAGGTGCCCGCCCGCCTGCTGGTCGGCGACTGTCATCTGACAGCCAATCCAAAACTCAACAACCTCGCCAAGGGCTGGGACGCCGCACGGGGCGACCTAGTGGTCATGGCGGACAGCAACCTGCTCTTGCCGCCGGACTACCTTAGGCAGTTGGTCGGGGCACGGGCACCGGATGTCGGTCTGGTGTCTTGTCCGCCAATCGGTATCCGGCCTGCGGGCGCATGGGGGGCCCTTGAATGCGCATTCCTGAACGGCAATCAGGCCCGCCTGCAACTGGCTGCTGACGCGTTGGGTCTTGGCTTTGCCCAAGGCAAGACAATGATGTGGGACCGCGCCTTCCTGGAGCGGCATGGCGGGCTTCGCGCCCTTGGCAATCGGCTGGCCGAGGATGTGGCGGCGACCTGCCTGGTGCGTCGGTCGGGACTTCGCGTGGCACTGCCCCACAAGCCCTTTGCCCAGCCTGTTGGGCGGCGAACCCTTGGGCAGGTTTGGCGGCGGCAACTGCGGTGGTCAAAGGTAAGGCGCGAGGGTTTTCCCATGATGTTCCTGCTGGAACCGCTGAACGGCCCCGTGTTGCCTCTGATAGCGGCGGGGCTTGCGTGCGGGCCTTGGGCGGCGGCAACGCTGGCAGCATTGTGGTACGGTGCAGAAATCGCGCTTTCCCTACGTGAAGGATGGCCGTCCCGCATGGTCGACGTGGTCATGTTCCCAGTCCGGGACTTGATGCTTCCGGCGATCTGGCTGGCAACGCTGCGCAACACCAGGTTTGAATGGCGCGGCAATGCCATGGGTCCTGGCGCATTGACGAAGCTGCCGGGGTAACCGTTGACCGGAGACCGATACCCAGATCGGCAGCCTGACCGGCGACGTGATGACAGGCGAAGGGCTGCTCGACCCCTTCGCGCTACTTGGGCGACCCTGTCAGGGGATTTGGCCCAAGACCGGGCTCCTTTCTGGGTCGGACAGGTGGAGGACGAAATGACAGCTTCAGTCAGTTGCATCATACCGGCTTGGAACGAAGCATCGCGTATCGGCGCGGTCCTGCATGCCACGATAGGTCATTCTGGTCTGAGTGAGGTTATCGTCGTTGACGATGCCTCGTCAGACACCTCAGCCGATGTCGCCGAGGCCGCTGGAGCACGGGTTTTTCGCCAGCGTCGAAACGGCGGAAAGTCCGCCGCCATCGCGCGAGGGCTGGCCGAGGCGACCGGCAGTCACATCCTGTTTCTTGACGCAGATCTGGTCGGATTGACCGCCGCTCACGTCTCTTCTCTGCTGGCACCAGTGCTCTCCGGCCGGGCGGATGTGACCATCAGTCTGCGAGAGAATGCGCCGTGGCCGTGGCGGATTTTCGGGCTGGACTACATCTCAGGCGAACGGGTAATGGCTCGCGCGCTGCTGCACCAGCACTTGGACCGGATCGCGGCACTGCGCCGGTTTGGGCTTGAGGTGTTCCTCAACGACCTTTGGATCGAACAGGGTCTACGCCTCGAAGTGGTGCCGCTGTCTATCCGCAGCCCGCTCAAGACTGAAAAACACGGAATGCTTAAGGGCATTTCCGGAGACTTGGGCATGATCGGCGACATATTCAGGACTGTAGGGCCGCATCGGACGCTTGCCCAGATCGCTGCCATGCGGGCAATGGCCCGGTCAGCGCTGAAAAACCAGGGATCTTTGCGAGTTCCGGAGCGAGTATAGGCGGCTGATCGTCGACGTCTTTAGATGCGGCAGGTTAACAGTCCCGGTGGGATTGTCAGAAGAAAGTCCCGGCGGCGCCTTCCACAGTCCCCCCGCGCGGAAGTTGGCAACGTTCCAGTGTTGTTGGACTATTGCCAAGCAGCTTGACCCACCCGACCCTGAAATCCCTCATTTGCACGCTATCAGATCAGTTTTTTTTGAGCACACCCGCGCATGGCCTCGACACGCTTTCCCCTGGATAAGGCCTCGGTTGCGCCAGGAGTTGCCATACCCCCCGTTCAGCCCCCGATGCCAAACTGCTGGCGATAAGCCGCCGGCGGCAGGCCCGTCAGTTTCTGGAACAGCTTCCGGAACGCCGCCGGATCGGAATAGCCGACATCCCAGGCGATCCGGTCGACCGGCGTCAGCGTGCGCTCCAGCGCCTCGCGGGCCTTGGCGATGCGGACTTGCTGCAGGTATTCGACCGGTGTGAACCCGGTGGCCGCACTGAACCGGCGCAGAAAGGTGCGGCCCGTCATCCCTGCCTGCTTCGCAAGGTCAGCCACGCCCTGCATCGTTTCGGCATGGGCATGGATGTGATGCTGACTGGTGCGGACCGCGTCGTCGCCATGATCAAAACGCGGGACGAACTGGGCAAAGGGCCGCTGGCTTTGTCGGGGAGGATCAACCAGCAGGAAGCGCGCGGTTGCCAGCATCGTTGCAGGACCAAGCAGCCGCCCGACCAGCGTCAGGCCCAGATCAGCCCAGGCCAGGATGCCGCCCGCCGTCATGATGTCCCCCTCGTCCACCACCATGTCTTCATCGGCGAGCTTCACCTTCGGAAAGCGTTGGGCAAGCTGCTTGGCAAAGGCCCAATGCGTCGTAGCACGGCGACCGTCGATCAACCCGGTCTCGGCCAGCACAAACGCCCCGGCGCAGACCGAGCACAGGGTTGCACCGGCGGTGTGCCGATCGCGCAACCAGACGGCAGCGGTGGGCGCTGGGGCCATCCTGTCGGGCATGATGATGCTGGGCGGCGCGATCACATGCGTCAGCCGGTGCGGTGCACCGGGATGGCTGTCCCAGATGCAGGTAACGCCCGTGTCGTCAGCCTGCCAGTGCGAGACGCGGATGGCCCGTGCTTCCTCACCTGTCCACTCTCCCGCGATCCGGAAGAGGTCGGTCAACCCGTAAATCGCCGCCAGCTGGCATCCCGGGTACAGCAGCAGGCCAATATCGGCGACGAGGTCCACTTGCTGCGACATTGTCCGATATGCCTCGCTCATTGTCATTTCCGCCACGTCCTTTTCTGCCAACCAAGGCGTAGCTTGTCCATACCGAAACGAAAGGCTCTGCAATGAACCCCACGCTCACCAGACGGACACTGATAGCCTCCGGGGCCGCTGCGGCTGCCCTTCTCATCCTCCACCGCACCTCCCACGCACAAACTGAAGGAGACCTTGTCATGACAACGTTCACCACCGCCGACGGCACGAACATCTTCTACAAGGACTGGGGACCGCGCGACGCGCAGCCCGTGGTCTTCCACCACGGCTGGCCGCTTTCGGGCGACGATTGGGACAACCAGATGCTCTACTTCCTCGAACAGGGTTACCGCGTCATCGCCCATGACCGGCGCGGCCATGGCCGGTCGGACCAGACCGACACCGGCAACGAGATGGACACCTATGCCCAGGACGTGGTCGAACTGGCCCGGGCGCTGGACCTGAAGAACGCCATCCACATCGGCCATTCGACCGGCGGTGGCGAAGTCGCCCGCTATGCCGCACGGGCCGAAGCCGGGCGCATCGCGAAGGCCGTGCTGATCGGCGCGGTGCCGCCGGTGATGGTGGCGTCCGAAGCGAACCCGGACGGCATCCCGATGGAGGTGTTCGATGGCTTCCGCGCTGCATTGATCGCCAACAGGGCGCAGTTCTTCCTCGACATCCCCTCAGGTCCCTTCTTTGGCTTCAACCGCGAGGGCGCCAAGGTCAGCCAAGGCCAAATCCAGAACTGGTGGCGCCAAGGAATGATGGGCGGTGCCAAGGCCCATTACGACTGCATCAAGGCCTTCTCGGAAACCGACTTCACCGAAGATTTGAAGGCCCTGACCATCCCGGTCCTCTTGATGCATGGTGAGGATGACCAGATCGTCCCCATCGCCAACTCGGCGCACAAGGCGATCAAGCTGTTGCAGAACGGCAAGCTGAAAACCTACCCCGGCCTGTCGCACGCTCCCTTCGCGACCCACCCCGAGGTGGTCAACCCCGACCTTCTGGCCTTCGCCAAGGCCTGATCAAGCATTGAGGGGCAGGCCAGTCCTGGCCCCTCATCTGCTCTTTCTTCTCCTATCAAGCGACCCGTCTAGACGCCTAAGGAGTGATGGATCGCGGCCGTCGAAGCGGCGTCGGCCGGTGCATGCGAGGCGACGAACACTCGTATAGGGCGCCGCAGGTTCCGGTCGGTGCTGGTGTCCAGTTGGTCGCAGAGATCAACGAAAACAGCGCGCTCGGACTTCTCCATGCGAATGGCCAGTTGGCCACCCTTCGTCACTTTCTTCATGCAATCAAAAATATCAAGGGGTTGGTGGCGGAGTGGAAGGGATTCGAACCCTCGAGACGTTGCCGTCTGCACCCTTAGCAGGGGTGTGCCTTCGACCACTCGGCCACCACTCCGCCGTCTCGTTTAAGGAAAGGGGCGTTGGGGGGCAAGGGGGAAGCGTATGCCGAGTGGTTTTCTTGACCAGGATTTTCCTGCACCGGTCGAAGGCGATGATTTAGGCTCACCCGGCTCCTCCACCGGCTGTTGGTGGCAGGACCAAGATGATCCGCCTTTCCGGCCCTTGGTATGAGTCCAACGATACCTGCGGCGGACACAAGAGCTTTCGCCGCAACTTGATCGCCACCCAACCCGCCGGGCTGGCTGACATCACGGTCGAGGTGCCGGACCCTGGCCCCGACTGCTGCCTGAAAGGGAGATGGCAACCAACAAATACGGCCGTGAAAGCATTTGTGGATTTGCCGGGGCCGCTGGCGTAAGCGGCCCATTCAGTGCAGGGGTCGGGTTCGATCCCTCCAGGCCCGATGGTGCCGGATGGATCGATCAGGATGGCTTGGTCAAAGCTGCTCCGACCCCTTGGCAAGTGTGCGTCGACAGCATCCCGTCAGGGCCAACGAACCCCTTTGGCTGACGGGCGGCACTGCGGTCGCGACGCCGACCTTCGTCGATCATTCGATGCGGCAATGGCTGCAGGGGCAGGGCGGCCCGACGACGGAGAACCGGTCCGGTGGCCGCCCCGACCCCTACTCGGACTGGAACAACTTGAACCTGCGAGGGTCACAGGCTGATGATCATGGGCATGTCGAACCAGCTCACCGAGCAGCAAGAGCCGACGCATGTCAGGGCATGACAGTTAGCCGCTGAACAGGAAGTGCAGCACGTCGCCGTCCTTGACCTCGTAGGTTTTTCCTTCCACCCGGAACTTGCCGGCTTCCTTGGCGCCGCTCTCGCCGCCTCCGGCGACGTAGTCGTGGTAGGCTACGGTTTCGGCGCGGATGAAGCCCTTTTCGAAGTCGCCATGGATGACGCCGGCCGCCTGAGGCGCCAGCGTGCCTTTCAGGATCGTCCACGCGCGGGCCTCTTTTGGTCCCACGGTGAAATAGGTCTGCAACCCCAGAAGGACGTAGCCTGCCTTGATAAGCCGGTCGAGCCCCGCTTCATGAAGGCCCATCTCTTCAAGGAACATCGCGGCCTCGTCTTCGGCCAACTGACTGATCTCTTCCTCGATCCGGGCGCTGATCACCACCGAAGCCGCGCCCTGCTTTGCGGCCATCTCGGCAACGCGGGCCGACTGGGAGTTGCCCGACGCTGCCGAGGCTTCCTCGACGTTGCAGACGTACAGCACCGGCTTCGAGGTCAGCAACTGCAGCAGCCGCCATTGCCGCTGATCGTCCTCCGCGACCTGAACCGTTCGCGCCGGCTTGCCCGCCTCCAGCGCCACAAGGGCCTGACGCAGCAGCCGATCCTGATCTGCCGCGTCCTTGTCGCCGCCCTTGATCTTGCGGGCAAGGCCCGCCAGCCGACGTTCGACCGACTCCAGATCAGCAAGCATCAGTTCGGTCTCAATGGTCTCGGCATCGGCGACCGGGTCGATCCGGCCTTCCACATGGGTGATGTCGCCGTCTTCAAAGCAACGCAGCACATGGGCGATGGCATCGCATTCCCGGATGTTGGCCAGGAACTGGTTGCCCAGGCCTTCGCCCTTCGAAGCCCCCCGCACAAGGCCCGCGATATCTACAAAGGTCATCCGCGTCGGGATGATCTGCTTGGACCCCGCAATCGCCGCCAGCTTTTCCAAGCGGGGGTCGGGGACGGCAACTTCGCCCACGTTCGGTTCGATGGTGCAGAACGGGAAATTCGCCGCCTGTGCCGCCGCCGTTCGGGTCAGCGCGTTGAAGAGGGTGGACTTGCCCACGTTCGGCAGCCCGACGATGCCCATCTTGAAACCCATGATACCCTCCAGTGGCGACGTGGCGCTTCTATGCGGCACCGGGTCGGGGATCAAGCGGCGCCCGTTGATTTCGTCTGCCAGACGGTCGCGAATGACGCGTATATGGAAGCATCGGTACGGACATCATCCACGCTACCGTGTGGAGGAGACTGCATGGCGTGGTTCGACTACCCGCCTGTCAATACGGTGGGCCACCCCTGACAGCCTGTGCAACCAAGCCCGGGCCAAACCATGCTGGTTGGGTATCGCGGGACCGTGGAATTGGTATTGGCATGACGCGCGCGGTCGAACCTATCCTGCGCCAAAAGCGTACGGGAATTCACCATGACCACCGGCTCGTTGCCACGCATGACACCCAAGGCATTGGGGAATATGAAGGTTCATGCGTTGGTCGACTCGGTCGGCCTTACTCGACAGCCCGTCGAGATGCTGATTGGCCTGCCCGAAGCGACAGTAGGGGACCACGCTGATTGGCTGGCCCCTGACTACCTCGACATGGGCACAGGCCGGATGGTCATGGCCTACAGCTCGTTTGTGATCCAACTGGAAGATCGCGTCATTCTTGTGGACTGCGCGGTGGGCGAGGACGGAAATTTCCCGACGCGCCCGGATTGGCATGAGCAGAAATCCGACTGGCTGAACCATCTTGGGCAGGCGGGACTGTCGCCCGAAGATATTGACACTGTCTTTCTGACCCATCTCCACGTGGACCATACTGGCTGGCTGACACGCAAATCGCCAAAGGGCTGGCTGCCGACCTTTCCTGGCGCCACGCATCTGGCAAGCCAGAAGGAACTGGAGTACTGGCGGGAAAATCACGAAAAATTCGCCTATATGTCGACCTCATTCCAGGACAGTGTCGCCCCTGTCCTTGATGCAGGGCTGTTTGAAACAACTGTACCTGAAGCCGAAATCGCTCCGGGACTGTTCGTGGTTGACCTCTCGGGGCATTCACCCGGCATGATTGGCCTTGAGTATCGCAAGGGCCACCGCGTCGTCGCGGCTTTCAACGCAGATCTCATGCACAGCCCTGTCCAGATGGCTGCACCGCAATGTTCCACGCTGTTCTGTGCGGACCCCGCCGCTGCCGCCGCCATCAGGTCGTCGAAGCTTGCAAAATATGCAGCCGATGAGACAGTGATGTTCTGCAACCATTTCCCAGGGGAATGTGCGGGGCGTGCTGTTGCGCATCGCGAAGGGTTTCGGTTCGTCCCCGTCGTCTGACCCGTCGCTGCACCCAATTCCTATAGGGCTGATGTGGAAACGCTCCTTCTGGCCTGATCACGGTCGAGCTGGCACTCCACAGTCATCATACACCACACTATGTCGCTCAAAGTGCCTGCAGGGCCGACTGACCGCATGACAGCCGAGGTGAATCCCGGCGTCTGAGGATGTTCCTGAACCTTCTGCGGCATTGTCTTTCGCCACAAGGCGAGCCGTCGCCTGATTCCCTGACTGACGTTTCTGCGCCCGAGTTGCAGGTGCGGCATTTTCGTCAGCCGCTGCCTGGGGAAGGTACCTTACCCAGCAGGTATTGATGCATTCCGCCCAGCTTGGAACGAGCCGAAAGATGCCAAAGCACTGATTTTTATAAAAATTACCGTCGATACCCAAACCGACTGCAACGGTGCGTCTTGATGCAAACTTCGTATCGGCAGCCTTCCATAAAAGTATTGGCTGGGTCCGGTACTCGTAGATACCGTCACGGGGAACTATGGTATCGAAGCGTACCAAGTCATCAGATCCACGGGAGGGAACTATGAACCAAAGAGCAAAAACTGTGGCGACCGAGATCGTCGAAGCTGTCCGCGACGTGCTGCGCCGGAACAAGGTGACCTTTGCAGAGTATCGTGCAGGCTTCATGCACCTCGCAAAGACGCAGGCCGCCGGAGAGATCCCGCTGATGCTCGACCTGTTCTTCAACACGACCATCGTCCAGATCGAGAACGAGTCGCGCAAGGGTTCGAAGGCCGATATCCAGGGTCCCTACTTTGTGCCGAACGTCCCCTTCGTTGATCACGAGATCGCAATCGAGGAAGAGCACAAAGCGATGCCGCGTATGGTGATGCGTGGCAAGGTCGTGGACATGTCGGGCACGCCTGTGGCCGGTGCGGTGATCGACGTCTGGCATTCGACGCCGGATGGCCGCTATTCCGGGATCGAGCGTCACGGGAACCTCGACAAGAAATACTACCGCGGCAAGATCAAGACCGACAGCGAAGGTCGCTACGAAGTCCGCTCGATCATCCCGGTTCCCTATCAGGTCCCGAACAAGGGCCCGACCGGCCAGCTGCTGGAAGAATACATGGGTGTTCACTCCTGGCGTCCGGCCCACATCCACTACTGGGTGCAGGCAGAAGGTCTGCGTGACGTGATCCGCCAAGCGTATTTCGAAGGCGGCGACTACGTCCACGACGACTGCTGCGAAGGTGGTGGTGATGAGTTCATCGTTGCCGAGGCTTATGAGGATGGTGTCCGGGTGATGGAAGTCGACTTCCAACTCGAGCCCGCCCAGACGCTTGTCCAAGCGGCAGAGTGACATGGTTAGCTCTCGGGGCTGATGCGCCCCGAGAGACCCTCGTTCTCAGCTCGGCACTGCGTAAGCGCCACGACCCGGGTTAATCCCCACCGACTGACTGTGTGTTGGTCGTCTCGTGGCTGCGCCTCCCCCAGAAGGTCAGCTTCAGACCACAGTGCCGGGCTGGGAACACTCTTTAGACCCCACCAAAGCCTCTTCTCCATATGGACATAAATGCTGCAGCCCAAGGGCTCGCACGGGTCCGTATGCGCCGACGAGAGAGCTAACACGCACGCAAAGGAAACGTCATGTCTTTCGTCAAAGAAGCACTGGAGCCCGAAGACAAGTTCGGCAGGGCTGTCCCGACGACATCGTACATTCGTCGGCTCCGTTACGACCTGAAGCACTATGCCTGGAGAAAGCTGGCCAACACCATTGCCATCATTCCCGGGCTGAGTGGCCCCAAGAAAGCAATAAACAGCAAACCCGAACTGCGCGAGCTTTCCTCAGAAGCCAGCTTCATGGCGGATTGGTACAAGCGGCCCTACGGCACAGCAGACAAGCCGGAAAGCCTGCAGGAAGTTCCCTGGGACTACATCGAGGCATTTCAGGACGAGATCCCGTTCTGGGGCCTTCGGGAATATTGGTACCCGGCGCTGATGTCGGATGAGTTGAAGCACAATGAATCCAAGGCGATCAAGCTGTTGGGTGACAACATCGTTCTGTTCCGCAATGGCGATGGTTCCCCGAATGCGCTTGAGAACCGCTGTCCGCATCGGGGGCCTCTGCTCTCGCTTGGACAGACGAACGTGTGGGAAGTGGGCACGATCACTTGCCGCTATCACGGCATGACATTCGATGGAAAAGGCAACTGCGTTGCCTTCCTGGCTGACGGCGCGGACTCTCCAGCCTGCGCCAAGGTGAAGGCAAAGGCCTATCCGGCCGAAGAGGTCGGCGGGGTGATCTTCGTCTACATGGGGGTCAAGGAGCCGAAACCTTTCCTCGACTCGATGCCGCACGCGCGCGAGGTATTTGCGCCCGGTACGCGCATCCGCAACACGATGACGGTGCCCTACAGCCACCTCAACCAGTTGGATAACACCGTCGACATGACGCATGTCGGCTGCCTGCATCGGACCTGCTACCTGTTTGGCGATCAGAAGATGGGCGGCGGCGTCGCCTTTGAGCAACTGCCGGGCGACGGGATCTACGCCCATCTGCGCGACGTCGGCGATCATGGCGGGGAAAAGGCCATCGATGACATCCGCTGGTTCATGCCCAACCTCGTCCACCACGGCGAGGAGTTCATGGAGGGCAAGGTCAACGGACTGTATTTCTGGTTCGTCCCCGAAGATGTCGGCTCCTTCAAAGGTTGGTTGATCGGCTCGATCAACGACAAGAAGGCCGGTGTCATGGGCGCCAAGATGATCAAGACCGTCCTGACGCGTGCGCTTCAATCTGATGCTCTGCCAGGCATGGCCTGTTTCGTCGGTGGTGATGCTCCCATGCAGATGTCTCAGGGCCGGGTCGTGCGCTGGGATCAGGAGCAACTGGCCAGGACAGACCGGGCGGTCGTGAAGGTCCGGCAGATGATGAAGGACGCCCACAAGGCGGAAATGAAACTCCGCGCCGAGATGGGGCTGGATCCGCTTGTGCACCGGGCACCGAAACTGCGCGTCGCTCCGGCCTAAGCGCGGGCGCCTCGCCCGCGACTGCGTGGTGATGGCGGCATGAACGCCGGACGGGCCCCTATCGGGCCCGTCACAAGACCTGGACCGGGCAGGGTCACAAATCACAGGGAGGGGAACGTGAACCACATCTTCAAGACCAAGTTGGCCTATGCGCTGACCACCGCTGTACTTGCAACCGGCGCACATGCCGAGGGTTTCGACCGGAACGTGCCGGACAACCTTTTCATGTTCGAACCGGGTGGCTACGTCGAGCTGGGGTCCGCGTTCCTGAGACCGGACATTACCGGCAGTTTCGCCACCCCAGGCGAAAGTATTCCGACCGGCAACATCTCGGACAACTTCGCCATTCCGCAATTTGCGATCAAAACGGACATCAATGACCGTTTCTCGCTTGGCCTGCGCTACTCCCAACCCTATGGGCTGACGGCACAGTATCCTGACAATACGCCGCCCCTGTCCCCGCCATTTGCCCGAGGAACTGGGGGAGAGTTCGGTGCGAACGAACTGGCACTTTTCGGGCGCTACAAACTTAACGACCGCCACAGCGTCTTTGGGTCCCTACGGCTTCAGGAATATTCCGGCTATCTGCGGCGGGGCGGCGTTCAATTCGATTTCGAAAGCAGCTACGAGCTTGGGTATTCGCTTGGCTATGCCTTCGAAATCCCCGAGCAGCGGCTTTTGTTTTCGGCTGAATATCGGTCTGCCGTTGAACACTCCAACACTACCGTACCGCGCAACAGTGGCATTGCGGCAATTGCAGACCCCACGTCACCACTTGGCATTACGCTTATCCCCGTCACCGCCGGTGAGGCTATGGCGCAGGACACAATCCACCGGACACCGCAGTCGTTGACGCTGACCTTTCTGACCAAATTGCCGATCGGAGACGGCCGCAACCAGATGTTCGCCCGTTATCGTTGGGCAGAATGGTCCGAGGCGGACATCACGTTCAACGGCTTGAACCCGACGCAATTCGTCAACAGCCAGATCTTCGGTCTGGGTTTCGGTCGCCTTGTGACGGACAACCTCGCAGTGACCGTTGTCGCAGAATATCGCACAGGCGGCGAAAGCCCCAAACCCGGGCTTACCCCCTTCGAGGATTCCTACGGCCTTCTTTTCGGCATGCGGTACGCCCTGAACGACGACACTGTCCTGCAGGCTGGCTACAGCAAAATCTGGTTTGAGGACGCGACGACGGCAAACGGCGGGACCTTTGAAAACAACAGCGCGGACGGCGTCTTCCTGAAGATTGGCTACTACTTCTAAGCGTAGCGCAGCCCCTGTCTCAACAAAAGAGAAACAAGTGGAGAGGAGAAATCATGAAAGTGCTCAGTAAGTTCATAGTTGGCCTGGGTGTGGCCATTGCCGCTGCTGCCAGTTCACCGGCCATCGCTGCACCGCTCACTGCAAGTGAGGTCGAGGAGGCCCTGATCGGGAAGACCATTCAGGGAAAGCGGATGGGAATGACCATCAAGATCAAGCTGGAAGGGAACGGCAGCGCTGCGATGGAGTCGACCATAATGGACGACACCGGAAACTGGCGGATGAACGGGCCGGAACTTTGCATGAAATGGCAAAGCTTCAACAACGGTGAGGAGCGCTGCTCGCTCATCACCCGGGAAAAGGATGGCTACCGTCTTGAGGGTGGCCCCTTGATGAAAGTGCTGCCTGACTCCTAAGCGCACAAGATCCGCTGGCGGCATATCCTCGTGCTTGGGCCGCGAGGATATGCCACCGCGTCAGCAAGCCAGAAATCAATGCTGTGGCTTGATACCAAAACCGTATGGATGCGCAGACCAAACGGTACTTTTTCAGAACATGCATTGGTTTCAAGGTAAACCAAGCATCTTCCATCCCGACGGAGCGGCTATGCACTACGCGATCACGAACATTGACCATCCGGGCCGGAACTGGCTTCGGACAGATTTGCGGCCCAAGCATATCGAATACCTAAGGACGCCCCACGAAGGGGTGAAGCTGGTTCTGGCTGGCCCATTCATTAACGAGGATAATGGCGAGATGATTGGCTCTCTGCTGATCGTGTCCGCCGATGATGTCGCCGCCGCCGAGCGGTTTCGGGACGGTGATCCCTTCGCATCCGGCGGATTGTTCCAATCCAGCGATGTGCGTCCTTGGAAGTGGGCTATCGGTGCCCCCGAAAGCTCAGAGGTTTGAGTGCCCGAATGACTGATGAGGCAATAACAAAGCGCAGGACGTCCAGGACCGAATTGCGCGCCATCGCGGCGGAGGCGATGCAAACGTTCGGGACCGACGCCCATGAACGCGCTTCGGTCCCGGCAGGAATCCGCTCCTGCATGGAAGAGCTGGAGCTGGGGATGATAAAGTCCCGCGATCAACTTACCCTGCAGGAGCGGTTCATTGTCTGGCTAAGCGCGGCCTGCGTTCTGGGCCAAACGGAAAAGCTCGGCGTGCTTGCAAAAGGCGCGCAGGACGCAGGGCTCACAAAGACCCAGATTTCGGAAGTCTTTCTGCAGTGCGTCCTCTACGCAGGTACCCCGAATGTGGAGCTTGCCTTCAAAGCTGCAAACTTGGGCCAGGTCGACAGCACTGGGACTGACTGTAGTGCGAATTTCGCAGACTTGTCGGCGACAATGCGCGCCAAACTGCACGGTGACTTGCAGAACAAGGGATATTCAGACCCAAGCCGGAAGCATATGGCCGATCTTTATGAGATCGCAGCCTCTTATGGCTATGGGGTGATCTGGCGGCGTCCAGGTCTTGATCTGCGCCACAGGCTTTTCTGCGCGATGGCGGCAATGGCAAGCCTGCCGGTCGCCTCAGCTTCCCTCAACAAGTTCGCGAGAACCGCCATAAGCCATGGTTTCACCTCGCCCGAGATTGTCGAGATTGTCATCCAGACCGCGCCCTTTTGCGGCTTCCCTGCCGCAATCGGCGCAATGAATACCGTCAGCGGCGCAGTCGCCGACCGAAACTAAGGACGAAGACGATGCCGACCACTTTGATACCCGGTCAACCGGTTCCATCCCTGACCTTCCCGCTGTTGGGCGGGCAAGTCTTTGACATCACGCAAAGCAAGCCGGGCTATCTGACGCTTGTGGAGGTGTACCGTGGCCTTCATTGCCCGCGATGCCACCGCCACATTCTGGGCTTGAACTCGGTCATGCCGCGCATGGCCGAACGTGGTGTGAATGTCGTGGCCGTTTCGGCCGACCCGCAGGATCGCGCGCAAACCGCGAAAGACAAATGGGGGATCGACGCATTGCCATTGGGCTATGACCTTGACGAGGCAACAGCCCGAGCTTGGGGCCTGTTCATTTCGAACCCGATCACCCCGAATGAACCAAAGCCGTTCTATGAGCCGGGAACCTTTTTTGTAAGGCCTGACGGTGTCCTGTTCGCTGTCTCTCTTGGGTCAACCCCTTTCGGCCGCGCGCATTGGCCTGACTGGCTGGAAGGCCTGGATGCAGCCAAGGCACGCAACTATCCGCCCCGCGGCGACCGTGCCTGAAACGGATCGTCAGGAAAGGTTTCCCGTCAATGCAACAGCTGACGCCCAGTCTGATCACCGCGCTGTTTGGCTTTGCCATAGGGATCTTCCTTGTCTTGTCGCTGATCGAAAAGCCGGTCTGGAAACTCATGTGGCAGCCGCGCGCTGTCGATGTGCCCGACGGGATGGTCCGAACAATTCACTCGCAACTGAAGCGCGTGATCCACCTGTTGCCGCCGACAATGATCACCACGGTGATAAGCTTGATCTGTCTTCTGGTCCTGCAGGTCTTTCAGTCCGGCTTTGCCGCACTTGCGTTGGCCGTTCTGCTGATCTTTGCCGGTCAGCAGATCCTGATCATGCTTGCGTTGAAACAAGGCATTGAAGGCGTTGATCTTGTCGCTTCCGATGCAGGAATTGGCCGGGTGCGGGACGGTCTGGGTGCACTGGCACTGCTTCATCATCGCGGTCTGTTGAGCATGGCAAGCGGTCTTGCCGCACAGATGTGCTTTCTCGTCCTTTAGGACTTCTACCTGAAACCAAGGATCATCAAATGCGTGATACCGGCCTGAATCGAACCTACAACTACAAACATTTCACGCCCGAGGAGTATGACTTTTCGGTGTTTCACGGCTTGAACGTCGGAGAGTCCTTCTTTGATGCAGACGTCTTCACATTCGACGGTGTGGCGCGGAAACTTTCGGACTACGTCGGCGGCAAGCCGTTGGTGCTTGAGATTGGCAGCATGACTTGCCCGATGTACGCGCGAAGCGCGCGTGAAATGAAGCCGATGCCAAGTCAGTACCCTGGACTGAACTTTGCGATTCTATACGTCCGTGAGGCCCACCCGGGTGAGCGCGTCGGTCAGCATGAAACCATCGAAGACAAGATTGCGGCTGCCAAGATGTCCTGCACCAAACACGCGGAAGAGCGTCTGACCCTTGTCGACAATATCGATGGCACTGGCCACCAGGCCTACGGCTCCAAGCCCAACTCCATCTATGTCATCGGCACTGACGGCACGATCCTGTTCCGCAGCATCTGGAACAACGCGCCACAGATCGTGGACGTCCTTCAGGCCATTTCGGAAGAACAGAAACTGATAAAGCGCGAACTTGATGCGCGGCCTCCGTTCTCACTGCTGTCGGTCAGGACCCTCATGATGGGGGGCTGGGTCGCGTTTTTCGATTTTGTCACCGGCCTGCCGCGCCTGATCATGAGCCATCGGAAAGCGGGCAACATGTAAACGACAGCGCCGCCTGTCTGAAAGGGCGGTTGGCGGTGCGCTGTGTGTCGCCTGTCTGCCCTGACGCATACGGGTCGGCGCGTCACACGGTGCCGCGGCATCTGCACAAGCCCCTCATCCAGCCCTCAGGGCCGACCGTCATGCCTGACGCGGCACTCTGGCGGATGAGGGCGCGCTTCAAGGAGAAGACATGACTGACACCCTGACTGTCCGCGTTGTCGCCAAGGCGATTGTCGCACAAGACACCTACGCTTTCCGTTTTGCCGGTATCGACCAGCAGCTGCCCGCCTGTGACGCCGGTGCGCATGTCGACGTGCATCTCCCCTCGGGGTTGGTGCGCCAATACTCGTTGACCCGTCCGAACCACGGCAATGAGCGCTATGAGATCGGGGTGCTGCGCGACCCGAACGGGCGCGGCGGCTCGGTGGAGATGTGCGACACAGTGCAGGTGGGTGATACAGTCCGCATCTCTTCGCCGCGGAACAACTTTGCGCTGCATCCGGGCCATGGTCGGTATCTTCTTCTGGCTGGCGGGATCGGTATCACGCCGATCCTGGCCATGGCCCGCGCGCTGGAGGCCCGTGGGGCCGACTATCTTGTCTATGCCTGCGCGCGCAAGCCCGAGCGTGCGCCCTTCATGGAAGAGATCAAGGCTGAGCCGATTGCAGCGAATTTTCAGTGGTATTTTGATGAGGTCGAGGGTGGATGCCGGCTGGATATCGGTGCCCTCGTCGCAACTGTGACCAAGAACGATCAGGTTTACGCTTGTGGGCCGACAGCTTTCCTTGATGCAGCCGAAAAGGCCTGTGCAGTTCTGGCGCCTGGCCGTTTCCATCAGGAAAGGTTCAAGGCCAATCTGGAGCCGCTGAGCGAGGATCAGATGGGCGCCTTTGAAGTCCAGCTTCGGGTGGACGGACCCGTTCTGACAGTGCCCGGTGACAAGTCCCTGCTCGAGACATTGGCTGATCACGGCTACGAAGTGCCGAAGTCGTGCTTGGAGGGTGTTTGCGGGACTTGCATCATGCCGCTTCTGGCAAGCGGAGAGGTCATTCATCGTGACACCTGCCTCTATCCGGATGAGCAGCAGAACAACACATCCATCGCCGTTTGCGTGTCGCGCGGCGCGCCGGGATCGCGTTTGGTGATCGATTTCGGATGACGATCCCGCCGACTGTGCGGTGAACACGATGCAAAAAGGCCCCCGTCAACCGGGGGCCTTTCTTTTCACCGCATCCACCTGCCGGGAACACCGCTGCCTCTGACGATCCGACCACAGGCGCTTGGATCGTCCGTAAGCGTGCCTTCAGTGAACAAAAGTACGGCCCAAGATCCGCGATGCCGCTTGGACAAGGGCGGTTTGAGCATTGCTGTCATATTCCTGCGCCCGGAAAGCCACGTGGAAATCGGGCCGGACAAGAAGCGCGCCGCTGTCCGTGGTCCCCCGCACTTTGGCAAACTCACCATAGTGATCCTCAAGCGCCTGGCCTGGCCCGATGACATGCACGTCAATCTCAACCCCCAAAGCCTCGCGGACGGCTTTCGCTGCTGTGTGCCACCCTTCACCGCCCAATCCCGTCAGCAAGGTAAATCGGCCTTTGCCACAAAGGTCCTTGGTCGAAACGCGATGCCCACTGGAGTGGTAGACCCAGACATGCGGGACCGGAGCGCCTGGCCGGGACGATGCCTGATGATAAAGCTCTTCATCCTTGAACACTTCGGGTGCGGAACCGTCCGAAACGATTGCGGCGCTGTCATATCGCTGGTTCATCTCAACGCCGTGGGCGTTGTAGACGTAGTCCGTCCCCGCAATGGCCGCCCGAAGCTGGGCGCGCTGCTTTTCGGCCTCTGGCGTGGAGTCCTTGCGTTTGGCCATGTTGGCATACATCTCATCGATGCTTTTTGCCTGCGGCAACCCCAAGGCGACGGCAATGGGCGGAAAGTCCTTCAACGACTTGTTGGCACGCTTGACGATCTGCCTTGCCACAGGTGCGCGCTCGACAGAGTAGGTTTCCAGCAGACGTTCATCGGCCTGCCCGCGCAACACCATGGCGATTTTCCAGCACAGGTTGAAACTGTCCTGGATCGATGTGTTCGACCCCAACCCATTGGTGGGTGGGTGGCGGTGGATCGCATCGCCGGCACAGAACACCCGGCCCTTCTGCAGATGCGTCGCGTACATGTCGTTGACCGTCCATGTCGAAGTGCCCTCGATCCTGACCGGAACGCTGTCATCGCCGATCAGCTTGTGGACGATCTTCGTGGCAAAAGCTTCGTTAAGTTCGGGCGGGCCCTTCTCGACGTCGTAGCCCCAGATTGCCAGCCACTTGTTCCAGGGGCGCACCATGCGAACGACCCCGATGCCAAGGCCGCCGATGTCTGACCCGGGCTGGATCACCCAGTAAAGGACCGATGGCCGGTGGGCGACGAACTTGGAAAGATCAGCCTCAAACAGCATGTTGATCGAGCCTGACTTGCCCATCTCGCCTTCCAGCGGCAGGTCAAGATCTTCCAGGACTTTCGAATTGGCGCCGTCACACCCGATCATGTATTTCGCCCGCACCTCAAACGTCTGACCGGTCAGCCGATCCCGCAAGGTGGCCGTCACCCCGCTGCTGTCCTGCTCATGCGACAGATACTCGGTGTCAAAGCGGACCTTGCCGCCATCCAGCGCCGAGGAGCGGACAAAGATCGGCTCCAGAAGGTTCTGGGGCAGGTCGCACATCGAGGTGGGCGAGGCCTCGTCGTAATCTGCGCGGCGGCGCACATCGGTGCCCCAGGTCTTGATCCGCCCGAACTCTTCGCCCGCAAGGCTGGCGCAGATGGTGTTCTCGCCCATCAAGTCGTTGGAAACGCCGTATTTCTTGGCCTCGTCCTCAAGCCCCAGATCGCGGATCACCTCCATCGTGCGCTGGTTCGTGATGTGCGCGCGCGGCGTTGGCGCTGTCCATCCGTATTTGTTCACCAAAAGGGTCTTGATCCCGTATCTTGCCAACAAGGCTGCGGCTGAGGAACCGGATGGGCCGGAGCCGATGATCAAAACCTCGGTTTCGTAGCGTGCGGACATGTCTTGTTCCTCCCTGACAGTCATATCAGATCGCCGCCCGAACATCCGACGGTCGACCTTTGGTCGTGGCGTTGTGTCTTGAGCAGTGGTGGCGGGACGAGGGTGCAGCGCAAACAGGCGGATCAATCAGACGTGGATGTCTTGCCCATGGCCGAAGCGCCAACGTTGGTTGGAATGCACCGCGTCATCTAAGCCACGGATGGATACCGGCTGCGCAGTATCCTGCGGGTCGCCGTCAAGCGCCTCTGCATAGCTCTCCTCCCAAAGATCGCATCCTCGGGATAAAGGCTAGACGACGGCCGCCCTTACGCTCCAATACCTTTGAAACCGCCAGGCGATGCGCCTTCCGCATTGGCTGCCGCGGAAAGGGAAACACTTCTGAGAACTTTCAGGAATTCCTTGAGCACGGGGCGCTGATCGTCTTCCAGATAGATGCAGGAACTGGGTGCAAGCGTCCTGCAATCCTTGATCGGCACACAGTTCAGGGCGGGAAACTGCAGTTTTGCAATGGCTTCAGGCACGATCGTGCACCGTGTCCCGCTGGCGACAAGGGCAAGCGCCGCCGTTGAATCTGTGGCAATGCTGTCCACTTCGAATTCGACCTTCGCGCCGCGGAACAGGCTTATGATCTCATCCGCAAAACTTGGGCGATCCCCTGCCGGAAAGAGGACGACAGGCAAATGCGCCAGATCGGCAAGACGAACCTCGTCCTGCGTACCAAGAGCAAGGTCCGCCGGAATCGCCGCATAAAGCGGCTCGCGTGAGATCAGCTCAATCGCAAGTCCGCTGGCCTGATTGTAGTAACGTCCGAACCCGATATGGATACGTCCATCGCGCAGGGCGTTGACCTGATCCGCCTTGCCCATGCGGGTCAGCGACACTTCGATCTGCGGCTGCGCCCGGTGAAAGGCGCGCAGCAAAAGCGGCACGGTCTGGTAGACGGTCGACCCAAAGAACGCGATATCAAGCCTGCCCAATTCCCCCCGCTCGGCGGCGCGGGTGCGGTCGACAGCGTTCTTTGCCTGCGACAGCACTTTCTGCGCGTCGGCGTAAAAGACGCGGCCCGCCTCGGTCAGGTCAACGCCTTTGGGCGTTCGGATGAACAGGGCTGCTCCAAGCTCATGCTCCAAGGCCTGGATCTGTCGGCTGATCGGCGGCTGCGATATGTTCAGGCGTTGCGCCGCGCGTCCGATGTTGCCCTCTTCGGCGACAGCGATGAAGTATTTCAACTGCCTGAATTCCAAATCCATACCCCTTCGGTATCAGCAATGCCTGCAAGCCGCAGTCTACGGTAATGCGGCTGCCGCGGTAATCAAGGGGCCGGGTCGCGACCAGCAAGTGTCAAACGACAGGCGCGGCCTAGGCAAATGGCATGTGGCGATCCCTTTGCATGACCGAACTGCGCAAGCAGTCGGCGAAGGCAATCATCTCGGGCGCGGGGGGATCGCTGCGTTGCATCAAGCCGATGGACCCGATCGTGTCTGTTGTATCGACGGGCAGAAAAACCAACCGGCCTTCAGCCACTGCCGCCTCGGCCACCCCACGTGAGATGATCCAGATCGCGTCGGTTTCGCGCAGGATTGCCGTTGCGACGGCTTCGGCGGTGGTCTCGATCCGGTCATCGGGCAGACCAATTCCCCGGGCCGCTAGAAAGCGATCAACCACCGGGCGGATCACGGCCTGCTCGGGCGGCATTATGACGGGGAAGCGGGACAGCGCGCTTGCAGGAAACTTGCCATGGCTCAGGGGATGCCCCACGCGGGCGACGAAGGCCAGACGATCCATGAACAGCGGGTCGAACCGCAGACCCGCCATGTGTTCAACCGCTGCCATCCGCCCCACGACACCGTCCAGATGCCCGCTGCGCAAGCGCGGAAGAAGCTGGTCGCCGGACCCCGTCTCGATCCTGATCAGCAGGTCGGGAACAGCAGCGCGAAGCTGCAGCACGGCTTGTGGCACAAGTGTAGCGGCAACGGTCGGCAAAGCGCCGACGACCAGCGTCGGTCGCGCAGGCCCGCCGGCCCCGGCAATCAAATCAAGCCCGGTGCCAAGTTTCTGCAATGCCGCCTCTGCATGGCGCAACAGCAGGCCCGCCGTGACGTTTGGCACCAGCCGACGCCCGGCCCGCGTGAACAGCTGCGTGGCCAGCAGGGTTTCCAGATCCGTAATTCTTCGGCTGGCAGCGGATTGGGTAATCCCCAAAGCCTCGGCCGCATCAGCGACGCTGTGCGTGTGATAGGTCTCAACGAAGCAGCGCAGATGCTTCAGCGTAATTGATGCCAGCAAGTCCATGATTTTTACTCATGCAAAATCCGATTTTCTCATTTTTATTTCACTTTCTTGCAAGATATCCAAGCGATGTCGCGGGGAGGTTCGGAAGAAATGACCAAGTTCTGCAGCTTGAAGGATGCTATCGGCACGCATGTCCGTCCCGGCATGACCGTTGCATTCGAAGGGTTCACGCATCTGATCCCGCATGCCGCCGCGCATGAAACCATTCGTCAGGGGATCGGGGATCTGACCCTGATCCGCATGACCCCCGACGTGATCTATGACCAGATGATCGGCATGGGTCTGGTGCGCAAAGTCGTGTTTTCCTATGCGGGCAATCCGGGTGTCGGCCTGTTGCGCCGCCTGCGGGACGCGGTTGAAAACGCATGGCCGCGGCCGCTTGAGATTGAGGAACATTCCCACGCCGCCATGGCCAATGCCTATGAGGCAGGGGCCGCCGGTCTGCCGATGGCCGTGTTCCGCGGCTATCTGGGTGCCGGGCTCAAGGCTGTGAACCCCAACATCCGCAGTGTCACCTGCCCCTTCACGGGCGAGGAATTGGCCGCCGTCCCGGCCATCCGGCCGGATGTCAGCATCATCCATGCGCAAAAGGCCGACAAGCAAGGCAATGTCCTGATCGAAGGGATCGTCGGCGTGCAGAAAGAGGCGGTCCTCAGCGCCCGGGCCGCCATCGTCACCGTCGAAGAGGTGGTCGAACGGCTGGACGCGCATCCCAATGCTTGCGTCCTGCCGCATTGGACGCTTGATGCCATCGTCGAAGTGCCGGGGGGCGCGCATCCCTCCTACGCCCATGGCTACTATGACCGCGACAATGCTGCCTATCTTGAATGGGACCAGATCGCAGCGGATCGCGATGCGTTCAAAGAATGGATGCAAAGGCATGTTCTGGACGCTGACGAAGCCATTTTCGCAACCCGCGCGAACAGAATCGTAGGTGCAGCATGACCGGCTTTTCCCCAGATGAGATGATGACGGTTGCAGCGGCGCGCGCCCTGTCCAGTCGGGATGTCTGCTTTGTGGGCATCGGCGCGCCATCGGCGGCGTGCAATCTGGCACGGCTGACCCACGCCCCAGACATCACCCTGATCTACGAATCCGGCACCATCGGCACCGCGCCGCAGGTCCTGCCGCTTTCAATCGGCGACGGCGAACTATGCGACACGGCTGTGACGACTGTGCCGGTCCCGGAAATGTTCCGCTATTGGCTGCAGGGCGGTCGGATCACGGTGGGCTTCCTGGGGGCGGCCCAACTGGACCGGTTTGGAAACATCAACACCACCGTCGTAGGCGACTACAACGCGCCCAAGGTGCGTTTGCCAGGGGGCGGCGGCGCGCCCGAGATTGCGTCGTCCAGCCAGCAGATCTTCATCACGATGAAGCAGTCAAAGCGCAGCTTCGTGCCGAAGATTGATTTCTTCACCTCGTTTGGCCATGGAAACGGCGGCTCACATCGCCAAGACCTGGGGATCACGACGGCTGGCCCAAGCCTTTTGGTGACCGATATGGCGGTGTGGCGGCCGGACCCGGTGACCAAGGAATTCACCGTCATCTCGCTGCATCCCGGCGTCACACTGCAGGACATGGCCGATACGGTTGGCTGGACCATCCGCTACAGCGACGCGATGACCGAAACCCCCGCACCCACCGCGGAAGAGCTTGAGGTGCTGCGCGCCCTGAAGGCCCGGACACAGGCCGCCCATAACCGTGAGGTAGCGTCATGATCGACGCGTTCATCTGTGACTACATCCGCACCCCGATTGGCCGCTTCGGGGGCACCTTGGCGGCTGTCCGGGCTGACGATCTGGGCGCGGTTCCCTTGCGGGCGCTGATGGCGCGCAACCCGGCGCTCGACTGGGCGGCGGTGGATGAGGTGATCTTCGGCTGCGCCAATCAGGCGGGCGAAGACAACCGAAATGTCGCGCGGATGTCGTCCTTGCTGGCGGGCCTACCAGAAAGCGTGCCGGGCACCACGATCAACCGGTTGTGCGGTTCAGGCATGGACGCCGTCATCATGGCCGCCCGTGCCATCCGTTCGGGTGAGGCGGATCTGGTGATTGCGGGCGGCGTCGAAAACATGAGCCGCGCGCCCTTCGTCCTTCCCAAGGCCGAATCCGCCTTTTCGCGCGCTGCCAGCATCGAGGACACGACGATTGGATGGCGCTTCATCAATCCGCTGATGAAGGCACAATACGGCGTCGATTCCATGCCCGAGACGGGCGAGAATGTCGCCGAGGATTTTGGCATATCCCGCGCCGATCAGGATCTCTTTGCCCTCCGCAGCCAGGAACGTGCGTCCCATGCCATCGCCTCGGGTCGGCTGGCGCAAGAGATCACACCGGTCACAATCCCCCAACGCAAGGGCGCGCCGCTTGTGTTCACGACCGACGAACACCCGCGCCCTTCGACGCTGGAGTCGCTGGCAAACCTGCCGACGCCATTCCGCAAGGGCGGCTCGGTCACGGCAGGCAACGCGTCCGGCGTGAATGATGGGTCGGCGGCGATGATCGTCGCTTCGGCGGCGGCCGTCAAAGCACATGGCCTGATCCCAATGGCCCGGATCCTTGGCGGTGCCACCGCAGGCGTGCCCCCAAGGATCATGGGTATCGGGCCGGCCCCTGCCACACTCAAGCTTTGCGCTAGGCTGGGCATCTCTCCGACCGATTTCGATGTGATCGAACTGAACGAAGCCTTCGCCTCGCAAGGAATTGCCGTGTTGCGGCAGTTGGGCCTGCCCGAGGATGCGCCGCATATCAACCCGAATGGGGGCGCCATCGCCCTGGGTCACCCGCTTGGGATGTCGGGGGCGCGGATCACGGGGACGGCAGCGTTGGAGCTGCAGCAGCGCGGTGGCAAGTTGGCGCTGGCGACCATGTGCATCGGGGTCGGTCAAGGCATAGCAATCGCGCTTGCGGCGGCCTGAAGACGATACCACTTTCGTATGATCCAGTATGCCAAACGATATTGGACGCTCCCCTGCCCAAGCGGCACGGTGCGCGCGTAAAGGGCAGGACAAACTTATGGACAGCTTCATCTATACCAGCCTTCCCGCGCGCGTGGTGTTCGGCGTGGGCACCACAGCATCCTTGCCGCAGGAGGTCCATGCCCTTGGGATCACCAAGGCCCTCGTCCTTGCGACGCCGCAGCAAGTCAGCGAAGCACAGGCGCTGGCGGACCTTTTGGGTGATGCTGCTGCGGGTATCTTCGCCGAAGCGGAAATGCACACGCCCGTGGACGTGACCGAACGCGCCCTCGCTGCCTTTGCAGCCCTGGGCGCTGATGGCATCGTTTCGATCGGCGGCGGCTCTACCGTAGGTCTGGGCAAGGCCATCGCGCTGCGCACCGATGCGCCTCAGGTGGTCTTGCCGACATCCTACGCCGGTTCGGAAATGACCCCACTGCTGGGGCAGACCGAAGGGGGCAAGAAGACAACGCTGCGCTCGCTCAAGGTGCTGCCCGAAACGGTGATCTATGACGTGAACTACACGTTGACCCTGCCACCGCGGATGACGGTCACCAGCGGCATGAATGCCATCGCCCATGCCGTCGAAACGCTTTACGCGCAGGAAGCCAATCCCGTGCTGTCGCTGATGGCCGAGGACGGGATTGCCAAGATGACCCGCGCGCTGGACCGCGTTCTGGTCGCCCCTTCGGATATCGCGGCACGCTCGGACGCGCTTTACGGGGCCTGGCTCTGCGCGGTTTGCCTTGGGGCAGGCGGCGTGGCACTGCATCACAAGCTGTGCCACGTTCTGGGTGGGTCGTTCAATCTCCCCCATGCCGAGACGCATACCATCATCCTGCCCCATGCGCTTGCCTACAATGCTCCGGAAATTCCGCAAGCCATGGCAGCGATGCGCCGTGCGACCGGGGCGGAAAAGCCTGCGAAAGCCTTGTTCCGCATCGCCCAATCCGCCGGCGTGCCGACGGCACTGAAGGATCTGGGCATGCCGCAGGACGGCATCGCGCGCGCTGTGGAAATCACGTTGGAGAACCCGTATTTCAACCCGCGTGCCTTTGAACGCGACGCGCTTTTGCAACTGTTGGAGAACGCCTGGCATGGGAACGAACCCGATGCCTGATCAGGGCCGCGCCAGACATGTCCTGCGTCTGGCAACCCGGTGGCCTGTCATGAAACGGGCGCTTCTGACGGCGCTGGTCGTCGGCAACGTGATCGGTGCCATCAATCACGGCGACAAGATCCTGGCAGGCGTCATGGAACAGGGTGACTGGATCAAGGTCGCCCTGACGTTCCTCGCCCCCTACAGTGTGGCGACCTATTCAGCCGTGATGACCCTGCTTGAACAGGACCGGGCCCGCCGGGATATGCTGGCCAGCCCTGCGGTTGGCCCCAAACCTGCGGCTGCGGCCAAGCTTGGCTGACCTAGCATCGTTTGGTGGCGATCCTTGTTCCCTGCGCCAAGGGTCGGGGGAAAGGGGCAAAGTCGTGCTGCCGTCCTGCCCCGGCTTCAAACAGTCGTTTCTCCTACCCCATTGATTTCCGTCACCGCGGCGTGGCACATGGGGGCGGATTTTGAGGGGGCCTTCATGACACGGATCGACACCACCTTCGCGCGGCTCAAGGCCGAAGGGAAGAAGGCTTTCGTCGCCTATATCATGGGCGGTGACCCCGATGAAGCGACCAGCCTTGCCGTGATGCAGGGCCTGCCTGCCGCCGGGGTGGATATCATCGAACTGGGGATGCCCTTCACGGACCCGATGGCGGATGGCCCGACCATTCAGGCGGCAGGCCAGCGCGCGCTGGAGGTCGGCATGACGATGGACAAGGTCCTCGCCATGGTCCGCGCCTTCCGGGCAGGGGACAATGCCACGCCGATTGTTCTGATGGGGTATTACAACCCGATCTATTCCCGCGGTGTGGACCGGTTCCTGAAGGACGCGATCTCTGCCGGTGTTGACGGGCTGATCGTCGTCGACCTGCCCCCGGAAGAGGATGATGAGCTTTGCATCCCCGCCCAGAAGGCCGGTCTCAACTTCATTCGCCTTGCCACGCCCACCACCGATGACAAACGCCTGCCAAAGGTGCTGCAGAACACGTCAGGCTTTGTCTACTATGTCTCGATCACCGGGATCACCGGCGCCGCCACTGCGCAGGCCACAAACGTGGGGCCCGAGGTTGCGCGGATCAAGCGGTCCACCGACCTGCCGGTGATCGTAGGCTTCGGCATCAACACACCTGACGCGGCCCGGACCATCGCCTCTGTCGCGGACGGTTGTGTGGTGGGCTCTGCCATCGTCAAGGACATCGGCAACGGCGTCCCGGTGAACGAGGTGCTGGCCAAGGTCGCGGCCCTAGCCGCAGGCGCACATTCGGCCTGAGCCTGCAAACAGGGCCTGTGCCAGCCACCTGACACGGGGAAGCCCGATCCGGTGGCTGTACATGCAAGGCGGGGGCGTCAGACCGTGCCGGCCAACGCCTCAAGCCCGGTGATGATGTCCAAAAGCGGTGCCGCGTCGAACGTCACCGGACCAGACGCCGCCGGATCGGGCATCGAGATGATGACATCGTCCATTGCCAGCCCAAGCTTCTTAGCAGCCTGGATCACAGGCGCATCCTGGCCTTGCGTCAGCAGGTCGATCTGGTTGCGCGCGACCAGCAGCATGGCCCAGGCGTCCTGATAGTTCTGCACCTCGGTTGGCCCGGCCGGGTTGATTTCACCGACAACCGCGCGGGTCTGGTCGGCGATGGACGCCACCAAGTCCGGCACGGACGGTCGCAACGTCGACCGCGCGCCCATGATGGCTGCCACGGCCGCAGTATAGGCGGCGGTCACCGTTGCGCTGTCGCCCCCAGCCTCAAGTGCCATAAGCTGCGGCTCGAAATCGGCGATGCCCGCCTTGGCCAAACCATCCTTGATTGTCGGATAGGTTTCCGCCCGGGGATGGGTGAAATGCGATCCGGACGGATTGGTCAGCCCGTCTGCAAGGAACAGCATCCCAAGCTGCAGGTCGCTTTCGATCTTCGCCAGACCCGTCAACAGCGGGACCACTTCAGGGTTCGACACCTCGCCTTCCACAAGGACCGGCCCGGCAAGGGTTCCGGGGTGAAGCGGCAGATCGGACCGGAAGGCCTGCGCGCTGGTATCAGCGCCGGTCAGCGCAAGCGCGGTCGCCAGCACCAAGGCCGCAGGAAGGGATCGTTTCGGGAAGGTTTTCAGCATGAAGGTCCTCGAATTGACTGGGGCGGCCATGGGGCCGATGGACGAAACTCTGCACTCGAAGGCCGGAGAGCAGACGTCAGCTCGCCCCCCGGAAACTGGTTTTCGCCGCCGTGGATGCCGCGAGATTGTGACGGCATTGCGGTACAACTTCGGCAATAGCAGGCACGCCCGTCATGCAACCTTAAGCAGTCGTGCGGCTCGCCGCATTGCCTTCGCGCTGGCCTTCACCACCGCAAAGGGCCATGCTGGCGCAGCCCCCGAAACAGGGGCCGGGAAAGCGCGGACATGGACAGGATCGCTCAACTTGCAGGGCTGGACACGCTGCCTGCCGATGTAGCCAAGGCGCTGATTGCGGGCAGCAAAGTCGTGCATCTGCCCGCCGGCGCCTGTGTATTCGAACCGGGCCAGCATGCCGACAATTTTCTTCTCCTCCTGTCCGGCACCGTGCGTGTCCAGCAAAGGTCCGAAACCGGGCGTGAGGTCTTTCTCTACCGGGTGAACGCGGGCGAAAGCTGTGTGCTGACAACCGCCTGCATGCTGGCGGACGAAGACTATGCCGCCGAGGGCCTGACCGAGACCGAGGTTGACGCGCTGGTCATCCCCCGTAGTGTTTTTGACGATCTGGCCGCCCGGTCCGCGATCTTCCGCAGCTTCATCTTCCGGGCCTATTCGCGGCGGATCGCGGACCTTTTCAGCCTGATCGACGATATCGTGTTCCAGCGGGTCGATGTCCGACTGGCCGCCCGCCTCTTGGACCTAGCGCAGGACGGTACTGTGCAGGCCACGCATCAGGTGCTGGCCGTGGAACTTGGCACCGCGCGCGAAGTGATCTCACGCACCTTGGGCGAGTTTCAGCGCAGGGCCTGGGTGGAGCAGGCCCGCGGCGTGATCCGCATCCTTGACCGCGGCGCGCTGCAGCGTCTGGCGCGGTCAGTGACCTAGTCACCGTCGCAACCTGTGCACCTGTGGCATGCTGGGTCATCGGATGATTCTCGAAAGGAGAACGACATGACCAGAAATATGGGATCGATCGACCGGGGCCTGCGCGCGCTTGTGGGACTGGCCCTTCTGGCTGGGGCCTTCCTTCTTGGCTGGTTCGGGGGCTGGATGGTCTGGGCGGCGGCAGCCGTTGGGGTTATCATGCTGGCGACAGCCGCGATGGGCAATTGCCCGGCCTACAGCATCGTGGGGATCAAGACCTGCAAGACCTGAGGATGGAATGGTAACTGACTTTACGCCCCTGCAATCGTTGGGAGGCGGGGCGCTGATCGGCCTCGCCGCCGTTGTGTTGATGGCGCTGCACGGGCGTATACTGGGGGCTACGGGCATCCTTGGCGGGCTGTTGCGGTTCGATGATCTGGCTGATTGGCGGTTGAAGGCGGCGCTTCTGGTCGGCATGGCCATGGGGCCGCTGGTTCTGCTGTGGCTGACCGGGTCCGTGCCGGTGGTGGATATTCCCGTCTCCCCGCTCGCCATCGTCCTTGGGGGCGTGGTCGTCGGGATCGGGGTCAGCTACGGCGGCGGCTGCACCTCGGGGCACGGGGTCTGCGGCAATGCCCGCTTCTCGCGCCGGTCGCTGGTGGCGACGGTGACCTTCATGGCCACGGCCTTTGCCACCGTTTACGTCACCCGCCACCTGATCGGGGCCTGAGATGCGCATCGTCTCGGCACTGCTCATCGGGATGATCTTCGGCATCGGGATTGCCGTTTCCGGCATGATGAACCCGGCCAAGGTGCTGAACTTCTTCGACCTGGCCCAGATTGCCCAAGGCACCTGGGACCCAAGCCTTGCCTTCGTCATGGGTGGCGCACTCGCGGTGGCCATTCCCGGCTACCGGCTGGTGCTAGGCCGCCGTGCCCCCCGCTCCGCCCCGCTGCTGGCCAACCGGTTCGACCTGCCCGGCACCCGCGTCATCGACCGCCGGCTTGTGCTTGGCTCGGCCACCTTCGGCATCGGCTGGGGGATCGCGGGCTTCTGCCCCGGCGGCGCACTCCCCGCCCTTGGCACGGCCGAACCCGAGGCGTTTCTCTTCGTCGCCGCCCTGATCGGCGGCCTTCTGTTGGCGCGGGTTCTGCAGGCCCGCAGCCTGCACCCCAAACCTGCTACCTGAGCCTGCACTCAAGGAGGCCACCATGACCGACATGACCATCAAACCCAAGGTGACGGGCTTCTTCGACGCCGCCACCAACACCATCAGCTATGTGGTCCAGGACCCCGCGTCCAAAGCCTGCGCCATCGTCGACAGCGTCATGGACATCGACTACGCCGCCGGGCGCATCACCTATGACCATGCCGATGCGATGATCGCCTTTGTCCGCGACAATGGCCTTACCGTCGACTGGCTGATCGAAACCCATGTCCACGCCGACCACCTGTCCGCCGCGCCCTATATCCAGACGGCGCTGGGCGGCAAGATCGGCATCGGGCGCAACATCACCATGGTGCAGGACACCTTCGGCAAGATCTTCAACGAAGGGACCGAGTTTCAGCGCGACGGGTCCCAGTTCGACCGGCTGTTTGACGACGGCGACACCTACACCGTCGGCACCATGACCTGCGAGGCGATACATACCCCCGGCCATACCCCCGCCTGCATGACCCACATCATGGGCGATGCGGCCTTTGTCGGCGATACGCTCTTCATGCCCGACGGCGGGTCCGCCCGTGCCGACTTTCCCGGCGGCGATGCGGGCCAGCTTTATGACAGCATCCAGCGCGTCCTGTCGCTGCCTGATGAGATGCGCCTGTTCATGTGCCATGACTACGGACCGAACGGCCGCGACATCGCGTATGAGACCACCGTGGCCGAAGAAAAGGCCAACAACATCCACATCAGCGGCAAGACGCGGGAGGAGTTTGTCAAACTCCGCACCGCCCGCGACGCAACGCTGGCCATGCCAAGGCTGATCATCCCGTCGCTTCAGGTAAACATGCGCGGCGGTGAACTGCCGCCACCTGACGAAGACGGCAAGCGCTACCTCAAGGTGCCGCTGAACGGCCTGTGATCCTGCCTTGAAAGCAGGCATCTGCCCTGCGGGCTGACGTTTCGGCCCGCAAAGCGTTTGACTTCGCCCCGACGCGGCACAACCTTCCCGGTAACACCGGGGAAAACGATGAAACACCGCTTCTGGGCCGACTACACCGCGCGCGACTTCGCCGCCCTGCCGCGCGACCGGCTGATTGCCATCCTGCCCGTGGGTGCCGTGGAACAACACGGGCCGCACCTGCCCCTCAGCGTTGATCAGGCGATCCTTGATGGCATCCTTGCCGCGACCGTCCCGCTGATCCCCGATGACCTGCCCGCGCTGATCCTGCCCACCTTGCCGGTGGGCAAGTCTGATGAACACTCCGCCTATCCCGGCACGCTGACCTTTTCAGCGGCGACCCTTATGGCAATGTGGTCCGACATCGGCGCATCCGTGGCCCGGGCAGGGGTGCGCAAGCTGGTGATCCTGAACTCCCACGGGGGGCAGATCGCCCCGATGGACATCGTCGCCCGCGACTTGCGGCTGCGCCACAAGATGATGGTCGTCGCCGCCAACTGGTTTGCCATGGGAATGCCCGAGGGTCTGTTCACGGCTGAGGAAAACCGCTTCGGCATCCATGCCGGCGACATGGAAACCTCGGTCATGCGCGCGCTGCACCCGGGGCTGGTGCAGATGGACCACGCCCGCGACTTCCGCCCGCTGGTCGCGAAAATGGCCAAGGATAACAAGCATCTGGGGCTTACCCCCGCTGGAAAGCTCGCCTGGGCCGCGCAGGACATGCACCCCGCCGGGGCCTGCGGCAACGCCGCACTGGCGACGGTGGAAAAGGGCCAGCAGGTCATCGACCACGCCGCACGCCAGATCGTGACGCTGCTGGGCGAAGTGCACCGGATGCCGCTGGACTATCTTGAAAATACGCCGGACCCGGACGCGCAATGATCCTGCAGGATGTGAACCTCGACGGCCAGACCGTCCGGCTGACCTTGGCCAAAGGGCGGATTGCTGCCATTGAGCCGACCCCCGGCCCGGCAACGCAAACCGTGCTTTCCCTGCCGGTAGAACCCCACGTCCATCTGGACAAGACCGGCACGATCTCCCGTTGCCGCCCCAAGGCCCCCGGCCTGTTCGGCGCGATCGAGGCGATGGCGCAGGACAAGGCCAACTGGACTGCCGCCGACCTACGCAACCGGATCACTGCGGGGATGGATGAGGCTTGGGCCGCCGGCTGCCGCGCGATCCGCAGCCACATCGACTGGAACGAACCTGCCGTCCCCCTTGCCTGGGACATCGCGGCCGAGGTCGCGCAGGCTTGGGCCGCCCGCATGCCGCTGATCCGGTCCTCGCTGTCCGGCATCGACCTGCTGGGCGACCCCGACATTGGCGCGCAGATCGCCGCCCGCGTGGCGCAGGACGGGCAGGTCCTCGGTGCCTTCATCTACCGCCACCCCGACCTTGAAACCCGCGTCCCCTTCGTCTTCGACCTTGCGGAACGCTTTGGCCTGATGCTGGATTTCCACGTCGACGAAGGGCTGGAGGTCGAAGCGACCGGCCTTGACCTGATCGTGGCCGAGGCGACGCGCCGGGGCATGGGAACCCGCGTCCTCTGCGGCCATGCCTGCTCTCTCGCCATTCGCCCCGACGCCGACCGCGCGATGGACGCACTGGCCCGGTCGGGCATGGCGCTGACGGTGATGCCGACCACCAACCTTTACCTGCAGGACATGACCCCCGGCCGCAGCCCCCGCCTGCGCGGCCTTGCCCCGGCGCAAGACCTGCGGGCAGCCGGGGTGCCAGTCCTGCTTGGTACGGACAACGTATGCGATCCTTTCTATCCGATGGGCCTTCACGACCCTCTGGAAAGCCTCCGCCTCGCCACCCTTGCCGCCCACCTTGCCCCCGGCGATTGGGTGGACGCCATCACCGATGCCCCCGCCCGCGCGCTTGGCCTTGCGCCCCAGCGCCTTGCGGTGGGCGAGGCTGCCGATTTCCTCCTCCTCCCCGCTCCCGATGTCCTGGCCGCCCTCGCCCATCCGGGCGTGCCGCGTCAGGTGATCCGGGGCGGTGCCCTCCAAACCTAAGGTGCCCCGATGACTGTTCCGCTCGAAAAGATGACCGCCTTCCGCGCCATGATTGCCGAGGTTCCGGTCAACGACGACCCGAAATACGTCCTCGCCAAATCGCGCGACTACTACTGGTACTCGCCGATCCTGAAGGATCAGCTTGACGCGATGACCGGCCAGATCGTCGTCCAGCCCCGGACCGAGGCCGAGGTCATCACCGTCGCGGCGGCCTGCGCCAAGCTGCGGATTCCCTTGACCTTGCGGGGGGGTGGAACCGGCAACTACGGCCAGTGCGTCCCGATGGAGGGCGGCGTGGTGATGGAGATGACCAAGCTGGACCGGATCATCGAGATCACCCCGGGACGGGTGGTGTGCGAGGCAGGCGCGCGGATCGAAAAGGTCGAACACGCAGTGGCGGAAACCGGGCAGATGCTGTCGATGTTCCCATCGACCAAGCGGCTGGCGACAATGGCAGGCTTCGTCTCGGGCGGGTCCGGGGGGATCGGGTCGCTCAAGAACGGCATGCTGCGGGACGGGACGAACATCACATATGTGCGGCTGGTCACGGTGGAGGAGGAGCCGCGTGTGATCGAGTTGCGCGGGCAAGAGATCCTCAAGGTCCAGCACGCCTACGGCACCAACGGCATCATCACCGCGTTGGACTACGGCCTGACCCCCGCGGTCGACTACCTGCAGGTGGTGGCCCTGTTCGACGGCTACGACGTCGCGCTGAGTGCGAGTGTCGAGGCTGAGACCCGGGGGATCGAAAGCTTCCTCCTGACCGTCTGCGAACGCCGGTTTTCCCGGTTCTACAAGAAGTTCGCCGACATCTTCCCCCCCACCCACGACGCGATCTTCGCCATGGTCGCCCCCTCCAGCTTAAACGCCTACAAGACCCTCGTGGCCGACCACGGCGGCACAGTCGTGCTGGTCAAAACCGACGCCGAGATGGATGCGGCCGGCCTTCCCCCCGTCTGGGAATGTGGCTGGAACCACACCACCCTGCAGGCCCTGAAAGTGGAGCCGGGCATCTGGACCTACCTCCAGGTCGCCTACGAGCCCCCCCTCGACTTCGCCCTCTGCGCCCGCCAGCTGGAGCGGTATGGCGAGGAGATTTACTGGCACCACGAAACCGCAAGGATGGGTGGAGAGGTCCATTTCTTCGCCCTGCCCATCGTCCGCTGGACCTCGAAGGACCGGATGTATGAGATCATCGCCGAACTGGAGGCCGAGGGCTGCGCGATCTACGACCCCCATGCGATCACGATTGAGGATGGGGGGATGAAGGCGATCGACACCACCCAGATCGACTTCAAGCGGGAGGCCGACCCGCATGGGCTGATGAACCCCGGCAAGACCCGGGGCTGGTCGGCGGAGATGGCCCGGTAGGAGGGTGTCCCGGGCAGGGACAGCTGGGTGCCGCAAGGGATTCCAAGGGGTTGGAGGAGGGCGCTAAGGGGTTGTTAGGGGTTGGTCCGTAGCGCCATTGAAAGAAGGGCGCTTGACTCGGATTGCACTGATGCTCACCTTCGAAATGAAATTGGAGATGGCGCTCATGGAATGGTCAAAGCTTCTGAATGGTTCGCGCTTGAATGAGGCCGACTATGAGGAGCAACCTCACAGGCCATCCTACGTTCGAGATCTGGACAGAATAGTCTTTTCTGCTCCTTTCCGTCGGTTGGCAAATAAAACCCAAGTACACCCTCTCCATGACCACGATCACATACACCATCGCTTGATTCACAGCGTCGAGACTGGCAGCGTTGGACGATCTCTGGGGATGCAGATCGGACATTGGCTAGAGCAAAATGGCCAGATACCTTCGGGGGGAAAGCATACTGTTAGTGGTGTTGTACAGTCAGCATGCTTGGCGCATGATATAGGTAACCCGCCGTTTGGGCATTCTGGAGAGGCGGCAATCGGCAGCTGGTTTCAGGAGCGATTTATAACGCCTTCCGGCTTATTCACTGAGATGGATAAGATATTACGTTCGGAATTTGAGGAGTTCGAAGGAAACGCTCAAGGCTTTCGGATCATCGCGAACACCGAAATGTATCGCGGAGCCGGTGGCATGCGCTTAACCAAAAGCGTTTTAGGCGCTTTCTCTAAGTACCCGGTTTCGGCACATGTAAAAGCATCGGTCGACGAAAACTATTGTGGCACAAAGAAGTTTGGTTTCTTCATGTCAGAGGCGCCAGTGTTTACTTCGGTCGCTGCCGACTTGGGCCTGATTGAACAGAAAGCCAAGTCTGGCTCTTGGTGGCGTAGGCATCCGCTTGTCTTCCTCGTGGAGGCTGCTGACGATATTTGTTATAATATTTTGGACATCGAAGACGCCTGTACAGCCGGCGACCTAAGTTTTGAGACCGTCAAAGGCGCGCTGGCCCCGATTGCGGGATCTAACACCTTCTTGGATGGGAAAAGTGAAGAGGAGCAGGTGTCGTATCTACGTGCGAAAGGCATTGGGACAGCGATTGATGCGTGCGTGGAAGCATTTAAAGAAAACTACCAAGATATCATGTCTGGGACTTTCACTAGTTCACTAATTGAGTCGTCGACCAAGGCGCAAGACTTCCAAAATCTAAAAGACATGGCTCGAAGGCAAATATTTAAGGCAAAGCGCAAAACTGAATTGGAAGTTTCAGGTCGAAATGTTCTTCATAGGGTCCTCACTGGAGTTTATCCAATCTATGAGGCGCTTGGAAAAGTGGGCTGGGATGCGGAAAGACTCCAGGGGTATAATCCACAGCTGGTTAGAGCTTTGGGTCTGGAGTTACGCGGCGTAACCGACGCTTACTCTGCACTTCACTCTCTTACCGACTATGTCTCTGGGATGACAGATAGATACACTGTAAAAATTGCTCGAATGGTCTCGGGAACGTAAAGTCACCCCTGCAACGTCCGCACCCCGTACCCTTCGCCCCGCGCCTTCATCGCCGCCACTGCAGCAATACTCGCCGCAGCGGTGGTGAAGTATGGGATCTTGTCCATCAGCGCGACGCGGCGGATGTCGCGGCTGTCGGAAACAGCCTGCGTGCCCTCGGTCGTGTTCATCACCAGGGCGATGTCGTTGTTCTTCAGCTGGTCCACGATGTTCGGGCGGCCTTCGTAGACCTTGGCGACGGCTTCGGTCGGGATGCCAGCGCCGGACAGCCATTTCGCGGTGCCCTTTGTGGCGACGACGGTGAAGCCCATTGCCACAAGGTCACGGGCGGCGGCGGCGAGGGCTTCGGTCTTGTCCATGTCCTTGACGGACAGGAACACGCGGCCGGTTTCGGGCAGGATCGTGCCTGCGCCCATCTGGGCCTTGAGGAAGGCGAGGGCGAAGGTGCGGTCCCAGCCCATCACCTCACCGGTGGAGCGCATTTCCGGGCCAAGGACGGGGTCGACGCCGGGGAAGCGGGCGAAGGGCAGGACGGCCTCTTTCACGCTGAACCACGGGGTGATCGGGTCGGCCAGGGTGTTGGCATCGGCAAGCGGCAGGTCGGTATCGGGGCCGACGCCGGCGGGGTAGGGGGCGCGGAGGGGGAAGTTCGACAGGGGCTCACCCGCCATCAGCCGCGCGGCGATGGAGGCGATGGCGCTGTCGGTGGCCTTGGCGACGAAGGGCACCGTGCGGCTGGCGCGGGGGTTGACTTCAAGGACGTAGATCGTGCCGTCCTTGATCGCGAATTGCACGTTCATCAGGCCGACCACGTTGAGGGCGAGGGCCATCTGGACGGTTTGGCGTTTCAACTCTTCGATGGTCTCTGGCGTCAGGGAATGGGGCGGCAGGCAGCAGGCCGAATCGCCGGAGTGGACGCCGGCCTCTTCGATATGTTCCATGATTCCAGCCACATGCACGGCTTTACCGTCGCTTAACGCATCGACGTCAACCTCGATGGCGGCGGAGAGGTATGAATCGAGCAGCACCGGGCTGTCGCCCGACACCTGCACGGCGGTGGTGATGTAGCGTTCCAGTTGGGCGTCGTCGCGGATGATCTCCATCGCGCGGCCGCCAAGGACGAAGGAGGGGCGGATGACTAGGGGATAGCCGACATCGGCAGCGACCTTGAAGGCCTCATCGCGGCTGCGGGCGGTGCCGTTGTGCGGCTGCTTGAGGTTCAGCTTGTGGAGCAGTTGCTGGAAGCGTTCACGGTCTTCGGCAAGGTCGATGGCGTCCGGCGTGGTGCCAAGGATCGGAATCCCCTCGGCATGCAGGGCGTTGGCCAGTTTCAGGGGCGTCTGGCCGCCGAACTGGACGATGACGCCGTGGAGGGTGCCATTCTCCTGCTCCACCCGCAGGATTTCAAGGACGTGTTCAAGGGTGAGCGGTTCGAAATAGAGGCGGTCCGAAGTGTCATAGTCGGTAGAGACAGTCTCGGGGTTGCAGTTGACCATGATGGTTTCATAGCCCGCCGCCGTCAGAGCGTAGCAGGCGTGGACGCAGCAATAGTCGAACTCGATCCCCTGACCGATGCGGTTGGGGCCGCCGCCGAGGATGACGACCTTTTTCGCCGTCGTGGGCCGGGATTCGCATTCCACATCGCCCATCGCGGGGTGTTCGTAGGTGGAATACATGTAGGGCGTCTGCGCCTCAAACTCCGCCGCGCAGGTGTCGATGCGCTTGAAGACGGCGGTGACGCCAAGGCGTTGGCGGGCGCGGCGGACCTGCGCCTCGTCCCGACCGGTGAGTTTGGCAAGGCGGGCGTCGGTGAAGCCCATCATCTTGAGCGCGCGCAGGGCTTCGGGGTTGGTGGGCAGGCCGTCCTTGCGGACCTGCGCCTCGGTGTCGATGATCTCGCGGATGCGGGACAGGAACCAGGGGTCGAAGGCGGTGATCTGGTTGATCTCGTCGTTGGTGAACCCATGGCGCATGGACTGGGCGATGACGCGGATGCGGTCGGGGGTGGCCTGGCTGAGGGCCTTGGACACGGCGGCGCGGGTGTCCGGGTCGAGGTCCCGGGGCAAGCCCGGGACAGGGTTTGCGGTGACGCCGGGGATTGCGATTTCGTCAAAGCCGGTCAGGCCGGTTTCAAGGCTGGCGAGGGCCTTTTGCAGCGACTCGTGGATCGTGCGGCCGATGGCCATCGCCTCACCCACCGATTTCATCGCGGTGGTGAGGTTGGGTTCGGACCCCGGGAATTTCTCGAAGGCAAAGCGCGGGATCTTGGTCACGACATAGTCGATGGAGGGTTCAAAGCTGGCGGGCGTGACTTTGGTGATGTCGTTGTCCAACTCGTCCAGCGTGTAGCCGACGGCCAGCTTCGCGGCGATCTTGGCGATGGGGAAGCCGGTGGCCTTTGACGCCAGCGCGGAGGACCGTGACACGCGGGGGTTCATCTCGATCACCACCATCCGCCCATCCGCCGGGTTGATCGCCCACTGGACGTTCGAGCCGCCGGTTTCCACCCCGATCTCGCGCAATACGGCGATGCTGCCGTTGCGCATGATCTGGTATTCCTTGTCGGTCAGCGTCAGGGCCGGGGCGACAGTGATGGAATCGCCGGTGTGAACCCCCATCGGGTCAACGTTTTCGATGGAGCAGACGATGATGGCGTTGTCGGCCTTGTCGCGGACAACCTCCATCTCATACTCCTTCCAGCCCAGCAGCGACTGGTCGACCAGCACTTGTGCGACGGGCGAGGCTTCAAGGCCGGACTTCACGATGGCTTCGTAATCGTCACGGTTGTAGGCCACGCCGCCGCCGGTGCCGCCAAGGGTAAAGGCGGGGCGGATGATGGCTGGAAGGCCGACGTATTCGATGGCGGCAATCGCCTCGGCCACGCCGGCGGCGATGTCATACTTGCCGGAGGGCAGCTTGGGCGCGGCGATGATCGTGGCCTTGGGGTTTTCCAGACCGATCCGGTCCATCGCTTCGCGGAACAACTTGCGATCTTCTGCCATTTCGATGGCTTCGCGCTTGGCCCCGATGAGCTCAACGTTGAACTTTTCCAACACGCCCATGTCAGCCAAGGCCAGCGCGGTGTTCAGGCCGGTCTGCCCGCCCATCGTCGGCAGGATCGCGTCGGGGCGTTCCTTTTCGATGATCTTGGCCACGACTTCCGGCGTGATCGGCTCGATATAGGTGGCATCCGCCAGCCCCGGGTCGGTCATGATCGTCGCGGGGTTGGAGTTCACGAGGATCACCCGGTAGCCTTCTTCGCGCAGCGCCTTGCAGGCCTGGGCACCCGAGTAGTCGAATTCGCAGGCCTGACCGATGACGATGGGGCCTGCGCCGATGATCATGATCGAGTGGATATCGGTCCGCTTCGGCATGGTCAGCCCCCATCTATCGCGCAAAATTGTGCGGGTTATAGACAGAAGCCGGGGGGGCGCAAGGGGCAAACCAAGGCGCACCCCGGCTGATCGGGCGTGTCGCATCCGGGCGCTGGCAGGGCGGGAAATGGGCTGGCGCGGTCCTGATGATCGGCCTATCTGGACCTTGGGGCAACGGGGGCGCGCGGTGATCCTTCTGGAACATGGTCCGGCGGACAAACCGGCGCTGTTTGAGGCGCCTCGGCGGGTGATTGCCGCCTGGTCCCCGGCGGAGGTTCTGCCAGCCCTGCAGCGGGCCGAGGCGGCGCGGGCCAAGGGTGCGTGGATCGCGGGTTATGTCGCCTATGAGGCGGGCTTTGCGCTGGAACCGAAGCTGGCGCATCTGATGCCGCGCAAACGGCCCGGGCCTTTGCTGGCGCTGGGCCTCTTTGACGGGCCGCAGGATGCCGGGCCGCTTTTGGCCCGGGCGGCGGAAGAGGGGCGCGCGACGGCGATGACCCCGCCGGAACCGCTGGTCAGCCGCCGCGCCTATGGCAATGCGGCAAGGCGGGTGTTCGACTGGATCGCCGCCGGCGACTGCTATCAGGTGAACCTGACCTTTCCGATGGCGGCGCGGTTGGTCAAGGGCACCCCACTGGGCCTATATGGCGCGTTCCGGCGTACGGGGGCAGTGGGGCACGGGGCCTTTGTCGATCTGGGCGTAGGGCCAGTGGTGGTGTCGCGTTCGCCCGAGTTGTTCTTCAAGGTCAAGGGCGGCAAGATCATCACGCGCCCGATGAAGGGCACGCGGCCGCGCGGCAAGGATGCGGCAGAGGATGCGGTGATCATCGCGGGGCTGCTGGCCGATGAAAAGGACCGGGCAGAAAACCTGATGATCGTGGACCTTCTGCGCAACGATATCAGCCGCTTGGCGCGGGTGGGGTCGGTCAAGGTTCCGGCACTTTATGCCATCGAAAGCTATTCGACGGTGCATCAGATGACCTCGACCGTCGAAGGCGTGCTGGAGGGGCCGCCGTCGCTGCCCGGGTTGATGACGGCGCTGTTCCCGTGCGGGTCCGTCACCGGCGCGCCGAAAATCCGCGCGATGGAGATCATCCGCACGGTGGAGCGCGCGGCGCGCGGGGTCTATTGCGGTGCGGTGGGCTGGATGTCACCGGCTGGCGATGCCGATTTCAGCGTGGCGATCCGGACGCTGTCGGTCAGTGGCAGCGACATCGTGATGAATGTGGGCGGGGGGCTGACGCATGGCTCGACGGTCGACGGGGAATGGGAGGAGGCGCTGTGGAAAGCGCGCTTCGTGAAGGCGGCCGTCAGCCGGGGCTGAGGCTGATCGAGACGATGCTGTGGGATGGCCAGACCGCCCCGCGCTGGCCGCTGCACCTTGCCCGGCTGCAGCGCAGTGCGGCGCTGCTGGGCTGGGCGTGTCCTGCACTTGCCCCGGAAGGCCCCGACCACCCCGCCCGCCTGCGCCTGACGCTGGACAGTGCGGGGGCGGTGGAGTGGCAGGCTTCCCCCTTGCCCGCCGCGAAACTGGACTGGCGGATCGGGCTGGCCCCCGCGCGGCTGGCCTCGGGCGATCCTTGGCTGCGGGTGAAATCCACGAACCGGGTGGCCTATGAGGAGGCGCGGGCGGCGATGCCCGCAGACCTTGACGAGATGGTCTTCCAGAACGAGCGTGGCGAAGTCTGTGATGGCACCATCACCACCGTGTTCTTTGATCGGGGGCAGGGGATGCGGACGCCGCCCTTGTCCTCGGGCCTGCTGCCCGGAGTCCTGCGCGCCGAGATCGCTTGCATGGAGGAGGTGCTGCTGGCTGCAGACCTGCCGCATGTCCGGCTTTGGGTTGGAAATGCGGTGCGGGGGCTGATCCCCGGTATTTTCTGTCCTTAAATATCCCCGCCGGAGGCTTCTGCCGCCAGCCGCGGATGCCTCCGGCGGGGATATTTGGAGACAGAAAATGGCTTGGGGTTGACTTGGGGGCCCGGGCGCGGTGTATCGGCGCGATCAGATGAAAAGCCCTCGGAAGGGGAACGGAAATGCACGCCTATCGCAGCCATACTTGCGCAGACCTGAACACCGCCCATGTCGGGCAGGAGGTGCGGCTGTCCGGCTGGGTCCACCGGGTGCGGGACCATGGCGGGGTGCTGTTCATCGACCTGCGCGACCATTACGGGATCACTCAGGTGATCGCGGACGGCGACAGTGCCGCTTTCGCGGACATTGAGAAGGTGCGTGCCGAATGGGTGGTGCGGATCGACGGGCGGGTAAAGGCGCGGGATGCGTCCTTGGTGAACCCGAAGCTCTCGACCGGCGAGATCGAGGTTTATGCCACCGGGCTGACCGTTCTGGGCGCGGCGGATGAGCTGCCGATGCCGGTGTTCGGCGATGTGGACTACCCCGAGGAGACGCGGTTGACCTACCGCTTCCTGGACCTGCGGCGGGAAAAGCTGCACCGCAACATGATGCTGCGGTCGAACGTGGTGCGGTCGATGCGGCAGCGGATGTGGGATCAGGGGTTCACCGAGTTCCAGACGCCGATCATCACCGCCTCGTCGCCCGAAGGCGCGCGGGATTTTCTGGTGCCGTCGCGGCTGCATCCGGGCAAGTTCTACGCCCTGCCGCAGGCGCCGCAGCAGTTCAAGCAGCTGATCATGGTGGCGGGCTTTGACCGCTATTTCCAGATCGCGCCATGTTTCCGCGATGAAGACCCGCGCGCCGACCGGTCGCCCACCGACTTTTACCAGCTTGATATCGAGATGAGTTTTGTCGAGCAGGAAGATGTCTTTGCCGCCGTGCAGCCGGTGGTGCAGGGGATTTTCGAGGAATTCGCGCCGGGCAAGAAGGTTTACTCTGACTGGACCCGCATCGCCTATCGGGATGCGTTGAAGTGGTATGGGTCGGACAAGCCCGACCTGCGCAACCCGATCCGGATGCAGGATGTGAGCGACCATTTCCGCGGCTCGGGCTTTGCGATCTTCGCCAAGCTTCTGGAGCAGGAGGGCAACGAAGTCCGTGCCATTCCCGCGCCGAAGGGGCCGTCGGGCGAACCTGTGGGGCGCAAGTTCTGTGACCGGATGAACGCTTTTGCGCAACAGCAGGGGCTGCCGGGGATGGGGTATATCTTCTGGCGCGAGGCCGAGGATGGGTCAGGCATGGAGGCTGCTGGCCCCCTTGCCAAGAATATCGGGCCGGAGCGGACCGAGGCGATCCGGCTGCAGTTGGGACTGGAGAAGGGCGATGCGGCCTTCTTCCTTGGCGGCAAGCCGGAGACGTTCGAAGCCATCGCCGGGCGCGCGCGCAACGTGATTGGGGAAGAGCTTGGGCTGACCGAGAAGGACTGCTTCAAGTTCGCCTGGATCGTCGATTTCCCGATGTATGAGAAAACCGACGACGGGAAGATCGACTTCAGCCACAACCCCTTCTCGATGCCGCAGGGGGGGTTGGAGGCGCTGCAGGGCAACCCGCTTGACGTTTATGCCTACCAGTATGATCTGGCCTGCAACGGTTATGAGCTGATCAGTGGCGGCATTCGCAACCACAAGCCGGAAATCATGTACAGGGCCTTTGAGCTCGCGGGTTACCCGAACAGTGAGGTGGACAAGCGCTTTGGCGGGATGGTCAAGGCGTTCAAATATGGCGCGCCGCCCCACGGCGGCTGTGCGGCGGGGATCGACCGGATCGTGATGCTGCTGGCGGATGAGCCGAACATCCGCGAAGTCATCATGTTCCCGATGAACCAGCGGGCCGAAGACATGCTGATGAACGCGCCAAGCGACCCCACGAACGAGCAACTGCGCGAGTTGCGCTTGCGCGTCGTGCCGAAGGACAGCTGATGTATCAGGCCTCGGTCCCCGTGTTCCGACACTACCTTGCCCGGGTTTCCGAGATGGTAGAGCGGGCCGGGGCCGAAGCCTTGGCCGCGCAGGTGGCCGATGCCTTTCCCGCAGGTCAGCAGTTCGCCACGGCGGCCGGGTTTTCCTTGCGCATCGCCTGCCCCCTTGCCGGGCGCGAGGTGCCAAGCCTGCCAGCCGCCCTTGGACCAAGGCTGGCCGTGGCGCGGGCGATGCTTGGGGCGATGGCCCCGGCGGATTTCGAAGGGGCCGAGTCGCGGATCATCCGGCACCATGCAGGCTTTGCCGAGCTGGAGCAGACCGGTGCCGATTTCCTGCACCTGTACGGGATGCCGAATTTCTTCTTTCACCTGACGATGGGCTATGCGGCGCTGCGGTCTGCCGGGGTCCCGCTGGGAAAGGCGGATTTCGACGGGTTCCACAGCTATCCCGAAGGGTTCAGCTTCCAGGACGTTGGCCGGTAAGGTTCAAATGCAGCGGCCTTGCGCGCCGAACCCCGCCCGGCATAGCCTTTGCGCCTGTGCAGGGGGAGAGTGCCGTGACCGACGCCAGACTGACCGAAGCCAGACTGGGTGAGCCGATTGCCAACTGGACGCCGCCGCGGCGACCGGACGTGGCGGCGATGGACGGCCGCCATGTGCGGCTGGAACCCCTTGTGGCCGACCAGCATGCCTTTGACCTGCATGCGGCGTTTTCCGGGCATGATGCGCTTTGGGACTACATGCCCTATGGGCCCTTTGCCTCAGCCTCGGCCTATCATCGCTGGGCGCGGGAGCGGGAAGCGGGTGAAGACCCGCGCTTTTTCGTTCTGCGGGACGCAGGCACGGGAAAATGTGGCGGCATCGCCAGCTATTTGCGGATCGCACCCGAGGCGGGGTCGATCGAGGTGGGCAACATCTGCATCGCGCCTGCGATGCAGCGCGGGGTGGCCGCGACCGAGGCAATGTTCCTGATGATGGCTTGGGCGTTTCAGGCTGGTTATCGTCGCTACGAATGGAAGTGCAACGCGCTGAACCTGCCGTCACGCCGGGCAGCACAGCGGTTGGGGTTCAGTTTCGAAGGCGTGTTCCGCAACCACATGGTGGTCAAGGGGCGCAACAGGGACACGGCGTGGTTTTCGGTGATCGACAGCGAATGGCCGGCCTTGTCCGAGGCGTTTTCGGTGTGGCTTGCGCCGGGGAATTTCGACCATGCCGGTCGCCAGCGGGAGCGGTTGTCAGATCTGACGCAATTGGTGCGGGCTGCGGGCGATCCGGCGTTGGTGGGCTGAGGCGAAGGCGCAAGGATACCGCGGTCAGGCAAGGGGGTGGATTTCGGCCAGGCGGGCGGTGACCAGTCGGGCAAGGGCGGCTTGGCCGGGGCCGGTGGCGGGACCATCGGCTGCGGCAAGGGCGGCCGCTTCCAGCGCATGGTCGCCGGCAGAGCGGCCAAGGCTGCGCAGGAACCCGGTGGCATAGCTGCTGTCCGCCCCGCCGATCAGTGGCGAGGCCCGCGCCAGATCATCGCGGAAGGCGAGTGTGTCAGGCGTCGCGGGGGCATGGGGCGCGCTGTCTGGTGGCGGGTGGGCAAGGCCCAGACTGCCAAGGATCAGCTGTTGAAAGGCCGCAACGCCGGGCACGGGTTTGTCCAGATACCCGCAGGCACCGGCGGCGAGTGCGGGCGCGCGACCGTCAGGATCACCGCTGGTGGCAAGGACCGGAACGCCATTGCGCCGCAGATCGGTGATCAGGTCTTCGCCCCGGCCATCCGGAAGGCCAAGATCGACGATCACCACATCAGGGCGGTGGGACGCCAGAAAGGCACGGGCGGCAGCCAGTGTTTCCGCCCGCCGCAGGCGCGCACCGAGCCGGATGCAGATCAGACGCAGCGCATCGCTGGCAAAGCGGCTGTCATCGACCACCAGCAGGGTGATCCCGCGCAGGGGAAGGGCATCTGCGCCAGAAAGCGCCGTTGGCGGGGCTGAAGGCGGGCGGGGGGTATCGGGGGGAAAGGGCATGGCATCCTCGGTCAGTCGGGGCAGCTTGCGCGGGTCGGGTAAAGACCCGGTTAACGTCCCTGCGACGGGCTGGCCCTTGCAGACCAGCGGCGGGGTGCCCATAACCGGGGGATCAGCCGCTGGAGGGAGCCCGCTTGATGATCGGCCGCTTGAACCATGTCGCCATTGCCGTGCCAGACCTTGAGGCTGCCGCCGCGCAGTATCGCGGGGCGTTGGGGGCAACTGTCGGTGCCCCGCAGCCTGAACCGGACCACGGGGTCACCGTGATCTTCATCGAACTGCCGAACACCAAGATCGAACTGCTGCATCCTTTGGGCGAGAACTCACCGATCCTCGGGTTTCTGGAAAAGAACCCCGCCGGGGGGATTCACCACATCTGCTACGAGGTTGACGATATCCTTGCGGCGCGGGATCACCTGAAGTCCACCGGCGCGCGGGTGCTTGGCAGCGGCGAGCCGAAGATCGGCGCGCATGGCAAGCCGGTGCTGTTTCTGCACCCCAAGGATTTCAACGGCTGTCTGGTGGAACTGGAACAGGCATGACCATTACCGCCGCCTTCGTGATGTATTCCGTGACCTGGTTCATGACGTTCTTCGTCGTGCTGCAGATCCGCACCGTGTCGCAGCGGGAGCAAGGCCATGTCGAACCCGGAACCCCACCGGGCGCACCGGCGGAAGAGGTCGTGGGCAGAAAGGCGAAGCTGACCACGCTGATCGCCACGCCGATCTGGGCGGTGATCTGCGGGGTGATCCTGTCAGGCTGGATCACGCTGGACGATCTGGACTGGTTTGGCAGGATGGGGCCGTAGCGACAGGCCAGCCTTAGCGCCCGGCGGCCATTAGCCGGTGGAACAGGTGGGTGAAGGTCGCGACGCCCAAGACCGGGATCACGAGGTTCACGATCGGCATCGACAGCGGCGCTGCCATCAGCGTGCCCGCCAGCCAAAGCTGCAGCCCGTTGCGGCGGCGCATGGCCTTTACCTCGGCCGGCGCGAGGCGGCGCAGGGCGACGAGGGTGAAGTATTCCCGGCCAAGCAGGAAACCGTTCACCACCCAGAACACCAGCGGGGCCGCGGGCCCGGCGAAGGGGTAGATGAACAATGCCACGACGTTCACTGCCACAATCAGGCCAAGGAAATTGATGGATTGGCGCACCGCCTCGGCCATCGGCATCGTGCGCGCTGGGGGCAGGTGGGGATAATGCCGCGCCTCGACCGCCTGGGCCACTTCTTCCAGAAAGAACCCGGTGAAGGCTGACGCGACAGGGACCATCAGGAACACCGACAGCCCCAGCATCAGCACCAGCGAGGCCCAGCCGAGGAGGGTTTCCACCCCGGTCACCGGGCCGACGATCGGGAGATCGACGCTGTCGGGCGTCAGCCACCAGATCAGCTGCAAAAAGCCGGCATAGGCGGCGAACAGCAAGGCAAGCGCCAGCAGCACACCCAGCCCCAGGACACGACGAAAGCGGCGGTCGCCCAGCTGCGACAGGGCGCTGAGAAAGGCCTTCAGGATCATTGGTCGACCCAGGTGGTCAGGCGGGCAAGGTCGGGGCGCGGGCGGTCGGGGGCATCGGGGGGCGGCGTGCCGATATGCACGATCCCCGCGACGCTTTCGCCTTCGGTGCAGCCAAAGGCGCTGGCGACAAAGGCCGCGTCATGCGCGGGCCAGCCAGTCAGCCAGCAGGCCCCCCAGCCCGCCGCCTCGGCTGCGTTGACGATGCCGAAGCATAGCGCGCCTGCGGACAGGCGCTGTTCCACCTCGGGCACTTTGGGCGCGGGTTTCGGGGACGAGATCACCACCACCGCCAGCTTGCCCACGTCATATTGGCCGCGACCCTTGGCGACCTTTTCGGCATCCCCGTTCAATTCATGCGCCCGCGCTTCGGCAAGATCAGCCAGCCGGGCGAAGGCGGCACCCTGCAGGATGACCAGCCGCCAGGGTTCCAGCTTGCCATGATCGGGCACGCGCAGGGCGGCGGTCAGGATCTCGACCAGTTGGTCGCGGTCGGGAACGGGGTGGGTGAACAGCTTGGCCGGGTGTGACCGGCGCGTCAGCAGGAAATCGAGAGCGGCTTGGTTGCGGGCGGGCATCTGGTCCTGATCCGTAGGGGCAAGGTGACTTTACGGCCAAGTCCCGGCTACCGCCAGAGCCGCCGGTCAGAACTGCTGGAAAGCCACGACTTCGACCGTGATTCGTGTTAAGGTTGTGGCATTTGCGCCCGTTGATTTCAGTCTTGCGGAGATATCATGACCGACAATTCCAGCATTTTGCCTGCCTCAGCCCCCATTGCGCATTTCCTTGAATTCTTCTGCCTGTTCGGCCCCCCGGCAAACGCGCCGACCAATCCGCCGGTCACCACCATCGTCAATCACGGCTATGCGCTGGGCTATTGCCCTGACCGGGGACAGGCCCTGTGGGCGGCCTATCAGGTGGCCGCTGCCGTCCGCGATGTGGATTTTCAGCGGCCCGAGTTCTTTTACGATGATCCCCGCTTGCCCGAAGGCTTGCGGATCGGCACCAAGGGGTTTCGCAAGCTTGGCACGCAAAGTTATGATCGGGGCCATCTGGTGCCGAATTTTGCCATCAACACCCAGTTCGGCCGGGTGGCGCAGTTCGAGACCTTTTTCATGTCCAACATCGTGCCGCAGGCAAGTGCGATGAACCGTGGCATCTGGAAGAATCTGGAGCATGGGATCGTCAAGGCCTATGCGCCGATGCGCAAGCATGTCTGGGCGCTGACCGGGCCGATCTTTGCTGCCAATCCGCCGATGATCGAACGACCGAACGGCAGGCTGGTGCCGGTGCCCGAAGCGCTGTTCCTGATCCTGGCCGACCCCGAGCGCTATCCCTATGACAGCCCCGGCAACCTGAACATTCTGGCGCTGGTGTTGCCGCAGACGCTGGGCTACGCCAAGCCGGAAACCGCCCCAGTGTCCACCCTGCCCGAGATCGAGGCGCGGACCGGGTTGACGTTCTTTCCCCGCCTTTCCGTGAAGGACAAGGCAAAACTGGTGAACCAGACCAGCCCGACAGTCTGGCCTTTCGAAGCAATCACGCCGGAAAACAGCGACCAGCCTGCGCCCGAGGGGTAAGGTCCGGCGTCCGGGGGGCGGAGTTTTCGAAAACTCCGGTCCGATTTCTTCGAAGAAATCGGGCTTACAGCGGCAGCAGTTGTGCCATGTCGTCGATCCAGCTCTTGGCAAAGGCATCAAAGCGGGCGTCGGGCTGGCGTTTTTCCAGCGTTGCGGCCAGCGGGTCGGGTGCCGTCATTGGGGCGGCGGAAAGCTGTTCCAGCACGGCATGGCCGCAGAAGGGAACATAGACCTCGGAATAGCCGCCCTCATGGACCAGCGTCAGGCGGCCGTTACACAGCCGGTCGGCGGCGTCCATGGCCCTTTCGGTGAGGGCGCGGAAGGTTTCGGCGGTGCACAGCATCCGGCCGAGGGGGTCGACGGCTGCCGCGTCAAAGCCGCAGGCGACGATGATCGCTTCGGGCTTGAAGCGGTCCAACGCCGGCAGGACCACGCGGTCCATCGCGTAAAGATAGGCCGCTTGGCCGCAGCCGGGCGGCAGGGGAAGGTTGAGGTTGGTGCCAAGCCCCGCGCCTGCGCCGACAGCTTCGATGCCGCCGGTATCCAGCGGGTAGTTCCGGTCCTGATGCAGGCTGATGGTCAGCACGTCGGGGTCTTCCCAGAACACCGCCTCGGTCCCGTTGCCGTGGTGGACGTCCCAGTCGATGACCGCCACGCGGCGGACCAACCCTGCGGCCTGTGCGGCGCGGATGGCGACGGCGATGTTGTTCAACAGGCAAAAGCCGTTCGGGAAATCGGGCAGGCAGTGGTGCCCGGGCGGGCGCGACAGGGCGTAGGCGTTGCGCACCTCACCTTTCAGGACCGCAGACAGGGCGGCGGTGGCAAGGCCCGCCGACAGGGCGGCGATCTCGTACCCGCCGCGACCAAAGGGGGTGCGCAGGCCAAGTTCGCCGCCGCCGGCATCGGACATGTCCTTGAAGGCGGACAGGTAGCTTTCGGGGTGCACCCGGGCGAGGTCGGCATGCGTTGCCGCCTCGGCTCCGCGCATGGAGAGGTGGCGGGCAAGACCCGTCACCTCAATCAGGTTGCGCAGGCGGCGCTTGGTTTCGGGGTTTTCGGGCAGGCCTGCGGGCATCGGCTGGACAAGGCCACCGACGGGCAGGGTGAAGGCGTAGTTGCCGCCACCGTGCCAGAAGCAGCGTTCGTCAGAAAAGAAGGCGGTGGTCATGTGGCGGTCTCCCTTGACGGCAGCCTAGGCAGGATTGGCGCGCTTGGCCAGACGGGCAGAGATCTGCGCGCGGGGTTGGGTGGGACAAAATCCTTCGAAGGATTTTGGCAAATTTCTTCGAAGAAATTTGTCCCTTGCCCCAGGGTGGGGCGCAAGGGCATCACGGTCGCGATGACCGACCTTGCCCATCTTGCCGTTCCGGGTGCCGAGATTTCGGTGCGCGTCACCCCCAATGCCCGCCGCGCTGCGGTGGCGGTCGTGGACGGTCAGATCCGCATAGCCGTGACCGTCGTGCCGGAGGATGGCCGCGCGACCGAGGCGGCGCGGGAGGCGCTGGCCAAGGCGCTTGGGGTTGCCAAGACGCGGCTGGTGCTGGTGCGGGGGGCGAAGTCGCGGGACAAGCTGTTCCGGCTGGATGCGCCCTGACGGGGCTTAATCCGCCGGGCGTTCCAGACGGTAGCTGCCCTCGGGCAGGTTCAGCGCTGCTGCAAGATCACGGACCTGGCCGAGCGACAGGGTGATCCGCATCACCTCTTCCGTCCGGGGATCGGTCTGGTCGATCGTGACGCAATCTTCGAAGGCGTTGATGACCACGTCTTCGACAAGCGGCAGGTCTTCGCCCTCATCGACAAGGGTGATCACGGTGGCGTCGAATTCGTGCTCGATGGTGAACATGGTATCAGGGTAGACGTCGCCGCGCGGCAAGGCAACTGCCGCCGGGTCAGAGTCGGACTTTCCGGCCCCGGTCCTGCATGACACCTGCGTGAGCCACCCTTTCCCTTGCGCCGCGATTTGCTACCGTTAACACATGCCAACTCTGGCCCGCCGAGGATTGACATGCGCTTGCCCCTGTTTGCTGCACTTGCGCTGTCGCTTGCCGGCTGTGTCGCTATCGCCCCGCCACCGGAGCCGGTGGCTGCGCCCGTACCGGTCGATCAGGCCGCGCGGGCGCAGGCGCTGACCTTCCTGCAGGTGGTCGCGGCGGTCGAACCCGTTGCCGAACGGGTCTGTCGCAGCCAAGGCGTGGCGCGAAACTGCGATTTCCGGATCGTTGTGGATGATCGCCCGGGCCAACCGCCGAACGCGTTTCAGACCTTGGACAGCCGGGGCCGCCCGGTTGTGGGCTTTACCCTCGCGCTAATTCGGGATGCCCGTAACGCGGACGAGTTGGCCTTTGTCCTGGGCCATGAGGCAGCCCACCATATTGCCGGGCATATCCCGCGTCGGCAGGAGCAGGCCATGTCGGGGGCCTTGCTTGCCGGGCTGCTGGCGCAGGCGAACGGCCTGTCGCCGGAGGAAGTGCGTGCCGCGCAGGATCTGGGGGCGCAGGTCGCGGCCCGCACCTATTCGCGCGAGTTCGAGCTGGAGGCGGATGCGCTGGGGGCCGAGATCGCGCTGATTGCGGGCTTTGACCCGATGCGGGGCAGCGGGTTCTTCGACCGTCTGCCGGACCCGGGCGACAAGTTCCTGGGCAGCCATCCGCCGAATTCCCAACGGAAGGCGCAGGTGGCAGCCACGGTGCGGCGGCTGACGGGCGGTTGATCTGCGTCAAGGCAGGTAGCTTTGCCACCGGGCAGCATGGGGCCATGACAGCCAAGAGGAACTGGCAATGATCGGATACCCAGAAGCACCGAAAGCCTGGTGGCTGACCCGTGGGATGGCGCGGATCAGCGGGGTCAATCTGCCGCGCGCCGTGGTCGAGGGCTGGCTGCAGCGCGCCGAGCTGGAAGACCTGATCACCCGCTGCGCCATGTGCCGGGCGGGGCAGGACTGTGAAGCCTGGCTGATGCGGTCGGGCGCCGAGCGGGCGATGCCGGAGTTCTGCCCGAACAAATCCGGGATCGAGGCGTTGATCGCCTGAGGCCGCCAGCATGGCCTGAGGGGCTCGCAGAGTATCGGCTGGTGGCAGGCACAAGGCTGGCGTAGCCTTTGCCGATGATCGTTCTTGAAGACTTGGTGCGTGACCGGGGGTCACGCTATGCGGCATCGGTCGGTGAGGTGCGGACCCGAGCCGAGATTGACGCTTTTCTGGCCGCTCTGCGCACCCGGCGCAAGTTCAGCAAGGCCACGCATCACAGCTGGGCTGCCGTCCTGTCAGAGGGCGGGCCACTGAAGGGCGACGATGGCGAGGCGGGTGCTGGTGCCGTGATCCTGAAGATGCTGGAGCGTGAGGAGGTGGCCGACCGCATCGTCGTGGTGACCCGCTGGTACGGCGGCGTGCATCTGGGGGGCGACCGCTTTGCCCATGTGGTGACCTGCACCCGCGCCGCGCTGGCGGCACTGCGGGAGGCCTGAGCGTACAGATAATAAATATTGCATATGTCCTTTTCGAACCGGGGGCGCGGTTGCTAAACTGGAGTGCGGGCAACAAGACCCGTGAAACCTCAGGGACAGCCATGGACATTTCACGCAGTTTTCTTCTGACCGGCGCGGTGTATCTGATCGCCGGTATTCTTTTCGGGGCCTATATGGGCGCAAGCGGGGACCATTCGCTGGCGCCGGTGCATGCCCATATCAACCTGCTGGGCTTTACGCTGATGACCATCTTTGGTCTGGCGTACCGCCTGATCCCCGGCCTTGACGAGGGGACCTTGCCGCGCCTGCACTTCTGGTTGCATCAGGTGGGGTCCTTGCTGCTGCTGATCGGGCTTGCCCTGATGATGTCGGGGCAAGTTGCCGCGGAAACCATCGGCCCGGCGTTCCCGGTTCTGGAGGGCGCAATCCTTCTGGGGGCAGTTCTTTGGCTGGTGAACCTCCTGCGCCGGGCATAGGGCATCGGGTGCTGCGCATAGGCCCCGGACGCTCGACCTGTGCTGCGTCCGGGGCTACCCTTGTTCCGGGATGTGGGGAACAGGGGCACGGCGATGCGCGACATTCTTGCGGCCGAGGTGAAGCGGCTGGCAAACACGGTGATCTGGTCGTGGGAGGGGTTTCGCGCCGCCTGGGCCACGGAAAAGACGCTGCGGCAATGGACGGTGGCGAATGCGCTGGCGGCGGTGCTTGCCTTTTCGCTGGACCTTGCGGCGGCCGAACGGGGGCTGGTTCTGGCGCTGGGGCTTTTGATCCTGGCGGCAGAGTTGATCAATACCGCGGTGGAGGAGGTGGTCGACCACCTGTCGCCGGGGCTTGATCCGCGGGCGAAGAAGGCCAAGGACTGCGGGTCGGCCTGTGTGGCGCTGACGGCGATTGCGGCGGGGGTGGCTTGGGTGGTGGTGCTGGTGGGGTAGGGCAGAGGACCTTAGCCGCGCTGCTGGCGGCGCAGGTGCGCCCGGTACAGAAGCGGGGCAGCGACATAGGTGTAGAGGCCCTTTGTCAGCGGGCGCAGGATCGGCCAGCCGGTTGCCCGCGCCAGCCAGCGCCAGCGCGGCATGGCCGACCAGAGCGCCCGAAAGGCCTCAAGGCCCGCCAAAACACGGCCATCCTGCCAGACATGCAACTGGCGCGCCGCCTGATCGGGGGTCAGGCCCCAGTCGACGGCTTGGTCCAGTTGGTCAAAGCGGATCGGCAGCCCGTCCGCCAGCGCGCGGCGGCGGTAGGCGTCAATCTCGAACCGGCAGACCGGGCAGGTGTCGTTGTAAAGGACGCGGGTTTCGCTGGTCATGACGCAAAGATAGCGCGCAAGGGATCGCCGATCAGGGGGCAAGCTGCCGCATGTTTGTTCGAAAGCTTGGAACACTGTCGTCCCTCAGGGGTTGTACCATCAGGCAACAACACTGGAGGACGACATGCAGAATACGGCATTTTCCCAAGGGGCAACCGGCGACCGCGCGCCCTCGTCGATGGTGTCCAGCACGGACGTGAACGGTACGGCTGTCTACAGCCCGTCCGGTGACCAGCTGGGCGAGATCGACCATCTGATGATCGACAAGCAGTCGGGCCAGATCGCCTATGCGGTAATGACGTTCGGCGGGTTTCTTGGCATCGGCAGCGACGAACACCCGCTGCCGTGGAAGAAGCTGAGCTTTGACACCGGTCTTGCTGGCTTCGTCACTGACGTAACGCAAGAGCAGCTGACAGGTGCCCCGCAGCGCAGCGAAGGCTGGTTCGATGACCGCGACTACGCCCGCCGCAACTACGACTACTACGGCGTTTCACCTTACTGGATCTGATGGGTCTAGATTGCCCCGGGCCGCACAGGCCCGGGGTTTTTACAGTCCGGGGGCGTCAGTGGAGCCGACCCCAAAGGTCATATTCCCCCGCCTCATCCACCGTCACCTTGACGATGTCGCCGGGCTTCAGCGTTTCAAAGCCTTCGTCGATGAACAGGTTGCCGTCGATTTCCGGCGCGTCGGCCTTGGTGCGGCAGGTGGCGCCGTCTTCGTCGACCTCATCCACGATCACCTCTAGCACTTTTCCAACTTTCGCGGCCAGTTTCGCCTCGGAAATGGCCTGTGCCTTTTCCATGAAGCGATCGAACCGGTCTTGCTTCACGTCCGCGTCGACATGGTCCGGCAGGGCGTTCGACCGCGCTCCGGCGACGTTTTCGTATTGGAAGCAACCGACCCGGTCCAGTTGCGCCTCATCCAGCCAGTCCAGCAGGGTCTGGAACTCGGCCTCCGTCTCGCCGGGGTAGCCGACGATGAAGGTGGAGCGCAGGGTCAGGTCGGGGGCAATCGCGCGCCAGGCGGCGATTTCGTCCAGCGTCTTGGCCGCCGCCGCTGGGCGGGCCATGCGGCGCAGGACATCCGGGTGGGCGTGCTGGAACGGGATGTCGAGGTAGGGCAGCACCAGACCTTCGGCCATCAGCGGGATCAGCTGCCGCACGTGGGGGTAGGGGTAGACGTAGTGCAGCCGTACCCAGGCCCCCAGCTTGCCCATTTCGCGCGCGAGGTCGGTGATATGGGCGCGCACCTCGGCCCCCTTCCAGGGGGAGAGGTCGTGCTTGCGGTCCACCCCATAGGCGCTGGTGTCCTGTGAGATGACCAGAAGCTCTTTCACCCCCGCCTCGACCAGCTTTTCCGCCTCACGCAGGATGGCATGGGCGGGGCGGCTGACCAGTTTCCCGCGCATGTCGGGGATGATGCAGAACTTGCAGGCGTGGTTGCAGCCTTCGGAAATCTTCAGATAGCTGTAGTGGCGCGGTGTCAGGGAAACCCCGGTTGCGGGCAGAAGGTCGATGAACGGGTCTGGCGCGGGCGGCACGGCGCTGTGGACGGCATCCAGCACCGCCTCGTACTGATGCGGGCCGGTGACGGCCAGCACCTTGGGATGCGCGCCGGTGATGTATTCGGGTTCCGCCCCAAGGCAGCCCGTGACGATCACCCGGCCGTTTTCCTGCAAGGCTTCGCCAATCGCCTCAAGGCTCTCGGCCTTGGCGCTGTCAAGGAAGCCGCAGGTGTTCACGATCACCGCATCGGCGCCCTTGTAGTCGGGGCTGATGGCATAGCCCTCGGCGCGCAGCCGCGTCAGGATGCGTTCGCTATCGACCAGCGCCTTGGGGCAGCCAAGGCTGACCATGCCGATGGTGGGTTGGCGCGAACCGTCCGATCGGGCGCGCCGCGTGTCGGGGACAAGGGCGCGGGCAAGGTCAGGGCGAAGGAGGGGCGGGTTTTCGGACATTTCCGCCCTATACAGGCCCGGCGCGGCTGAGGGAAGGGCTGGCCCTCTCGGCCATTTGATGCCGGGGGGGGATGGCTGACTTGGCAAGCCCGGGGGCGAGGCATAGAGTCAAGCCAACGCCATGATTTGCCGGAGGATTGCATGCGCTGGATCATCCGTTTCGGGGTTGGGCTGGCGGTTCTGGTGCTGCTTGGGCTTGGGCTTCTGGCGATGGTTCCGGCCGAGCGGGTGGCTGCCGCCGTGTCGGCCGAGTTCGAAAGCATGACCGGCCGCAAGCTGACCCTGACCGGCGAGGTGACGCCCCGTCTTTGGCCCAGTCTGGGGGTGACGACCGGCCCTGTCAGCATCGCCAATGCCGATTGGGCCGAGACGGAGGCCCCGCTGTTTCAGGCTGAAGGCCTGGTGATCGACATCAACTATGGCGCGCTGTTGGGCGGTTCCGTGCAGATCGAGGGGCTGACGGCGGACCGCCCACAGATCGTGCTGGAGCGTGATCCGGACGGGCGGGAAAGTTGGGACTTTGGTGCGGCATCCGGTGCAGACGGAACAGGCGGGACAGGCGATGCTGCGGTGGTGCCTGCAGCGGCGACGCCTGTCACGCTGGACAAGGCCACGATCACGGGCGGCAGCATCCGCTTCATCGACCGGCAGGCTGACCGGGTGATCGCGCTGGACGCGGTCGATGCCACGCTGGCGATCCCGGATCTGGCGGGGCCGTTTACGCTGGCCTTGACGGGCCTTGCTTCGGGCAAGCCGGTGGCGATGGACCTGACGGGCGGCGTGTTTTCGGCCTTTGCCGCCGGGCGCGTGGTGCCGCTGACAGCCAGCCTTACGACCGGCGGGTCGTCCCTGTCGTTTGACGGGCGGGCCGGAACGGCACCGCTGGTGGCCGAGGGCGCGCTTGTGGCCGATCTGGGCGACCTGCCGGCGCTGGGTGCGCTGATTGGGTCGACGCTTGCTGCCCCGGGGCCGGGGCTTGGCAGGGACCGTCTGACCGCGACGGGCGACCTCACGCTGGACGGCACTGGCGCGGTCTTTCTGCGCGGGGCGACGATCGTGGCTGACGGAAACCAGCTGACTGGTGACCTTGATCTGCGGCCGGGTGAGGCGCGGCCAAAGCTGGTTGGCCAGTTGACCGCCGGGCCGGTCGTCATTGGCACAGGGTCGGCAGAGGATGGCGGCACCCGGACGGGGTCTGCGGCGCCCGACGGTTGGTCAGAGGACGAGATCGACGTTTCGGCCCTGGGTGCGTTGGATGCCGAACTGGTGCTGGTGGCACCATCGGTCAGCGTGGGCGGGATGACGCTGGGCGAGACCCGCGTGCTTGTCACGCTGGACCGGTCGCGGGCGGTGACAGAAATCCGCCAGATGGCGGCCTATGGCGGCCAGATCACCGGCGAGTTCGTGGTGAACGGTCGGGGCGGGCTGTCGGTGGGGGGTAAGCTGGACTTTGCCAGCCTTGATCTGCAGGCGCTGTTGCGGGACGTGTCAGGCTATGACCGGGTCGTTGCGACAGGGGATCTGGACCTTCGGTTCCTTGGGGTCGGCAATTCGGTGGCCGCGATCATGCAAAGTCTTGAAGGCGAAGGCGCGCTGGAGCTTGGCCGGGGCGAAGTGCGCGGTCTGGACATCGCCGCCATGCTGCAGACGCTGGACCCGGCCTATATCGGCGATGACCAGAAAACTGCGTTTGACGGGCTGGCGGGTACTTTCACGATCGCCGAAGGGGTCCTGTCCAACCGCGATCTCAAGCTGGTCGCGCCACAACTGACCGCCGCTGGCGCGGGCGAGGTGGACCTTGGCGACCGGACGCTGGACTATCGGCTGCGGCCGACGGCGCTGGCGGCGGCAGATGGCAGTGGCGGCGTGATGGTGCCCCTGCTGATCACCGGGCCCTGGGCCGAGCCGCGCTTCAGGCTCGACCTCGAAAGCATCGCGCGCGAGAAGATGGAGGCCGAAGCCCGCGCCGCTGCAGCCGAGGTTGAGGCCCGCGCCAAGGCCGAACTGGAACGGCGGCTGAAAGAGGAACTGGGGGTCGAGGTCGCCCCGGACGAAAGCCTTGGCGATGCGGCCGTGCGCGGTGCCGAAGAGGCGCTGGAGGATGAAACCCGCAGGCTGCTGGAAGACATCCTGGGCAATGACTGACCGGACAGACGCGGGACCGGCCTAGCGCAGGGCGCTGAGCAGGTCGGCGTGATCGTCGGTCCAGAACGGGATCTGTGGTGCGCCGAGCGGCACCCAGCGCGGGTCTGTTGCCAACTCTCCCAGCGCTTCGGAGCTGCGCGCCAAGGCCACCACGGCGGACGCGGTATCGCCTTCGGCAAAGGGCGTGTCGCTGGAGCCACGATTCCAGATCCGCGCCTCAAGCCCCAGTTCCTGCGCAAGGCCGGACAGCGGCAGGGACAGGTCGTAAAACCGGTTCGAGATGTGGAACAGCAAGAGGCCGCCGTCGTTCAGGCGGTCCATGTAAAGCTGTGCCGCCTCCAGCGTGGCCAGATGGACCGGGATCGCGTCGGAACTGTAGGCGTCGATCACGAGGATGTCGTATTTCTGGTCGGTCTGGCCCTGCAGCACGATGCGGGCATCGCCAAGGTGAAGCTGAACGTCCTGGCCGCATTGCGCCATGAAGTCGAAAAGGTCGGGATCGCGGGCGATGTCCACGACCTTCTGGTCGATCTCGTAAAAGTGCCAGTCCTGGTCCGGGCGGCTGTAGCAGGTCATGGCACCGATCCCGAGGCCGATGACGCCAATCTCTTTTGCGCTTGCCGCGCGGGGGGTGGCAAGCGCCTGCGCCAGCGGGCCGTTGGGGTGATAGTAGTACAGCGGCGTCGGGCGTTGCCCACGTTCGTTCAGCCACTGGGCGCCATGGATCGTGGTGCCGTTTGAATATCGGCGCAGGCCCTCATCGTCGGCAACGATGTGCAGTCCAAAGAAGCTGCGGTCATAAAGCACGGCGTCTTCCCGTCCGAAAACGCCCCAGATGCCCATGACACTGATCGCGGCCATGACCGGGACCAGCCGCTGACGGTAGAGCAGCAGATAGGCCAGGGCGAGCAGCAGGAGCATCGCGATCACGCGCTGATCGACCGTCAGGTCGCGGACGACGGGCACGAAGTCGAGAAGCGGCAGCAACAGGAACAGCGACAGCACCAGCCCCATGGCCAGTTCCCGCGGCAGGTTGCGGCTGCGTTCGGCCAGCAGCAGGAAGATGCACAGGCCAACAGTCACCGGGTATTCCGTCAGCCGGTCAAAGACGATGGGGGCTACGATCGAGTTGAAGACACCGCCAAGGGCGCCACCGATCGACATGGTCAGGTAGAACACGGTCAGGTGGCGCGCGTCGGGGCGGGCGTCGAACAGGATCCGGTGCGCGGCCAGCGCGATGATGAAGAAGGCCACCAGCATGGCGGCGAAGCCGGTCAGCGTGCCGGCGGGCTTGAAGGTGAAGTAGATCAGGGTGATCAGCGCAAATGGCAAGACCAGCTGCAGCCGCCCGGCGGTCAGGGGTGATTTGACGGAAAAGACCAGCACGAAGGTCAGCAGATAAAGCGCCAGCGGGATGACCCAGACCAGCGGGAAGGACCCAAGGTCGGTGCTGATCTTCGTTGTCACGCACAGCATGAGGGACGACGGCAGGAAGGCCAGGAATGCCCACAGCGCCAGTTGCTGCGGTGTGATGCGATCAGTGGGCGGGAGTGTGGTCGGGCTTGCGGGCAGGTCGGGCATGGCCGACCCGCGCGCGGCAAGGCCCGACAGCAGCAGCATCGGCCCGAGGATGACGAAGCCCACAGACCAGCCGACCGAAATGGCCGAGACGCCGAACAACGGCTCGGCCACCAAGGGAAAGGCCAGAAGGGCCACCAGCGACCCAAGGTTGCTGGCGGCGTAAAGGAAGTAGGGGTCATCGGCGCTTGGCCCGCCGCTGCGCCGATACCATGACTGGATCAGCGGGGCGTTGGCGGACAGGACGGCAAAGGGCAGGCCCACGCCAAGGGCATAAAGCCACAGCGTCTGGGTGACGACCGGTTGGGCCGGGTCATAGGCCCAGCTGTCCGGCACCGCCAGCGGCAGGGCGGTGAGTGCGAGCAATACCAAAGCAATATGCACCACGATCTGCAGGTTGACCGGCAGATGGCGGTTCATCAGATGCGCATATAGATATCCGCCGATCAGAACTGTCTGGAAGAACAGCATCGCCGTGGTCCAGACCGCCGCCGCGCCGCCGATCTGCGGCAGGACCATCCGGGTATAGAGCGGCTGGACGAAAAACAGCAAAAGCGCACTGGTGAAAATCGTTACGGTGAACAGGAGCACCATCAGCCCGCCACGTTGCCGGGAAACGACCATATCCGCCGATTGCGTCATGCCTGCTGCTCCATCGATGCCGTATCGGCAACAATGATGGGAAATGTGGCGAAACTGAGCATAAATGACGCAAAACGCGCGACCATTGCTGATCACGCGTTTTAGTGGCCTTGCGTCAGGTCTTGCGTGGGACTTAGCGGCGGCGGTCGCGCCGGGCGCTCATCGGCTGGAAGGCCACGCCGACATGCGCCTCGCAATAGGGTTTGCCGGGCAGGCTGGGCAGGCCGCAGAACCAGAAGTCATCCGTCGCTGGGTCGCCGATCGGCCATTTGCAGGTGCGTTCGGTCAGTTCCATCAGCGTCAGCCGCTTGGCGCGCTTTTCCACCTCGCGGACTGACGCGAGCGCTTCGGGGCTGATCTCGTTCAAGGATGGCTGCGGCGGCAGGGGCTGGCCTGCGGGGATGATCGCCTTGCGCAAGGGCAGGGGCGTCACGTTCGATGCGGGTGCCGCCGCTGCCGGGGGGGCCGCGGGACGCGGCGGTTCGGCGCGGGGGGCGGCGGGTTCAGGCCGCGGTGGGGCAGGCTCGGGGCGCGATGCTGTCGCCGCAACTGGCGCAGGGGCGGATGCGGAGGTATCTTCTTCCTCATCCTTGCCGCCGACGCGGTTCGACAGGCCCAGCCGATGCACCTTGCCGATCACGGCATTGCGGGTGACCCCGCCCAATTCCTTGGCGATCTGGCTGGCCGACTGACCCTCGCCCCACATACGCTTGAGCGTCTCGACGCGCTCGTCGGTCCAGGACATCTTGCTCTCCGGCTGTCACAATTCCCGTGCATTGTATCCGGGTGGGGCAGGGGGCCGCAAGGGCAGGCGAAATTATCGGTGCAAGGCCGGGATTCCCACGCCACGCATGGCGATGCACGGGGTCTGACATTGCCCCCTTCAGCCCGGCAGGCGCAAGGCGCGCGCCTCGGCCATCCGCACGATCGCAAAGGCCGCCCGCCGCCGTTCCAGCGCCTGACCGGGGAAAAGCGCCCCGATCTCCTGGCGCTGGGCGGTGTCCAGTGCGCCAAGGCCGGTCTCGCCCGGATGGAAGCTTTCCGACAGCGTACCTTCAGCGATAATCACCTCATGCCGGTCGAACAGCAGGTGGATGTAGGTGACGCCACTGTCCGGCAGGATCTGGCGCACAGAGGCACCGTTGATCAAGGCCTGGGCTGGGATCAACACCTCGTCCTCACCGAAATAGACCTGCGCCCGCCAGTCGTTCAGCAAGATCCGGTGCCGGGGTGACACCACAAGAGGAGCCGGATTGCCGAACGCCCCTGCGTCAAGATGAACGGGCCGCAAATCCTCACGCAGCTGCATTTCGGCGGGGGAAACCCAGCGGCTGCCCACCCAGCGCACGGGTTGCGAGCCGTTGTCCAGCGTCGACACCAGATCGCCCGGGGCCAGATCCTCGACCAGACGGGCGCCCTGTGGCGTGTCAATCCGCGTGCCGGGGGTAAAGGCGAACAGCGTCTTGCGGGGCCTGCTGCTGACCGGCTGCGGCAGGCTGTCATCGGCAAGTGACCTGAGCGTCGCAGGGTCGCCCGGCGGTTCGGTGCCCGTCACCAGAAGCCAGACGCCGGACGGCGGCACGTCGGCCCCGATCAGCCCCACCGCCACGCCGTCGAGTTTCAGCACATGAAACCGCAGCATGCGCGGACCGGCCTCGTCAGAGATCGCGGTGATCTGCAGCCCAAGTTCAACCGCCTGCCCGGCACGGCCAAGCGGGCTGTCTGGTGCCACCACGGGATCATCGGGGCCCCCCGGCCCATCCTCGACCAGAACCGCACCGACGTCGACCGAAGCAAGCGCAAAGCGCAGTCCCTTGGGTTCGGGCACTGCAAAAGCCCCCGTCGCCCCATCCGGGCCCAGCGCGAAGAAGCTGATCTGGTACGTCGCCATGCCTGTTCCCCAGGGCCCCGGCATGGCCTAGAAAACCACCCCAACAATTGCGGCGACGTTTCGCACAAAGTTTTCGACAATTCGAGAAGATTTGTCCTGCCATCGTGGTCGCCGGCTTATTTCCACTTTACCGACAGTCAAGGCCGGGCTATTCCCGTCTGATGATCGACCGGACCCGCCTTTTCCCCGCCCTGCGCCGACGCTGCCGCGTCTGACGCCCTGCGTCCTGTCCGTCGTGCCCTTGCAAGGGCGCCCCTTCCCCTCGTTGACTAAACTGCAGCCCTCAGGCACCCATTGACCTGACCATTCAAGGACCATTCCCATGATCCCGACCGTTCTGCCGACCTACAACCGCGCGCCGCTGGCTTTTGTCCGGGGCGAAGGCAGCTGGCTGGTGGCCGACGACGGGCGCCGATATCTTGACCTTGGTGCCGGGATTGCCGTGAACGCGCTGGGCCATGCCCACCCGGCGCTGGTGCAGGCGCTGACCGATCAGGCGGCGAAGGTCTGGCATGTGTCCAACGTCTACACGATCCCCGAACAGCAGCGGCTGGCCGACCTTCTGGTGGCCGAAACCTTCGCCGACACGGTGTTTTTCACCAACTCTGGCACCGAAACGGCCGAGCTTGCGATCAAGATGGCGCGCAAGTTCCACTACGACAACGGCCAGCCCGACCGGGTTGAGATCATCGCTTTCGAAGGCGCGTTCCACGGGCGGTCCACCGGCGCCATCGCGGCGGCGGGGTCGGAAAAGATGGTCAAGGGCTTCGGGCCGCTGATGCCGGGCTTCACCCATCTGAAATGGGCCGACCATGATGCGATCCGCGCGGCCATCACCGACCGGACCTGCGCCGTGATGATCGAACCGATCCAGGGCGAAGGCGGCATCCGCACGGTCCCCGACCAGTGTCTGAAGGGACTGCGCGACCTGTGCGATGCGACGGGCACGCTCTTGATCTTCGACGAGGTGCAATGCGGCATGGGTCGCACCGGCCGCCTGTTCGCGCATGAATGGTC